>JALHNI010000210.1 GCA_022843605.1 Bryobacter sp.
ATAACCCTGTCCGCCTTTGGTCGCGACAGGTTACTTCACTGACTCGATCAACTGAATCTCTTGCTTGAGCAAGGAGTTAACCATCTCACCGAGAGGAATGCCTTTCTCGACCGCGCGTTCGGAGAGATAGGCCTGGATGTCCGCGTTCAGGTAGATGGGCAAACCCAACTCAGCGTTGGGCCGGAAGAACTTTCCGCGCTCACCCTTACTGAAATCGTATCCAGGCTTCATGATGACTCCTCATACTCCATACTCCCGAATCTCCGCCTTGGTCGACCTTCTCGCGGAAATCAATCGGACCCGGCCTCTATCCTACCGGTCGAGGGTAATCAGCTTTGTCAAGGTTGGTTATCGGCGCTGAGCAGCCCGAGGCATGATGAACTCGGCGTTGGGGGCATTCGTGATCATCCTTCCGCAACGACGAGTTCGGGGCCGATTTCGACGTAGTCCACGGAGGAATGGGGCTCTGGAATCGACGCACCGATCTCGACCATTACAGAGAGATGGGCGACCAAGGCATCCTGAACGTTCTGCCGATTCTCTTCTTCCGTGTCGCCAGCCGCCACGCAGCCGGGCACGTCGGGAGAATAGGCGGGAAGCCAGTGCTCGTCGTTTCAATGATTACCGGATAGCGTCTCATTTGCCTCTACATCACCGGGCCAATGCGCCAGGGGACGAATTCGCGGTGGCCGTTGCGTTCGGCGGCGGTGCGTTCGCCGGAGGCGGCGCGCAGCAGTAAGTCGAAGATTTGCTGGCCGATTTGGGCGACCGTCGCTTCGCCGTCGGCGATCAGGCCGGCGTTGATGTCCATGTCGTCGCGCATGCGCTTGAACATGGCGGTGTTGGTGGCAATCTTGACGACCGGCACGGAGGGGAAACCGATCGCCGAACCGCGGCCGGTGGTGAAGCAAATCAGGTTGGCGCCGCCGGCGGCGAGGCCGGTGAGCGAGACCGGATCGTAGCCAGGCGTATTCATGAAGTTAAAGCCGGGGGTCTTGATGCGCTCGGCGTAGTCAATGGCATCGGTCATGGGCGTTGAACCGGCCTTGGTGGCGGCGCCCAGGCTTTTCTCCAAAATCGTGGTGAGGCCGCCTTCTTTGTTGCCGGGCGAGGGATTGTCGTTGAAGCTGCCACCAAAACGGCGGAGGTAGTCCTTGTAGCCTTCGATGAAGCTGAGGAAGCGCTCGCCGACTTGCCGGTTACGGGCGTGAGAGACGAGCAGGTGCTCAGCGCCAAAGCACTCGGTGGTTTCGGCCAGAACGGTGCTGGCGTGGATTTCGGCGAGACGGTCCGAACACCAGCCGAGGGCAGGATTGGCGGTGATGCCGGAGAACGAGTCCGAGCCGCCGCAGTTAAGGCCCAGGAGAATCTTGGAGGCCGGAACGGAGGTACGGGATTCGGCCGTGGCGCGGTCGAACATCTTGCGGACCGCCAGTTTGGTGGCTTCGACAGTGGCGCGGGTGCCGCCCGTGTTCTGCAGGGTCATGCCGACGATGCGGTCGCTTTCGCGCGGCGCGTCACCGCCAACATAATGGCTGATCTGGTTCACTTCGCAGCCCAGCCCGAGGACCACGGCGCCCGAGACGTTGGGATGATCGAGGACGCCCCAGAGGGTGCGCTTGAGTTGATCGGTATCGGGGCCGATGGAGTGGCCGCAGCCTTCTCCATGCGGGAAAGCGACCACGCCATCGACGTTCGGAGGCAGAGTCTCGTGCTCGAAAGCGTCGGCGACGAGTTCAGCGGTGTGGGCGGCGCAGTTGGAGGCCGCGACGACGGCAATGTAGTTGCGGGTGCCGACGCGGCCATCTTCGCGTTGATAGCCCATGAAGGTGGGAATGTTCTGGGGCAGCGGGGGAAAGCCGAGATCGCCTTCGGGGAAGTGGTAGTCGCGGGAGCCGTCCTCATAAGCCAGGTTCTGGGTATGAATGTGGCGGCCCTTTCCGATGGCCTCCTTCGCCCGGCCGATCACCTGGCCGTAGCGGCGTACAGGCTCGCCACTGCCGATGTCGCGGAGGGCGACTTTGTGCCCGGCGGGGATCGGGTCCTTCACTTCTATCTCCGCACCACTGAGGCGCAGCTTCTGGGACGGCGAAAGCGGGACGCGGGCCACAGCGACGTTGTCGTTGTCGTGCAGGAGAATTGCGGAGTTCTCCGGCGTGGGAAGTTTGGCGATATCGAGAAGGCTCACGCCTACTGTTGTATCGCAACGGGCGGCAGTCGCGCGGAAGACCTGGAATTGGCCTCCCCGAAAACGGCGTTCACTAACAATTCGATTATTTTTAGTCCTCTGATTTCAATGTATTATCGCCGTTCGGCACCGGAAAAAGAGAGGGTGCAGTCCTATCCTGAGCTTGGATCGAAGACTGCGCCGAAGGGCGTAGCTGATCCGGGAAGGAGACTCCGGCAGTGCCCTCAAGCTGGGAACCACCGTTCTTCCTGTAGGAAGCGAAGGTGAATCCGAGGGCTGTTAATTCAGGCCTGGGAAGCCAATTCCCATCCCTTAACCTGAAACGCGGCTGAGCCCGCCGCGACGTTTCTTCGACAGCCGCCACCGGCGGATTTGTGAAGCGAAATCACCGCTTCCGCGACAGTGGGAATTCCACCTTTCGGAAAAGGATTGGAATTCCCATTGATTAATCGCCAAAAGAATTTGATTTCTTTAGGAATACTTTGTAAACTCGTCAGACGAATCTCACGCCGCTGGATTCGCGTGGCAGGGCCGCAGGCCTCCTCGGTCTTCTCCGGAACCGAATCATGCCCAAAGCTATCGCCCTACTTCTCCTCATGTTGTTTTTCGCTACGCGGCAACCATTTTCGCCTTTATCACCCATTCCGGAGTTAAGCGCCCTGGCGCGCCGGGCGAATACGGCTATGCGGGCGGGGGATTTAGCCGGCGCGGAGAGCATGTTTCTTGAAGGCCTGAATCGTTCGCGACGGGCAGCGAACTGGCGTTATGTCTCCGGCTTCCTGAGTAGCCTGGGCACCATCCGGGTCACGCAATCGCGCTACCGGCAAGCACTCCAACTCTTTCTTCAAGGCCAGGACGCGGCCCGCCAGGTTGGTGCTGCCCAGGAAGAGGGATTGGCCCGCTCGAACATCGGGGTGATCTATCTGAGGGTAGGCGATTGGCAAAAGGGGCACGCCGTGATGTTGGAAGCCACGCGAAACCTGCCCGCGAAAAGCATTCCCAACGCGCTCTATGTGAATCTGGCGAACTACGAATCACGATTGCGACACTACGCCGCAGCCGACGGCTACTTCCGCCGCTCCCTGGAGAACTCTGAGCGCGTCAACATCCCGGCCCTGGTGGCCTCCACTTGGGAACATTGGGGCCTCTCCTACCTGGAGCGCGGCGAGTTGGAACCGGCGGAACACTGCCTCCTCGAAAGCTATCGTCAGCACCGGCTGGCGAAACGGCCGGAAGCAGAACAACTTCACTATGGCTTCGCGCGCCTGGCGCTCGCCAAAGGCGACCTACCCGAGGCGCGGCGCCGGGCTGCCCAATACCTGGAAGCGGCACGCGCGAAGCCACTTTTTTATCCCCTGTGGGAGGCCTATCGAGTTTCAGCCGAGATCGAAGAACGCGCGGGAAATCTGCCGGCCGCTTATGCGAGTTATTTGCGCGGGGTGGATTGGGCGCGGCAATCGCGCGCCGAACGGCTACCCTCGTCGCAAGTGATGGCGATGGCTGAGTCCGCATTGCAATCGCTCTACCTGGGGCTGATTCATACGGCGCAGCAACTGCATACCCGGCGGCCGAATTCCCAACTCTTGCTCGCCGCCCTGGAGGCGGCCGAGGAAGGCCGCAGTGCCGCGCTGGTGGAGAATAGCGCCTTGCTGACGGATGACTACTGGCAGGCGCTGGATGGCTTCCAACGGATCCAGGCTCGCCGTCTTGCCGCGGATACGCCCGCGCTGAGCCAGGAAAGCGCCGTGCTGCAAGCCCGCCTGCTGGACTATGAGAGCATCGCCGGTCTGCGGACCGCCTCCCAGGGGACCCAGCAACAGGTGATCGCCCGCGCACGGCAGGCCTTGGCGGCCGATGAAGCTATCCTGATTTTCCGCACCGGCGAACCCAGGTCCTACGCCTGGAAGCTCACCCGCACGACCGTCGAACTGCGAACGCTTCCCAGTGAAGGCATCCTGCGAGAACGCATCGGCCATTTCCGCACGGAAGTACAAAACGGCACCGGTCTCACGTCGGAACACGGAAAAAAACTTTTAATCGAAATTTTCGGAGAATTTTCCCTTCCAGATTCCACTAATCAACGGTGGACTTTGATACCCGACGGACCGTTGCATGAGCTGCCCTTCGCGGCCCTACCCTGGCCGTCTGGCCGCCAAACTGGAAGCTATCTGATCGAACATCGAACACTGTTGTTAGCCCCTTCCGTCGCAACTCTCGCGATCGACCTCAACAGCGCCCCTACCGGACCCACATTTGCGGGCATCGCTGACCCCATTTACAATTCCTCCGACCCGCGTTTGCCACCCGTTCCGCAGCGCGCTGACGTATTGGGTTTGTTTCGTCCCCGTCGTCCCGCGACGCTTGAGCTGGCGCGCCTGCCCGGTTCGCGTACCGAACTCGACTTGGCGATAAAGGCCTTGCGGCCAACAGATCCGATTCTACTGACCGGCGGACAGGTGAACCGGCAAGCATTCCTCTCCCTGCTCGACCGCCGGGCCGGAACCCTGCATCTGGCCACCCACGTTGTCCCTCAGCCAGACGACTCCCGTCATGCGCTGATCGCTCTGGGCCTCAACCCGCGCACGCGCGACCAGGAACTGGTGGGCGCGCAGGAGATCAACGCCCGGCGCCATAGCGCGCGGCTGGTGATCATGAGCGGCTGCGGCTCCGGCGTGGGCGAAGCGCTGCCCGGTGCCGGATTACTCAGCCTCACCCGCGCCTGGATCCTCTCCGGCGCAGAAGGGGTCGTCGCCAGCCACTGGCCGGTGCCCGACCATTCCGGAGCCTTGTTTGAACGTTTTTATCGACACACGCAGCCAGCCAGACATCCGGTGGCTGCGGACTGGGCCTTGGCTCTACAGCAAGCCCAGGTCGAATCGATTCATGACCGTGTTCCGGCCTCTGTCTGGGCCGCCTATTTTCTTACTGGAAGGAACTAAAGCTCTCCCCCGCTATGATCCTGTTCTCGAAGTCAACCGGAGGTGGCGCCGCTGTTCGGGCCGCGCTAGATCCCCGAGCCGAGTCTTCGGCTATAGAGCCTCCGCTCCTACCCGCATCGGAAGAATTACAGGAACCGACTGCCTCAACCGCCCGCCGCTCACAACAAACGTACGACTGGTCGCTCCTGGTCGACCGGGTGATGGCCAACGATCCGCAAGGCATCGAAGACCTATACACCTGCTTCGCCAAAGGTGCGCGCTTTTACTTTTGCCGTCATTTGGGTCTGGAAGAGCTGGATGATCGTGTCCACGACACATTCCTGATGGTGCTGGACCGGATTCAGCGCGGCGAGCTCCGCGAACCGGAAAGGCTGATGGGCTTTATCCGCACAGTTCTGCGGCGGCAGGTGGCTTCATACGTGCGCGGCGCAGTTGAAGAGCGCCGTGATTATGCGCCCCTGGATGCCGAATCGGAATACTGCCTCGACTTTCGCGGCTGCCCCGAAGAGCGGATCATTGACCTCGAAACCGTCGACATCATGGAACGCGTGATGCGCGGAATGACTCTACGCGAACGGGAAATCCTCACGCGCTTTTACCTACTGGAGCAGGCTCCGGAGTTCATCTGTAAAGAGATGCACATCAACATGACCCAGTTCCGGCTGATGAAGTCGCGAGCCAAGGGCCGCTTCGGCGAACTCGGACGCCGCAGCATTCTTAGACAGTCACTCGAAAGTTTGAACGAAAGCACCAGTGCCTAGAGCGATCCATGGTAACCACACCTCCCCCCTTACCAGGTGCGCCAGTTGGCCAGCATTCACGCCGCCGTCAGCGTGACGCCTGTGTCCAGCTGTGCGAGGAGAAGACGATGAGGTATAGTGAGACCCTATTGAGTTTTGAGGACCATGACGGATCGCATCCGACCGAAGACGATCTCGAAGAGTTTGTTTTCGGCCGACTGAAGGACGGTGCGCTCGATGAAATCGAGGAGCACTTACTGATCTGTGAGGGATGCCGGCGGCGGCTCACCGAGACGGAAAACTTCGTCGCGTCAACGCGCGCCGCAGCGAGAAAGATGCTCGGTGCGCCGCCACCGACCCCGAAGCCTCGCCGCTTCTCTGCCCCGGCATGGGCCTTGGCCGGAGCCTTTGCGGTCGCCGTAGTGGCCCTGAGCGTCGCGGTGATTCCCAAAAACCAAGCCGCGCAAGTGGTTGAATTAATGGCAGAACGAGGCGCAAGTCAAGGAACCGCCGCCGCCGGGCGTCCTTTGGAGCTACGGCTGGAAGCTGCTGGGCTCAACGCGAAATGGCTCGAGCTGGTCGATGCCCAGGGAAGCCGAGTCTACTCCGGCGAGGTCTCGGTGAGCAACGGCTCGGTACGTCGCACTGTCCCGGCCCTCGCCGCCGGACAGGTTTGGATTCGCCTCTACACTCAACCGCCGCCTTCCCCGGATACGCCACCGCTTCGCGAGTTCGGCTTGGCGGTTCGGTAGTTTAGCTCAGGCCTTCGTTGTCTCCCTCCAAGTTGCCAGCAGCTTCTGCAGGTTCGCCACTCGGGCCGGTTCGCGTTCTGCCCAATTGGTGGTCTCCGCCGGATCGCTCTTCAAATTGGAGAGCCATACCGGCGCGGGTGAGGGTTCGCCCAGGCCCGTCGTTGGCCGTTCCATCAGTTTCCAGTCGCCTTGACGCACCGCGTACTGCTTCTGGTATTCCCAAAAGAGGGCTTGGTGGGGCGAGGGCGCTCCGCTCTTCATCATCGCGCTGACGCTGCGTCCGTCGCACTCGGGAGGCTTCTGGCCGGCCCATTCGAGAAACGTCGGCAGAATGTCCATGGTAGCGCCGGGCTGATCCACCACACGGCCCGCCGGCAATCCACCCGGCCAGCTCAACAGGGCCGGCATGCGGATACCGCCTTCGAAAAGCCCACCCTTGTAGCCCCGATAGGGCGCATTGGAACCGCCACGATACGGGCGGCCCCGGGAATCGGACCGGCTCTCGGACGTGGCGCCATTGTCGGACTGGAAGAAGATCACGGTATCGCGGTCGAGTCCGCGGCGCTTCAACAGCGCCATCAGTTCGCCGACGCTGTCGTCAACCGCCGCCAGCATGCCGGCGTGCAAACGGCGGTCATGGTCCATAGTGGCAGGGAAACGATCAAGATACTTCTGCGGCGCAATCATCGGGTAGTGCGGCGCGCCATAGGCCAAGTAGAGAAAGAAAGGATGGGCCGCGGTCTGCTTCTCAATGAACGTTTTGGCCTCGCGAGTGAAAAGCTCCGTGTGGTACGTCGGCTCCTCCCAGGCTTCAGCTTCGTCGCGCCACATATCGTGGTAGATCTCCTGCGGGCTGCCCGCCGTCATCTGGTAGTACCGATGCGAGTAGTTGTCGATCCAGCCGGAGTAGAAGCCGAAGAACTGGTCGAAGCCCTGATTCAGAGGGCGGCTCTCTGGTGCGGAACCTAAGTGCCATTTGCCGACGGCCGCCGTCTGGTAGCCGGCGTGCTTCAGGAGTCCGGGAAGCGTGACTTCGGTGGGCCGCAAGCCGGGGATGTCCCGGTTCGCGCGGCCGGCGAGAAAGTTGCGAATGCCGGTGCGATGCGGAAACAGGCCGGTCATTAGCGCGGCGCGGGAAGGAGAACAAACGGGCGAGTTCGAATACCAACTGGTGAGCCGGATGCCCCGGGCGGCGAGCCGGTCCAGGTGCGGCGTCTTCAGGTCCTTGGCGCCGTAACACCCCAGATCGCCGATGCCCTGGTCATCGGTATAAAGCACGATGAAGTTGGGGCGCTTAGGAGTTTGGGCAGCGGAAGCGGCAATCGTGGCCGATACGAAGGTTCGTCGAGTAATGGCGGACATACCTGACGAGGATATCGCTTTCTGGATGCGGTACCCTCCAGGTATGCCGAAGCGGGAGGCTGGCGTATGAGCACCAAGACGCTGTTGACCGTGGAAGAGTTCGCGCAGTTGAGTTTCTCGGAGAACGAAGACTTTGAACTGGTCGAAGGAGAGCTGGTTGCCTTGTCGAGTGCCACACTTTGCAGGCACGTATCTGCTTGAGAATCGCGAGCCGCGTGGGAGAGTATCTAGAAAAAACCACGTTTGGCGAAGCTTTTCTCGATGTCGATTGCCGCCTTTCGAGTAACACTGTGCGGCGGCCGGACTTGGCCGTCTTTCTCGGGTCTCGTGCCGAGCAAGTCGACCTAAGAAAGATGCCTGTGCCTTTTCCTCCCGACGTCGCCGTTGAAGTGATTTCTGCCTCAGAGTTAGCAATCGATGTGAATCGCAAGGCGCTCGACTATCTGCGTGCCGGTAGCCAGGAAGTGTGGCTGCTCGACCCCGAAAATGGCGAACTCTTCGTGCAGCAGGATTCGGCCATGCGTCTGCTGCGTGGGGCGAATGTCCTCGAGTCCGCGTTGCTGCCCGGTTTCCCAGTGACCGTCGACGAACTGCTGGCTTAGCTCCAGAGTTCGTGAATCGGTTCGTAGTGTCCGGCGTTCGCTTCGGGCACGTATTCGAAGCCGCGGCCAAAGGGGTCGTCCTGACGGATGGTGAGCCAATCGATGCCGAGCGCCGAATAAATAGTTGCCTCGAGGTCTTCGGTGCGCATGGCCCGGTCGTTCTTCCAGCCGAAATCGGTGATCTCGCGGCCGAGACTATCGGTGGCGCCGAGCGCTCGTTTTCCGCGCACGCCAGCGCCGGCGACCAGAACGCTTTGCTGGGCGAAGTGGTCGCGGCCGGCCGTGATGTTCAGCGCACCCACAGTGCGCCCGAACTCGCCCATGGCCACTACCAGGGTCT
>JALHNI010000211.1 GCA_022843605.1 Bryobacter sp.
GCTCGGCCTTGACCCGCCGACCGTTCCGCGCACCCCAGCTGAGATATAGGGCGAAGGACAGGCTTGAAGGTTAAGCTGGAATTTCTAGTTTAGGTGGACGGATTTTCCGGTCAGGTCACCTTCATCTCTCGTTCCAAACTTGTTGTCAGTGAATAAGAACTATTGCTCAACCCTCGGAAGACAAAGGTTTTTGAGGGAAGAGAGGATACCCATTCATAGAACTCCTGGAAAGTCTCGATTGTCTTGTCTTCCTGGGCAAGTGTTTCAAGATATTCCGATTTCACTCCTCTTGCGCATTGCTCTCGGAGGAGGGCTACTCGTTGCGACCATTCATCGTTGAGGGACATCTGCGGGAGCATAGCACGGGTTCGGGGTCAAGGGTAATGGAGCGGTGCCAGACACGTCGTCCTCATGAGACATGTCGTCACTCCGCTGAGTAGTGAGATCTCGGAGGGAAGTCTCAACTATCAGCTACGACTACGGCAGTGGCGAGACGCATCTTTGCCTCCATCCCGGTTGTCGCGAATCGGGGCAAGGCCAGATGCATCAGTTACTGATGTCTTGCGAAAATCGCGCCGGCTCAGTGAGCCAGCAGCAGATTGAAGCCGATCGTCACCTGATGGTTGACGAACTCGAAGCTCGGCGGCAAGGATCCGCGCTTGTACTGGACATTGAATCCCAATCCCGTGGCTAGCGGAAAAACGAGTTCCAGCAGTGTCCAATGGCGCGGCTTGTTGGTCAGGTACATAGCGCCGCCGTTCTCGCCAACCCGCACGTAAGGCTCTGGCTTAAAGGGGTTCCGCAGGGTGTGATGGCCGTGCACGATCATCACCGGCCGGCCTTTGGCAAAAACGCGCGTGTCGGCATCGACATCGAAGTGCAGACGCGCCACGGGTTGCTTCTCCGATTCGTGCGAATCCTTCTTGATGGTGCGCGACTGCGATTGTCCGGCTTCGAAGCCCAGGAACCCGATCGTGACGTTCACGGGTTTCCAGCCGGTCACGTGACGCGCCATCCCGGTCCACATCAGGTTCGAGTTTTTCTCGAGAAACTCGCGCTTGACGATGGCCCCATCCACCAGCACCCGCTCGGCGTTCACCTTCCGCTCGAACTCGTAGCTGAGCAGATCGGCATTGAACAGCCAACCGCGGCGGGATTTCAGTACGGCGATTCGCCGGTTCCACGTAATCCCCGCCTTCATCGCATCCGGATCCGCGTTGGCCTGTTGACTCGCCTGACTCGTGAAGGACAGGGCGAACTCACCCGCCCGGTTTGGGGGGTGTCCGTAGAAGGAGCACTCGGCCTTGGCGCTCCAAAAGTACTGCGGCTTCGCGTCCACCCCGGCTTGCATTCCCCCGGTGATGTCGATGTCCGCGTCCTCCTTGTTGCTAGTCAGGCCGAAAGCGAGGCACCCGTTAAAAGTGGGCGATGGCGGAGGAGCCGCCGCGGCGCCCGGAGCACCGGCGCCCGCCGCGCCGCTGGGGCCCGTCGGCACTTCAAGATCCTTACCCTCCGGCAGATAGCGAACGTGAAGCGCCCCCTTCGGAATCCTCTCCTTCGAGCCGGCCTTGATTTCGCCGCGCTGGTAAATGATCTCGATCGTCCGCTGAGGAGTAACGACGATTCGTTCAATCGCCACCCTGCGTCCGTTGTAGTCGACACGCCAGTTCTTTGGGTCGGAGAGGCTGGGGAATAGCTTCTCATAGTCTTCCTTCCCGGCGGACGATCCCACGGTGATCTTTCGCGAAGGCAGTGTGATCGACACGTTCCCGAGAATCGCAGCCGGGGGTGTTTGTGCCATCAGGATCAGGGTGGGTACCAGAAGACTAAGCTGTAAAGAGCGCATCGCCCACCTGCATCACGGTCGTCTTCTCCTTCACCGGGATGCTGGCCGGTTTGGCCACCGTGTGCCCGATGCTCTTCGCCGCTAACACGCAGCGATCGCGGTAGAGATTGCGATCTGTCTGGCTAAACATCCGCACCCGCTGGCCAGCCAGTTCGTCATCCAGTTCGGCTCCGTCGACCACGGTCTGCTCGATTGCGATCTGCCGGGCGACCGTGATCGTCCACTCCACCGCCTCGACTGACTCCGTCACGCGCGATTCATCGAAGCGCATCGCCTCCAAAGCGCGCCGCACCTCGCTGGCTGGCCCCGTCACCGTCACGGTAAGCATTCCTGGGGTTTCCGACGACGCGGTCACCAAGCCCGGCTTGACGTCCGGCTTCTTCTTTGCCTTAGCGTTCTTTTTCGTTGCCATCTCGTATTACCTTTCGCTTCCGATAGCGAAAGAGGTGCGGAAAAGGTGACATCTATGCCGAAATTCCCGCAGGCTTGCGGCGGTAAGGTTGGTCGTGTCCGAAGGTTGGTTGGAAATTTGGTGCAGGACACTGGAAACTTTGTGCCGGACACGGCGCTCCGAGCAATAGGCTCGTCCCCAAAAAGGCGTTCGGGGTCAGGCGTCGGGGGTTCGGGGTCAAGGGGTTCGGGGTCAACCGTTCGGGGTGAACCGTTCGGGGTCAAACCCTCATCCCCCGATCCCCCAGGCGAATTCACGTAAGACAATTAAAATCAACCAGAAACCCAACGAAATTGGGCCAAACGAGAAGACCACCCCTCCCCAACCCCCACCCCAAAAAATAAATGAGAAAAATCCCCCCGAAAACCCACTAACCAAGTGAATGCCTCGCAAGCCGCGATTCGCCCCTCCGAACTACGCCCTACATGTCACGCAGCGCGGCAACTACCGCCAGCCCGTCTTCTTCACCGACGAAGATCGCAGCCGTTTTCTGACGCTCGTGGATGAGCACGCCGACCAGCGCCTCGTGTCGATACACGGATATGCGCTGCTCTCGAATCATATTCATCTCGTGTTCACTGGATTCAGGGGCATCCCTGTGTGCATCTCTCGATACTGGTCAAAACGCTTGCAACTTATTGAACAAACTGAGGTTAGGACCATTGCCAAATGTGGCGGGCCTCCATCTCACCGCATTTTTGAGCGATTTTGGCGGACCACCGAAAACGCTGTCGCTGCCAGAAGTGATTGTATGGCCAACCGCGAGGACGATGTCACGTTCGCAAACGTTGCATCAGCGCGATATCGTCCAGAACCGCGATCCCGGCCCGGCGCAGGAAGGGTTCGGCTGCAGGGTCGAAGAAATCCTGGTCCCTGGTGCAAAGAACCTTGGCTTCGCCGATGATGGCTGTCTGCATGACGACGGTATCGTTCACGTCGCGAATCGGGGTGATCAGCAACGGGTTCGGATGGACGATTTCGGCCGCCTCGCGCAGGAAACCGATGTAGTCGTAGATACGGCCTTCTGAAAGAATGTGGAGGGCCAACATTCGCGGATAGCGTAAGACTTTGGCCAGTTCGTACAGCATTGGGTCCGAGATCAACAGGACGTGATCAGACTCGATGACTCTGAGGAGCAGATCGCGTGCAAGCCCTTTGGTACCGGCCTGGGCTCGAACGAGGATCGCCGTATCGAGGACGATTCTCACTGATGAGGGCGATAGCCTGGGCGGACGCTGCTCATCGCCTCAGTGATGACGTCTTCGGCTTCCGCCTCTGAAACTGGTTTGCGGGCCGCATCCGCTTCAGCAAAATAGTTCCTGAGTGCGTTCGCCATCTCCAGTTTGCGCTCAGGCGAGACGGTTGCCGGCTCGAAGGTACGCACGCTGACCGCTTCGCCGTCTTGAACGCGGCGTCCCAATAGCGTTTCAAGAGCGGCCTTTTGGGCTGGCGAGAGATCGTTGGCGTTGCAGATCATGGTGTGGGTCCTGTTTGCAATATCACTCGGCGAATCGTAGCGGCTCTTTCATTTGTCACGGACGACCTACAAGGATATAGGCCCGGCCTACTCCGCCGCGTGTCAGTCCAGGGACCCGGTCAAGCGGCTTTGAAGTCAATCGGCTGGGTCGCATCGAGGGCTAGCGAGGTGATTCCTGAGAGGGCGAAGACGACCCCACAAACAGCGAAGAGCGCATTCCAATTGGCGAGCGAAGGCGTTTCTCCCAGCACCGCGTGGTAGAGCAGCGGGGCCAGGGCGGCTCCGAAGTTGCCCCACATGTTGGACCAGCCCATGATCGAAGCCGTGAACTTGCCGCCGACATCCTGGGTATAGGCCCAGATCGCGGGGACGCCGAGATCGCTGCTGAACGAAGTCAGGCTCAGGCAGGCGATGATCGCCCAGGGGAGCGCGCGTGAGCCGGGATCGGGCGTCCACTGGCCGAGGACCAGGCAAGCCCCGTAACCGGCCGCGGCCACGAAGCGCGTGGTCATCACCGGGATGCGGCGACCCCACTTAAGACCCCAGCGCCGCGACGCTGCGTCGGTCCACCGGCCGCCGTACCACATGCCGGCGATTCCGGCCACGATGGGAATGGCGGTCATCGCGGCTTGCTCCTGCAACGGAACGCCATGGACCTTCTCCAGATAGCGGGGGAGCCACGTCACCACGAACAGCCAGCCGGCGTTCATCAGGAGCTGCGTCAGCGAACTTCCCCACAGGCTCAGGCTGGTAATTACGGCACGCCAGGGAAAAGGCGGATTGCCCACGACGTTTGCGGCGCCTTCCTGGATGAGCGCGCGCTCCGCCTCGTTGCAGGCGGGGTGCTCGGAAGGCGTGTTGCGGCAGAGGAGGGCGAAGGCGGCGACGACCACGATTCCGGCCGCGCCGTACAGCAGGAGCACCGATTGCCAACGGCCGTCCCAGGCGGCCATCAGCGAACCCGTGAGAATCGGCGCCAGGACCGCGCCCCACCGTCCGCCCATGGTGACGATGGAACTGGCCACGCCACGCTGGCCGACAGGGAACCACGCGCGCAGCATTCCGGAAGCGACCGGATAAGCGCCGGCCTGGGCGGCGCCGCAGAGGAAGCGCCAGAGCAGGATCAGGGACACCGTGGAAGTAGTTCCGAGCAACCCGGTGAAGAGTGACCACGCGGCGATGAACAGGCTCAGCATCAGGCGCGGACCGAAGCGGTCACTCAGCCATCCGGCCGGGACTTGCCCCAAAGCGTAGGCCCAGAAGAAGGCGCTCAAAAACCAGCTCATCTGCGCCTGGGTCATCGCCAGGTCGACGCGCATCCGTTCGGCGGCGATGCCGACGGCATAGCGGTCAAGGTACAGCAGGCAGGCCATCACCGTCAGCACTCCGGCGGTGACGAAGCGGATGCGGGTGGGGCGCATTTAGAGGGCGCCGACGCAGGCGGACCAGACTCCGCGCTTTGCAACAGAAACAGGCACCAGGCGTTCCGGCGAGTGGCGAACGTGATGTTCGACATCGGTGAGGGGGAAGCTGCCGCGTTCGTGCCGCAGCAGGACGACATCGGCCTGCAGGCCGGGCCGCAACGAACCGAGGCGGTCCGCAAGCCCCATGGCGGCGGCCGGCGCCGACGTCGTGGCTCGAATCACGGCTTCGAGCGGCATGCCGAGATAGAGGAACTTGCTCATGGTGGTGGGCAGGTCCACCACCGGGCCGCGCAGGTTGAAGTGATGGAGGTCGGTACTGATGGTGTCGGGCCAGAAGCCGAACTGCCGGCAGGCCGGTTCGGCGACGCGCCACGCAAAGGCGCCGACACCGTGGCCAACATCGAAAATCACCCCGCGCGAACGGGCCTCGAGCATGGCGTCGAGCGGCGCGCCATGCTCGTCGAAGCAGTGGTCCGGATTCGGATGGTAGAGGTGGGTGTACGTATCGCCGGGCCGCAAGGCTTTGAGGACCACCTCGGTGGGAATCTTCGACGCGGCGTGATGGATCATGCATGGACGCCCGGTTTGTTCCGCCGCTTCAAACACGCCTTCGAACCCCGCCCACTCGTTCTTCACGTCGTAGTTGGCGAGCCCCGACGTCAGCCGGACCTTCATCCCGATGAGCCGCTCGGGATAGCGCTTCACGCATTCCACCGCGGAGGGAACGTGGGCGTGCCGGCCATCGTTAAGGTCTCCCATGTAGGGCGGGAAGTCGGGATGCCCTTGGATGCAGCCGATCATGGAAATGTTCAGCAGGGCAAAGAGGTCTTCCGGCGCGGCCGGCATGATGAACCGCGCGAAGTTGGCATAGGTGAGCGACCCGGCGGTGCCGGTGTCGAGCATAGTGGTGACGCCGGTGCGCAAACCGGCGTCCACCGGATCGACGGAGTAAAGCCCGATCCCGCTGAAGACATGCACGTGCATATCCACCAGACCCGGGGCGACGATCAGGCCGGTAGCGTCGATCACGTCCTCTCCCTGAGCCGGGAGGTTCGGGCCGATCTCGTTGATGAGTCCGCCCACCAGGCGGACATCCACGCGCTGCGGGCCGCCGCCGCTACCGTCGTAGACGGTGCCGTTGCGAATCAGGGTATGGTTCATGAGGTTTGCTCCCGCCCATGGGGTCTTTGCGAATCTATGGTGACGATTTGCCGGCCAGATGCTTGCCAGATGGCGGCGATGATTTCGGCGGCGTCGCCCGGCTTCAGACATTGCGGATAGAGGACGGCGCGGTCGGGCGAGCGTTCGTCTTCCGCCAGCAGAATCCGGCGGGGCCGGCGGCGAAGCCCGTGCAACAGATCGCTGACGCGCAGGCCGGCCGACTCCAGGCGCAGATTCGGATACGGCTGGCCGTTGGCGCCGCATGGCTGCCGCGTGATGTTGAGTCCCAGCTTAACTTCCGGCAGATCGCGCAGCCCCGCTTCAATCTCGTCGATGATGGCCGCCCAAGCGGCATATTCGGCCGCGTGATCGCGAGCGCCATAGCGGCTGAGTGCCGCCATCACGCCGACGATCGCCTCTTTACTCACCTTCATCGAACGCCCAATGCCGTGCCGCGGCGGACGGCTGATCCAGCCGCACTCCACCCAATGCTGCAGCGACCACGTTCCGTGGCGGACATCCATATCCACCATCTGCACCCAGGCGCTGCGAATCAGCTCCTCACGCCCGCAGAGAATTCCTGACGCCTGCGGACCGCCGAGATGCTTGCCGCCGCTGTAGGCGATCAGATCGGCCCCGTCCCGGCTGAACGCCGAGAGATTCTCCGCCGGCGGCAGGGCACAAGCGGCATCGACGATCAAGGGCAAGCCGTGCCGATGCGCGAGCTCCGCGAGCGCGGCCACGTTGGGACGCTCGGTGACTTCGAGCCAGACGTAGCCGATGGCCGCGGTCTTCGGGCCGATGGCCTGTTCGATTTGGCGTAGCGCGTCATTTGCGTGATAGTCGACGAAGACCAGCTTCGCGCCGCTCACGCGCAGGGCATGGTCATAATCGAAGGGGCCGGGGATCGGGAAGATGATCTCGTTGCGTGGGCAACCTGAAGTATCGGGCAGCGCGTCCATCACCTCGGGCAGGTTCCCGGCCAGGCAGGCCGCCGCGGCGAGCGACAACGCCGCGCTCGCGCCGCAAGTGACGATGCCGGCTTCGGTAAAAGTGGCTTGCGCAATCAGGCGGCTGGCGGCGTCCAGCAGATCGTCAATCTCAAAGTATTCACCGCTCGCCGCGGCCATCGCCGCCACCACGTCCGGATGCGGGCAACTGCCGCTCACTCGCGTCGCGTAGCCCACGGCATTGATGATCGGGTGGATGCCGAGGGCCTCGAAGATCTCAGCCGACCCGATCTCAACTGGCACTGGCGCATCTCCGCGAAAAGGCGTTGGCCGGGTTGATCACCATCATCTGGTGGATCTGCTCCTCCGTCACGCCGCGCTCGCGCAGCAGCGGCACGAAGACTTCGAGGATATACCCGTATCCCTTGCCGCCCGTGTACTTGAGGTGGTTCAACATGCAAATGTCCTCGGAGAGCAGCAGTTGCTGGGTGAAGCCCTCCTTCACCAGGTTCGCGACGTTGTCAGCGCGCACCCATTCGGGCTGGTAGTCAAGATAGCCGATGTTATCGACTTCGAGATAGACTCCCTTTTCGGCGATCGGCAGCAGATGATGCACGCCCACGCGATCGCCGAGATGGCCGATGATGACGCGGCTCAAGTCGGCGCCGAACTCGGCGAGCAGGGCGATCTGTTCCATGGCCAGCGTTCCCCAACGCGTGGTGTGGGTGGAGATCACGACGCCGGTGCGTGCCTGCGCCAGGGCCGAGGCGCGGAAGACGCGCTCCTCGGCCGGCTTGATAAAGTGCCGCCCGGTGCCGATCTCGCCGATGAAGCCGGCGCGGATGCCGGTGTCTCCCACGCCGACTTCGATCTCGCGCACCAGAATCTCGGCCAGTTCGCTACTGGTCTTCTCGGCCACGATCGGCGGATAACCGAATTCGCGATACCAGCCGCAACCCATCACCACCTGGATCCCGGTCCGCTGGGCAAAACGTGCCAGCCGACGCGGATCGCGGCCGATCTCATCCAGCGTCACGTCGCAAACCGTCCGCCCGCCGCGACTGGTGAACTCTTCGATCTCCTTGGCCATCACGTCTTCGTCGTCAATGACGAGTTGATAGCCGTAGCCGGGGTAATGGTCCATCGCATCGAGGAAAAGATGCTCGTGCGTGTAGGTGACGCCCATCTGTTCGGGGCGGATGAGTCCGTGAACCGTGATGACTTCGCGGTGATTCCAATCCGGGTGCATGTCTGCCTTCCTGCATGTTGCGCCTCGCGGACGCGACGAGGGTTTCAGGCCAGTGTAGCAACGCGCCGGCCTAAGCAAACGCGCCGGGACGCGCGGAGGTCCCAAACGCTGAGAAGAGGGAGCCATTCTGTTCTCTCATGGCACTCGCAAGAGATGAGTTCCGTCTGACCTGTACCGGAGAAACTGAACCAAACTAAACTGGAAATCCCAAGAGGCGGAGAGGCCAGAAAGGGAGGAGAAGGTGAAGAAGAGTCGGTTTAGTGAAGAGCAGATCC
>JALHNI010000212.1 GCA_022843605.1 Bryobacter sp.
GCCGCCCTCGACCTCACCGGTCTGCCGCCCACGCCCGACATGCTGGAGACCTTTGTCGCCGACAAGCATCCGCAAGCTTACGAGCAGTACGTCGACCGCCTGCTGGCCTCCAGGCAGTGGGGCGAGCACCGCGCCCGCTATTGGCTCGACGCTGCCCGCTACGCCGATACCCACGGCATCCACGTCGACAACTACCGCGAGATGTGGCCCTATCGCGATTGGGTGATCGACGCCTTTAATCGCAACCTGCCTTTTGACCAATTCACGATCGAGCAGATCGCCGGCGATCTGCTGCCGAACCCGACCACCGCGCAAATGATCGCCACTGGCTTCCATCGCAACACCGCCACCTCGAACGAAGATGGCGCCATCGCCGAAGAGTTCGAAGCCATCTACGCCAAGGATCGTGTCGATACCACCGGCGCCGTCTTTCTCGGGCTCACCATTGGCTGCGCCACCTGTCACGACCACAAATTCGATCCTATCTCGCAGCGCGACTTCTATGCCATGTCGGCCTTCTTCCGCAACACTACTCAGGGTCCCTTCGACGGCAACATCCCCGACACGCCGCCCATTCTCGTCATCCCTCAAGGTGACGACGAAGCCCGCTGGAAGCAGGTTCGCGCCGAAGAGGAACGGGTGAAGGGCCGTCTGAAATCGACCCGTGCCGCCGCCGAACCCGACTTCTCCCAGTGGCTCGACGGCAATGGCCGCCGCTCGCTTTCCACACCGCTCGAACCGGCCGATGAGTTGCTCGCGCTCACCGTTGCCGATGGCCAGCCCAGCTTGCGCGTCAAGGCGAAGTCCGCGCCTGTAGCTCTTTCCCCCGGCGTCACGCTCGGCGAAGGCCACCTGCCCGGCCGTCAGGCGCTGCACTTCTCCGGCAAGGCTACGCTTCCGTTGCCCAGTCTGGAGACCGTCCGCGCTGACCAGCCCTTCTCCGTCGCCATCTGGTTCTACCTGCCCAAGGCCGAGGACAGCTTCATCGTCGCCAGCCAGACTGACCCGGCCAGCAAAGGCCGCGGCTGGACCATCGACCTCACCCGCCGCACCCCCACCGTCCGCCTCATTGGCCAAGGTGGCCGCGCTCTCACCCTCACCGGCCTCATCGTCGACCGTCTGGAGCCTGCTCGCTGGTATCACCTGGCGTTCAGCTATGACGGCAAGCGCACGGCTGAAGGCTTCCGCATGTTCATCAACGGCAAGGCCATGAACACCCAGGGCACCGGCAAAGGTGGTCGCCTCATCGGTGAAATCGGCAACTTCTCGCCCTTCGTCCTCGGCGGCTTGGGCGAAAGCTTTTTCGACGGCGGGGCCATCGCCGACCTCCGTATCTACGGCCGCACTCTCGCCGAAGATGATGCCGCGCTGCTCGCGCGCTGGTCCAGCGTCGAGATGGCTCGCGGCAAGGCCGCTTCCGCGCTCACCGCCGCGGAGCGCGATGGCTTCCGCTCCTACTACTTCGGGCGCGAGCACGGCGAGTACATGAATCTCTCCGGCGAACTGGCGGCGCTCGATGCCGAAAAGCTCGAGATCATGCGCCGCAGCGCGATCACCCATGTGCAGCACGAAGAGAACGGCATGCCGTCGGCCTATCTGCTGAATCGCGGCATGTACGATCAGCCGCGCGACAAACTGCTGGCCGCCACCCCTTCCGTGTTGCCGCCCATGGCCGCCAACCTGCCGCGCAATCGGCTGGGGCTGGCGAAGTGGCTGGTGGACCCCGCCCACCCGCTCACCGCCCGGGTCACCGTCAACCGAGCCTGGCAGGAGGTCTTCGGCGCTGGCCTCGTCCGCAGTTCCGACGACTTCGGCTCGCAAGGCGAAACGCCCTCGCACCCCGAGCTCTTCGATTGGCTGGCCGTCGAGTTCCGCGAAAGCGGCTGGGATTTGAAGAAGTTCTACAAGCTTCTAGTGACGTCGGCGACCTACCGGCAGGCCGCGGTCACCACACCGGTGAAGCTCGAAAAGGACTCTGAAAATCGCTTGTTGTCCCGCGGGCCGCGTTTCCGCATGGATGGCGAGATGTTGCGCGACTACGCCCTCGCCGCCAGTGGTTTGCTGGTGCCGACGATCGGCGGTCCTTCGGTGAAGCCCTATCAGCCGGATGGCGTCTGGGAGGCGGTGGCCATGCTCGGTTCGAACACCCGTTTCTACTATCGCGATGCGGGCGAGAAGCTCTACCGCCGCTCGCTGTACACCTTCTGGAAGCGCAGCGCTCCGCCGGCCTCGCTCGAAATCTTCAATGCTCCAACACGCGAGAACTGCACTGTCCGCCGCGAGCGTACCAATACGCCGTTGCAAGCGTTGGTGACCATGAATGACGTGCAGTTCGTCGAAGCCGCGCGCCATCTGGCGCAGCGTGCTCTTCAGGCCGCTCCGCGCGACCTTGACCGGCAGCTTCGCTACTTGTCGGCGCGGGTCATGGCCCGTGACCTCGAAGAACGGGAACTCGGCACCGTGCGCAAGGCGCATCAGAAGTTCCTGCGCTACTACGACACGCAGGCCGAAGAGGCCCGCAAGCTCATCTCGCAGGGAGAATCGAAGGCCGACCCTTCGGTACCCGTAGCCGAACTGGCGGCCCTCACCATGACGGCCAACCAACTCCTGAATCTCGACGAAGTGCTGGTGAAATAGATGATCAACGACCCACGTTTGGCCAATGAAGCTGTCCTGGCAGAGACCCGGCGGCAGTTCTTCGGGCGCGGTGCGCGCGGCCTGGGCCCGCTCGCCCTGGCTTCCTTGATGCAGCAGGACGCTCGGGCCGGCGAGAGTAGCGGATTGCCGGGACTGCCGCATTTTGCGCCGACAGCGAAGCGGGCGATCTATCTACACATGGTAGGCGCGCCGCCGCAGATCGACCTGTTCGACTACAAGCCGGGCATGAAGGAGTGGTACGACAAAGACCTTCCGGAGTCCATCCGCAAGGGCCAGCGCCTCACCACGATGACCGCGGGCCAAAGCCGGTTCCCCATCGCGCCGTCGATCTTCAAGTTCAACCAGCATGGCCAGTCCGGAGCTTGGATCTCTGAGCTTTTGCCGAATACCGCCAAGATGGTGGACGAGATGGCGATCATCCGCACCATGAATACGGAGGCGATCAACCACGAGCCGGCGATCACCTTTATTCAAACCGGGCAGCAGGTCGCCGGGCGGCCTTGCATTGGTTCCTGGATCGACTACGGGCTCGGCTCCGCCAATCAGGACTTGCCCGCTTTCGTCGTGCTGAACGCCTCCCACACGCATCCCAAGGCTGGTGTACAGGCGATCTCGGCCAAGCTTTGGAGTTCAGGCTTCCTTTCGGCCAAGTACGCCGGCGTTGCGCTGCGTTCGGGCCGGGATCCGGTGCTCTTCCTGCGCAACCCGGACGGCGTGGCGCCCACCGTGCGCCGCGACATGCTGGATGCGTTGGCCGAGATGAATCAGATGCAGTTGGAGAAGTCTGGCGACCCCGAGACGCGCGCCCGCATTGCCCAGTATGAGATGGCGTTCCGGATGCAGTCATCGGTACCCGAACTGACTGACCTGTCCAAGGAATCGGACGCGACGATGAAGCTTTATGGCGAGGAGGCCAAGAAGGGCGGCACCTTCGCGAACTCCTGCCTCATGGCGCGGCGTCTCGTCGAACGCGGTGTCCGCTTTGTCCAGGTCTACCAGCGCGGCTGGGACGTCCACAAGGACCTGCCCGAAGTGCTGCCCGCCATGTGCAAGGACGTCGACCAGGCTTGCTACGCACTGCTCTCTGACCTGAAGTCGCGTGGCATGTTAAAGGACACGCTCGTAATCTGGGGCGGGGAATTCGGCCGTACAATTTACTCGCAGGGCAAGCTCACCGCCACTGACTATGGCCGCGATCATCACCCGCGCTGCTTCAGCATCTGGGCGGCCGGCGGCGGCATCAAGGGCGGCGTGGTGCATGGGGAGACGGACGAGTTTTCCTACAACATCGTCCGCGACCCCGTCCATGTACGCGACTTCCAGGCCACGCTGCTGCACTGCTTCGGCATCGACCATGAACGCTTCGCATACCGTCACCAGGGCCTTGAAGCCCGCCTGACGGGCGTGGAGAAGGCCTATCCGGTGAAGGCGATCCTGGCCTAAGCGAGAGCCAGGTTGAGGTTCTCGATCGCTTCGTCCACCTCGGCGGTGTTCTTGTAACCGACGGTGACGCAGTCGACCCCGGCGCGTTGGAAGGCGAACTTCATGGCCGCTTGCCGATCTTCGCGGTTGGTGAAAGCGCCTTCGCCAATCAGCTTCATGCTGATCACGCCCATTCCTTCGGTAAGGACTGTCTTGGTGTGCGTGACGACCTCGGGAACGCTGCCGGGGCCCGCGGTGTTGTAGGTCTCCGCGTCCATCTTGGTGCCGTTGTGGTTCATGCGGATCATGGCGATCTCGAGCCACTTGTTGCCCGGGAACTGACGCAGGGCGGGGAGGCCGTGCACCGAGGCGCCATGGCCCACGAGTGCCTTTTTCACCTTGGCTTCCAGCAGCCCGTCCTGCCAGCGGGCCGTATCCTGCACCCAGGTCGGTGTGTGCTGGTAGTGCAGCAGCATGACGTCGAAGTAGTCGGTGTTGGCCAGCTTGCGCAGTTCGTCGATCTTGGTTTGCGGGTCAACGCCTTCGCGTGTGGTGACCTTGGACATAAGCCGGTAGGAGTCGCGCGGGATCCCCTTCAAGGCAACGCCCAACATGCGGTGCATGTCGCCGTAGCTCTCGGCGGTTTCAAAGAAGCGAATGCCGCGATCGTAGGCGTGGCGAACCAGCCGCGTGAACTGTTCCTGGCCGAGTTCTCGTTGCGTGCGTCCGCTCATGGTGCCCGTTCCAAAGGCAAGTCGAGTGACTTTCACGCCGGACTTGCCGAGAGTTACCCAGTCAGTGGCGGTGCCTTTCGCTGCGCGAAGGGGAGTCGTTCCGGCAAGCACGCCAGCGGCGAGACCGGTCTGGAGAAATTTGCGGCGGGAGCAGGGTGTCATAATGCCTCCAATCAACGGCCAGATTACCACCTTTAACGGAATTTTTCGACGGGCATGTCGAGAAGCGGCTGCTCGTTACGACTTAGTGAGGAACGCGCACCAAGACCGGTGCGAGAATCTGAAGGAGCAAAGAGATGAAGTACTTGCTGATGATGAACGGGCCCTGGGCCGGAATCGAACCGATCGGCACTTGGCCGCAAAAAGACATTCAGGCCCATATCGCCTTCATGATCGGCTTGGCCAAGGAGTGGAAGGCGAGCGGTGAACTCATTGCTGCCGAGGGGCTAGCCGGCCCGGAACAAGCCAAACTGGTGCGGGCAGGGAAGGACGGTATGCCGATCACCGATGGGGTGTTCCCGGAGACCAAGGAGTTCCTGGCTGGCTACTGGTTTGTTGATGTCGAGAACGCGGAACGGGCGTACGCGTTGGCGGCGAAGGCCTCGGCCGCACCTGGTCCTGGGGGCGTGCCCTTGAACATGCCCATTGAAGTGCGGCAAGTGATGGGCGGTCCGCCCGAAGACTTCCTGTGACGTGGACGAGGCTGGAAGAGCGCACCGAGCAGATGCTGCGCGACTTGGCGCCGCAAGTGCTCGGCGCGCTCATCCGCCGCTATCGCGACTTCGCCGTCGCTGAAGATGCCGTACAGGAGGCAATGCTGGCCGCGGCTACGCAGTGGCCACGCGAAGGCGTGCCGGACCATCCGCGCGCCTGGTTGGTCCAAGTCGCTTGCAGGCGCCTCGCAGACCAGATTCGGCGGGATTCCGCGAGACGGCGGAGGGAAGCGGAGGCAGCCGCACCGCTGGCGCAAAGTGAGGAGCAAGAGGAGGATGACACCCTGATCCTTCTTTTCATGTGCTGTCATGAAGCGCTATCGCCGTCGTCGGCGATCGCTTTGACTCTGCGAACCGTCGGGGGCCTGACGACCGCTGAACTGGCGCATGCGTTTCTGGTGCCTGAGTCCACGATGGCGCAGCGAATCAGCCGCGCGAAGCAGCGTATCGCGTCGTCCGGCGTACCCTTCCGTCTGCCGTCCGCCGAGGCGCAAAGTCAGCGTCTGCGGTTGGTGCTGCATGTGCTGTACCTGATCTTCAACGAAGGCTACACCGCCAGCCACGGGCCGGAACTACAGCGGTGCGAGCTTTCGCGGGAGGCGATCCGGTTGACACGGATCTTGCTGCAGTCCTTGCCCCAGGACGCCGAAGTTGCGGGACTGCTGGCGCTGATGTTGCTGACCGATGCGAGGCGCGCAGCGCGGACGGGCGCAGGCGGCGAATTGATCTCGCTGACGAAGCAGGATCGGGCCTTGTGGGACCGGCAATCGATCACCGAGGGCATTGCGCTGTTGAGTGCGGCCTTGTCAAAGGGTGCCGTGGGCCCCTATCAGTTGCAGGCGGCGATCGCCGCGGTGCATGACGAGCCGGCGCGGCCGGAGGATACCGACTGGCCTCAGATTCTGGCGCTCTACGACTTGTTGAAACGCATGTCCGACAATCCGATCGTGCGCCTGAATCACGCAGTGGCGGCCGCGATGGTGCATGGGCCAAGTGCCGGGCTGGAGTTGATCGAAGGTCTTGCCGGCCAACTTGCGGGCCATCATCGCCTGGACGCGGTTCGCGCCCACCTGCTGGAACTTAAGGGCGATCGGAACGGCGCGGTTGAGCACTACCGGCTAGCGGCGTCGCGAACCACAAACCTGCCTGAACGCAACTATCTTCTCGAGCAGGCGGCTAAGTTCGACGCTTGCTGACACCTACCAGCGCGGGAGGACGCGACGCCAGTTCGGGTCGACGTGCTCGCGCATTTCGGCTTCGTCGTCGCGGCGGCGATAGGGCAGTTTGGCGTAGCGTTCGCAGAGGCGGGCGAGTTGGTCGTAGTCGAGGCGTACGCCGAGTCCGGGCTTGTCGGTCATAGGGACCGTGCCGTTCGTGAACTTCACGCGGCCGCCTTCGATCACTTCGTCCTGTTCGGTCTGCCACGGATAGTGGGTATCACAGGCGTGGGTGAGATGGGGTGAGGACGCGGCGGCGTGGGCCATGATCATCATGCTGACGCCAACGTGGTTGTTCGAATGCATCGACAGCCCGCGGCCGAGCGTTTCGCAGGTATTCGAAAGGCGCTGCTGGCGGCGGATGCCGCCCCAGTAGTGCGGGTCGCTCAGGACGATCTGGACCGCTTCGAGGTCACGGGCCTGCACGACGTCAGCGAACGTCGTGCAGGCGACGTTCGAAGCGAACTCAGTAT
Source organism: Bryobacter sp. (assembly GCA_022843605.1). Lineage (GTDB taxonomy): Bacteria > Acidobacteriota > Terriglobia > Bryobacterales > Bryobacteraceae > JALHNI01. Next base: position 7,218 of record JALHNI010000212.1, read on the forward strand.
GAATGTCCTTGGCGAGCAGGCGGCGACGGGCTTCAGCCATACCGGCGAGTTCGGCGCAAGGATCCTCGAGGTAGCCGCCATCGGAGAGCTCATCTTTGAGGGCGACGCCAATGTCGACTGAGGTGTCGACGCTCCAGGCGCAGTTGGGGTCAATGCGCAGGGGGACCTTGGGGCCGAACTCAGCGCGGAGAGCACGGATCGTTTCGATCTCCACTTCGGGATCGAGCACTCCGCCCTTCAGCTTGATCTCGCGGAAGCCGTACTCGTCGATGAACATGTGGGCTTGGCGCACGATGCTCTTGGCATCGAGGCACTCGCCGTACTTGTCCTCGCGGGCGTCATCGCCGCGGCCACCGCCACCGGCGTGTTTGTAGAACAGATAGGCCGAAAAAGGGGCCGCATCACGGGCGCGTCCGCCGACGAGGTCACAAAGCGGGCGATTGAGGGCTTGGCCGATCAGGTCGAGGGATGCGACTTCGAGCGCCGCATAGGTCCGGGTGTGCTGGTCCAGGGGGTTTTCGCCGGGCACCATATATGTTTGTGTGGTGCCGCCGGCGACGTTGTCTTGGGAGGCTTGCGCCTCAAAGTGCTGCCAGAGCCTGGCGAGCTGGAAAGGATCTTTGCCCACGACGTAGGGCCGGGCGGCCTCGAGCGCGGCAAAAGGACGGTCCCCGCCGTAAGTCTCGGCGATCCCCGTAAAGCCATCGGTGGAGATCAGCTCAACAATGGTGCGCAGGGCATACGGCGCATGCAGACCATAGCTCGAGCGGATAGGTGCGTCGGCCACCGCGATCTGGTGGAGACGCATTTCTTTGATGATCATCGGGGATCCTTCGGGACGGAAAGGTAGGGAAGGGAACTACTTGCGGGCGCCGCGCTGCGGGCTCTTCACGCGGCTCTGGCGCAACTTGCGGGACTTGCGCTTCGGCTTCGTGATGATGAACGTGCCGCTGCCAATATAAACACTCTGATAAAGCTTATCGTCTGCCATCTTTCGATTGTAGCCGAGTCCGGGGGCATTTGGCGCGGGATCCCCCGGTTGCGTGGCGGGCGGGGTAATGCTTTTCATAAAATATTGATACTAAATGGTTTAGTGTCAATCGAGTTGCTTGGCCTGCTAGGCAATTTGCCTTGGAGCGATTGATTCTAAAGGGGTTATGATTTAGTCGGACTAAATTATCCGGGGACGGACGATTCAGAGTGGATAGTCTATGTGATTGATTATAAATAGGTTAATGAGAAGCCCGGCCCGCTGGGTGGGGATGGACGGATGCTCGGTTCGAGCGAACTGGATTCGTCGGCTTTTCCCCAATCGGAAGAACGCCACACGGTGAGCGCTATGCTGGAAGGAGCTTGAGCCCTGCCCACGACGGAATCTTTCGCGCGCTTCGCCATAGGAATTTCCGCATCTATCTGTCGGGTCTCGTACTCTCTTTAATCGGCACCTGG
>JALHNI010000213.1 GCA_022843605.1 Bryobacter sp.
CGGGCTCGGGCCGGCGGCTCTGCTTGGGCTGTGAAGCCAAGCGCTGCAATGCAAGGTTATTGAACTCCTCCTGATACGCTTCCCGATGAGCTTCAGAACAGAATTCGACCTTGCCCGTGAGTTTTCTCAGCAGCGATAAAGGCTCGCCGCAGTAGAGACACCGCATGCTGGAACGATTTTTCCTCTCAGTCCATCGTAGGCTCGCCCTCGGGTGAATTCCATAGTTGAAAACACTTAGAACCCTAACTTATGTAAGGTCGTTGGAGGTAGGGGAACGGCCTTAGTACCCCGTCAGTAAAAGACCAAACCACCGGCCCTAAAGATTCCCTCATTTCACCCGATCACTTACTGCACAAAGCTTGTGCGATTGGATCGAATCAATGAGCCGTCGAGACCGTATTCAACAAGGCATTGACCAACTTCGGATGACCGTTCCGGACCTCCAGGGCGTCCTGCTGGCCACCAGCGAGGGCATGCCCCTCGTTCATTCGATAAGCGAAAAGGAAGATCCTGGCCGTATTGCCGCCCTTGCGGCTGCCGTCACCAGCCTCGGCCGCCGCGTCACCGAAGCTCTCGCTTCCGGCTCCTGCCAGGAAGTGAGTGTGCTCGGCTCGGAAGGTCAAATGCTGCTCTACGCCGCCGGCCCGAAGGCAGTACTTGCCGTGTTGGGACCTGCACACCTGAATCAGGGCCTGGTTCAATTGGCCGCCCGCAACGCAGCCCAACAGATCATGCAGGCCCTCTAAAACCACCCGGCGTCTAAGCCGGCGCCTTAGGCCTTCAATTCACTCAGAATTTCGCTCGCCGCTGTCCGGGCCTGCTCAAAGGCTCCCGTTGGAAAGCTGATCGCCCCCACCTTCGCGTGTCCGCCGCCTCCGTAGCGCTCACAGATCGAAGCCAGATTAAACTTGAGGGGTTCCTTCACCCAGGGGTTCGATCCCACACTGACCTTCGTCCGAAAGCTCTGCTCACTTACCGAAACTGTATAGATTGACTCCGGGAAAAGGTAGTAGGGAATGAACTTGTTGTAGCCCTCGACATCCTCGCCCACCAGGTCAAAAAACACCACGCCGCCTTCGCAAGACGCCTGGCGCCGGATCAATTCCATGTTGCGGCGATGGCGATCCTGCAGCGGCAGGTAGAGTTCCCGCATGGCCGGATCCGCCACAATCTCGTCCAGCGTCATCGTCTGCATCATCCGGATCAGCCGCTGCACGGTCTCCGGCCCTTTGGCCGCCTCAATAATCAGCACGATCTGCAACGCCGCGGATCCCAAGCCCACGGCCTCCTCCGCGTTCGCATAACTGGCGCTATCCACAATGTCGGCCCAATGCACCAGGTTGGCCAAGTCGGGAGGATTGTATCCAAACTGCTCACGCGTCACATCGGCGATGTACTGGGTGCAGGAGCGGTAGGCGGGGTCAAAGTACAAACGGGCGCCGCGCGGATTGCCGTTCGACTTCAGCCGGCGGAAATGCTCGGCGTCTTCCGGACTCAAAAAGGCGCTTTGATGATGATCAAACCACCAGGTCAGCTTCTCGTTCGTCGCGTACTTGAAATCGACGATGGCATTCTCGTCACCGTCGAAAAGGGAATCGTCAAAGCTCTGCGCGGCCACATGCGACATTCCGGTGTACGCGAACTCCGCGCCGGGGTCCACCCGGTCGGCAATAAAGCGGCTGAAGAATGCCGCCGAAGCCGCGCCGTCAAAGCAATGATCGTGATGAAGAACTCGATAGCGCATATTGTTTGCTGGAACATTCGAGTCTACACCGAAACCGGCGGCAATCCGCTGCCGCTATGCTGGAGGGGATGATCCTGGCCGTGATGGACGATCTGATTTTCGGCGTCAAGATTCAGGAGGCCGCTCGCCGGGCCGGCATGCCCATCGAGTTCGCCTCCAATGCCGCCTTGGCTCTAGCCAAAGCGGCCCAACCCGGCGTCCGCGTCATCCTGGACCTGAACCTTCGCACCGTCGACACGGTGGACCTCATCCGGCAACTGAAAACCGCTGAAGTCCCTGTCATCGCCTATGTCGCCCACGTTCAGGTGGACCTGCGCCGGGCAGCCGAAGCCGCCGGGGCCGACCAGGTACTGGCCCGCTCCGCCTTTGTCACCAAAATTGACGAACTTGTCCGACTTTAGTTGGTCGCAACCCTCCAGACGCCTCACTCGTCTCGGAAACATGATTCGTTCACGTTTTATCCTGACGTCCTTCGGCCTGTGCGTTTCGACGCTGGCCCTCTTCGCCCAAGGCGACGGCACCCTGCGGGTAAAGGCGAAACCCGGCCGTACCGGAGTCTTCATCAATGGAAAGTATCTTGGTCCGGCGGCAAACTTCGCCTCTACCCGCACCTACAACGTCCCGGCCGGCGAACATGAGCTTAAGCTCGTCGAACCGCGTTACGAAGACTTCACCCAGAAGATTAAGGTCGAGTCCGGAAAACTCACCGAAGTCAGTTGGACGATGCAGAAAGCGGCGGTACCCACGGGACCCTTCGGAGAACTCCGCATCACCGGCGGCGACAAGTTCGCCGGCGTCTTCCTCAATGGAAAGTTTGCCGGCCACGTCGACGAATTCGATAACTTCGCGCAACGCGTACAACTCCCCGCGGGAGACTACGAACTGCGCATCGTTCCGGCCGGAGGGGGAGCGGAGCACAAGGAACAGATCAAGGTGGGGGCCAACCAACAGGTATGGGTCAAGTTGAACAAATAGAGGAACTTAAGGGGGGGCGGCCCTGGCTGGGGTGGGGATGCCAGAGCCGCCTGCGGGCTCCGCGAAGTGCTACGGGGATAACGCTTCGCGGAGAACTCGTATAAACCTAGAAAGAGAAACGGAGCGACAGTTCCAACTGCCGGTTGTTTCCGGCTCCGCCTCCGAAGCCGCCGCCTCCGCCACCCGGACGCGGTCCAAAGCCACCACCTAGTGTGGTCGATTGTCCAAAGAGAGGCGAACTCAAGTTACCGACCGGCGGGCCGTAATTCACCCAGTTGAGCAAATTTCGCGCCTGTAACGATACATTAAGAGTATAGCGCTTTCCTGAACTCGCGCCACCAAACATTCCACCAGGACCGCCGCGGCCACCGCCGCCGCCACCTGGACGTCCACCGCCCATCGGGCCACCCATCATCGGACCGCCGCCACCAGGGCCGCCCATGCCACCTGGACCAGACACCGCTTCACCCTTACTGCCAAAGCCGAATGTTTTGCCCAAACGCATGTTCACAGTAAAGGCGCCGGGAGCCTGCCCATAGTTACGCGGAATAATCGTTTCTCCGGGTTGGGGATTAATATTAAACGTTCCCCATGGAGTCGCGACGATCCCAGGGCCCGAAGCCGCCGTGGCGAAAGACGGCCGATCGTTGAACTGCGAGTCGCCGTTATTGTCCCGGCCCGTCGTGATGTTGAACGGTCCGCCCGTGCTCGCGATGATGAACGGCGAAAGGCTAATCGCGTACTTCGTCGTAATCGACCCGCCCATGATGAACCGCTGCCGTTGGTCAAACCCGCTACGGCCGTATTCCGTGCTCACGTCGTAGGCGTAGGCCGGAAAGCTGTTCGCCCCGTCCGTATCGCCTCGGTTGTAGCCCAACATATACATACCGAAGAGAAAGACGCTCCGGCTGAAGCGCGTATTGAAGTTGGCCATCAGCTGATTCTGCCGGCTAAAGCCCGTGGATTCATACTGAAAGACGTTACCCACATTCCCGAACGGCAAGACGCCGTTGGGCAGCGGCGCATTCACGTTGCGCGCCCTCAATACGTGCACGCCCCGCGAGAAGATATAGTTCACCGCCACGGAGGTGTTCTTCGGCAACTGACGATCGATCCCGACTGAAGTCTGGATCAAGTAGGGCGAACGGATATTGTCCGAAAGCTGGCGCACGGTCTGGGTCGCCAGATTGCCCGTAAGCGAATCCAGCGTCGGAATCGTCGGGAAAAAGTCCGGGTTCGGAATCAGGTACTGCAGCTGATTCACACCGTTGAACCGTAACTGCTGCAGTGAAAGATTCTGCTGGACGCGGTCGTAGAAAATGCCACTGCCCACGCGCAACACGGTTTTGGCCGCCTTGTTCGCCCCGCCGTCCACGCCCCAGGCGATGCTGATCCGGGGAGCAACGTTATTGTTGCTCGAGATATTAGTCTGGTTCTCGTATCGCAATCCCATGCCCACGGTCAGATTGGGCCGGATGCGCCAGTCGTCAGTAATGAAGATGCCGTAGTCCGCTTGGCCGATCGCCGCGAGCGGCGCGCCACCGACGAGCGAGAACTGACCCGCGCCACCGCCCAGTGCTCGAATCTGCGCACCGTTCAGGCCTTGGGCTTGAAACACCAGCGTCCGGCGGTAGCGCTCCAGCGACGTCAGGTAAGCCGTCGCGCCGGTCGGGACATTATTCGCATCCAGCACCGGACCGTTGCCACCCGTAAAGGTATACGTTCCGCCGAAATTGTTCCGGTTCACGTCGTTCAGGCTGTTGTAGCGCAAACGGCCGCCCACCTTCAGGCTATGCGCGCCCGCGGTGATGCTGGTGAAATTCGACAGCTCAACGCCGTTCGTCGTGTTGTTCGCCGTGCCGATCTGCGCGCCGCCGCCGTTGAAGCTTTCCAGCACATCAATGGCCGGCTGCCCGTTGTCGCCAAACTGCTGGATCCGGCTCCGCTGAAACTGGAAGCGCGTCTCGTTGATCGCTCGCGCGCTCAAAATCGCCGTTTCCGTCATCTGCAGCGTGTGCTCGCGATCCTTTGAATTGTAGGCGCGCGAAACCAGTGAGAACTGGCCGATGCCCTGATTCTCGTTACTGATGTCGGAGAGGCTATAGCGCGTCACCAACGTATTGCGGTCATTCAAGGCCAAGTCAAAACGAGGGTTGAATCCGGTCCGGGTGTTCGGCGTCACCACCGATAGGCCAAAGGGCGTCGCCACCAGCGACGAATCCAGAATCGTCGCATTGATCACCGCGTTCTCATCCACGTCGCGGCGTTCCAGGTCGAGGGAGAACGACGACTTCTTCGTCACCGGACCACTCACCCGGCCGCTGAACATCCGCGACTGGAAAGGCGCCTTATTTGGCGCGAAAGGATTGCGCGAGTTGAATAAAGCATCGCCAAAGTTGAAAGCCACGTCGCCGCGAAACTTGTCCGCGCCCGGCTTGGTCAAGATCTCGATGCGCCCAAAACCGATGCGGTCGAATTCGGCCGAGTAGGGATTCTGGTTGACGCGAATCTCGCGAATGGCGCTCTTCGGGGGCAAACGTCCGCCGGTAAAGCCATCGATAAAAATCTGCCCGCCATTCGGGCCGGCGCCCGGTCCGGCCAAAGCCTGAAGCTCATTGGCCAGTTGATCCGGATCGTCAGATAGCACCTGCAGGTCTTCACCTTTCAGCACCAGCGCACCGACATTCGACTGCGAATCGGTCGAGACCTTGTTGATCTCTTCCTCTACCTGAAGGATCTGCGCCTCGGTGGCCAGCACCAGTTGGGCGTTGAAATTCATCGGGGCACGCACGTCGAGATCCTGAATCTCAAACAGCGCAAAGCCCTTGCTCAAGACCCGCACGGTGTAGGCGCCGGGCGTCAGGTTCAGCAACTGGAAGTCGCCGTTCTGGTTGGTCTGGGTGCGGATCTCGCGCCCTCCCGTCATCCGCGCCCGGACCTCGGCTCCAGGAACTGACGAGCCCGACGGATCAGTCACCTTGCCCCGCAATGCGGGAGCCTGCGCCCACCCGATCGTCGCCATCGCCAAGCAAATACACAAATAGACACACTGCCGGTATAGGCCTTGCATGAAAGTCTTCCTTCGTCCTTAAACTTCTTGTTTGATTGCTGAGACTATCCAGACTGGGGACAGCCGATCCGCTTATTGCATGGGGATCATTCCCATGCCCATATCCATTCCACCCATGCCACCGCCGCCCAGGCTCATACCGCCACCGCCCATGCCGCCGGCCGCTCCGCCCGCCGCGCCCGCTTGACGTTGCGCCATCGCGATGATCATGTCCGCGTTCGCCAACAGCGTGATCGCAGTGACCTCGTCCGCCTTCGCGCCCACGGTGCTCGAAACCACGATTGACTCGCCCACCTTAATGTCTTCCACCTTGGCCGGCGGCATGCGCTCCAACATGGCAGCCATATCGCCACCAGGCCGGCCGCCACCCATCCCGCCGCCCGCCATCGGACCGCCAGGACGCTGACCGCCACCTGCGCCAGGTCCACCTGCGCCAGGTCCACCTTGACGCATGCCGCCCGCACCAGGACCGCCCGCACCAGGACCGCCCGCACCAGGACCACCCGGGCCAGGACCGCCAGGCATTCCGCCGCCCATCATTCCCGCAAAGTTCGGCATCTTCTTCAATTGCGAATCGGTCTTGATCCGCACCAGCATCGCCTTGCCGGACTGCAGATCCTTAATCTTCACCTCGCCGGTCGCCGCATCCACCGCCGTCACCGTTCCGGCTACCGTCCGAAACGAACCGAAAACCGCCCGCTCCGCCGTAATGCGGGAGGCATCCTCATTCTTCTCGCCCAACACCCGCAACTGATCGCCCTTCTTCAGGTCGCGCATGGTGGCGTCGCTGGCATCAGCGAACTTGATCGAGTCCGGAGCATAACGCTTGTACACCGTCTTCGCGTTCAGCACCACCGTGACAGGTTTCGGTCCGGCCATCGACTGCGTCTTCAAGGTAACTTCGCCCTTAGCCGCATCCACCGCTTCCACCACCCCCACCATCCCGCGCCGGGTCCACTCCATGCGCTCCAGGTCATCGCGCTTCTTAATATCGCGGGCCGAGATGACGATGAGGCTATTCGCCACCACCGTCTTCTCGGTGAGCGCCCCGCGAACCAGCACCCGGTCTCCATTGGCGAGCCCCGCCAAGGCCACGACTTGCGCCTTCGTCAGGTCGCGTTCGCCGGGTTGAACCTGTTTTACCTGCAAATCGACAGCGACCTTCACCTCAAAGCTCTCGCCCGGATCGGTCTTCACCGTCATTTCGCCCTTCACCGCGTCGATCGCCGTAATGGTCCCGATCACGCTCTTTGGCTGCCCAAAAGCCGTCAGTGTCAGTGCAAAGAAAAGAATCCCCAGAGTTCTCACAAAGGATAAGACGCTCGAGTGAGGGCGATATGGGTAAAGAAATGTGAACACATTCATACACTATCCCTGCAGCGGTAACCGAATCTCCACTCGCAGCCCCGGCCGTTCATTCCGCGCCGAAATCTCGCCCTGGTGCAGGACAATCGCCCGCTGCGCGATCGCCAACCCCAGGCCAATGCCGCCCGAGTCCCGTCCACGGTCGCTTTCCACCCGAAAAAACGGCTTAAAGATCGACTCGAGCATCTCTTCCGGCACTCCCGGCCCCTGATCCCGCACCGAAATCACCGCCGCGCCCGGCTGCGCCTCGATCCCAATCTCTACCGCCGTGCCAGCCGCCGTGTAACGAATCGCATTGCGCACGACGTTTTCGAGCGCCCTCGACAGCAAACCCGCGTCGCCACTCACCCGGAAATGTCCCTCCCAGTGCCTCACAATCCGTACCTGCCGCACCTCGGCCTCAATCTCAGCCTCGGCCGCAACTTGCTCCACGACTGTGGCCAAATCCATCGGTTCATTGATCCGCTCCGCCGGATCGCCCTCCGCCCGCGTCATCTGAATCAACTCGCCCACCAGACTCGTCAGACGGTTACTCTCATGCTTGATTCGGTCGAGTGCCGAGTTCCGGTCCTGGCTCGAACGCGCCAGTTCCACGGCAAAACCCAGCCGGTTCAGCGGCGACCGGAGTTCGTGCGAAATATCCTGCAGCAGGCGCCGCTCCGCCGTCAGCAGCGTCTTCAGCCGTCCGGCCATATCGTTAAACGCTGTCGCCAAATCGCCGATCTCGTCTTTGCGCTTCAGGCTTGACCGTACATCGAGATCGCCGGCGCCAAAGCTCACCATACTCTCGCGCAACTCACGCAGCGGCCGGGCCAACGTCACGGCCAGCGCATAGCAAAGCAGCACAATCACCAGCACAATCCACAGGTAATTGGGCAGATTGCTCCACACCGAAGGCCGGAAGTCTGGCTGCCGCAGCACCAGCAGCATCGTATAGCGGCCATCCGCCGACGCCTCCCGCATCGGGTGATCCGGCCCGCGCGGCGGACCCGACAGCGTGAAGCCCCGCGGCCAGGGTTCGGCCGACCGCTGCCAAAGCGCCTTCCGGTCCTCGCCGGTCAGCACGTCCCGCCCTTCCCCGTCGATCAGATAATGGTCCGCGGAAAACAACGAATCCAGCCGCGTCATGTACGTCTGCAGTTGCGCCTTGCCGCCCAAATCCAGGACCATCACCGCATCTTCCACCTGTAGCTTGCGCACGTTCTGGAAGATATTCGGCCGTGGCGAGAACATCCACGTCGTCGCGATGAACGCTACGAAACTGAACAGCAGCAGCGCAAAAAACCACAGCAGGATGCTGCGAAAGATCCCCTTCATTGACCTGGCTCAGGCGAACAGAACTGGTAGCCGATCCCGCGCACCGTACGGATCAGCGCATC
>JALHNI010000214.1 GCA_022843605.1 Bryobacter sp.
GTCTTGATATCGGAACCCACCTCGGCGGCTTCGCCGGCCAGCTGGGCTGCTGCGTCTTGCTTCTTCGCCAGTTCTTCCAAGTACTCCGGCGTCACCGTCAGATCTGTCATCAGTTAAACCCCTTCGCACAGAACACTTTCATCCACTGATCAGCTACCGCGCTACGGTTTGAATCGCGTTGGTTATCGGTGTTGGCGCCAGTGAGGCACATGACATCTAAGACTCCCCCACTGGAATGGTGCCGAGCCGTGCAGCTTGATCGCGTGAACCCACGCTAACACAACGGTGACAGGGTGCCGCGCACTAAGTTTTTTGGGCACCGGATGCTGTGGCCGAGGCGACGTGGCCCGGACCAACTGCGGCGCGCCTCCCAGAAAATTGTGGTGAAGCTTAGGTGGATCGCGCGTTCCGTGCTGCGGCTCGCAACAGTTGGGCGCATTCGACGCATCGTTAGTGCTGACCGATATGCAGCAACACCGCAGCTCACTGCCAGGAAACGCTGCGGTTTGAACCGCTCTGCAGCTGCTACCATTGTTATGGGGCGGAGCGCGGGAATCTGGTCCCGCGGAACAAGGCGAAGGTTAGGTGCCCGATATGACGACGCTGGCCGGCGATTTTGCAAATGTGATCGCGAGCTTGTTTGGCTTGGGGGCCGCTGCAGCCAGTTTAGCTGTGGACAATCTCCACCCCTTCGAAGAATCTGAGTACTCCGGCAAGTTCATTGCGGCCAAGGCAACAGGTATCAGTGGGGACACCTTCGGCGCTCTGGCGTCAGGACGCCAATTGTATGGGTATTATCAATACAGGCAGCGCGCCATCGCCAGATTACGCGAAGCGTATCACGCCGACCGGCTTGAACAACAGCTTGATGACGAGCGCCAGGACGCCCTTAAGTACGAGGCCAGCCCAATCCTTATTGCCCTCAGCGTTGTCCAAGGCTTAGAGATGTTGGTCGGATTCGGGCAGCCCATCGATGGGAGTGACTTCGAGATCGGTTCTGAACGGTTCAGCGTCCTTGCTGAGCGACTTACTGCGATTTTTCCAAAGTCTCGCTGGGAGGGAACTGCATCGGAAGCCTACGCCAACGAGAACGCCGAATTGCAACATGGCGCAGAGACAATGTCCGGTGTGGACACCGAACTTACTGACATCCTCAATCGTCAGGCTGATTGGGTCGAGAACTTTCGGATGGCTTTCGGAATTGACAAAGATCTGCTGTCCCTGGCGCACGTACTCGAAGTAATTCTGAAGGGTTCTGGGCGTTTGGGTACGGCATATATTTTTGCCTGTATTTGTGCCGGGCTCGGTGTCGTAGCCGCCAACGCCTTTCTCGCTTCCTTGGGAGTTATAGCGGACTCTCATGCATGTGAAGCGGACAATTTAACTCGCAAATACCTCTCGGTTGCCGACGGCGCAGATAGATCGGGTGCGCAGGTTCGGTCCGCGGCGGCCGCAACGGAGGCATCCGTGGTCTCGAGTTTTGAGGCCACTTCGGCTGGTTCCTTCAGTATGACGGCGGCGCCCGAGCAAGCCGAGACAGCCAACTCTAGGGGCCGTCAACTCGCTGCTGCGAGCGCCATCACCAGCGCCAAGGATGCGGCCGACGCCGTCGCGCCCGCCGAATCCCCAGTGCCCGGGATGTCGGCGGTGCCGTTGACGGTGCCTACTTTGACGCAGGTGACGCAATGGTATGGCCAGGCCGCAAAGGCGTCCGCGCAGGCATCCCAATATGCGAGTATGGGTAGCCAGGCTGCAGGGCAGGTGCAGCAAGTGGTGTCGGTGGCCCAGCAGGCTCAGCACTCTCAGCCCACTGAAAAGCCGGACAATGAGCCCGCCCCAGACGGTGATCCGTCCGCTGATGGTGCCGGTTCGGGTGCACAAGCTGCAGACGGCGTGCCGGCCGGACTCACGACGGCCGACGCAGCACAACAGCAAGCGCCCTCCTCCTACTAGGGAATGGCTTGGCGCGGCGGCGTTCTTCCTCTGGGCACCATGGCACAAGCGATAGCACAACGCGAGCTTCGATGCCTATTCGACAAGTAATGCCGGCCTTGCCGGTGTGAAAGTTTGGTGTTACGCGGAATGCCCCGCGGGTCCAGATTCTTTCGCGGTACATGGCATCCGTGCGCGGCTGTGTTTCACTCAGGCAAGTTGGGCATTTGTTGCCGCGCGCAGCGACAACGCTGGCCGGTCGTCACTACAGGTAGTGCGAGAATTGCGGTGGCTATGGATCAGCTACCTCGGCGATGACAACCGCATTCCGAACTTCGTCGGGCGGGATACAAGAGGCCAAGCTAGACTGTTCACGGCTGCGGTGGTGGAAGAATGATGGTTACCCCCTAGCAGCGTGGCCCTATGCGGCATCGAGGAGCGAACTCCTAGGTGCGCCTTGGTAAGTCGATTGATACTCAATGTTGCGTATCTTCCAGTAGCTTTCGGTGGATTGGTAGGGTGTGAATTTGACGCATTCGGCGAGTGTCGGTGGGCCGTCCATTGGGCCGTCAGTGGCTGAGATCCTTTCCTCACACGCAGATGGCAGCGGATCCCCGACCCAAACGGCGGCGCGGGTCGCAGACGCCATTGCTTCATCCGGCGACGACGGCACGTGGCTATCTGTGCTACCGAGGGACCAATTGATGCGTGCCGCCGCGGATCTCGAAAGGCGCTCCAGCGCGCGCAAGTTGCCCCTATACGGGGTTCCGTTTGGCGTCAAGGACAGCATCGACGTCGCTGGCGTGCCAACAACGCTATCGTGCCCGGACTACGCCTACGTTGCAAAGCGGACCGCCCCGGTTGTGCGCCGACTGCTCGAAGCGGGCGCTTTGTATGTGGGAAAGACCAACCTCGACCAGTTCGCCACGGGGCTCAACGGCACTCGGACTCCGCACACCATTCCGCGTAGCGTCTACGGTTGCGAGATGATCTCCGGCGGATCCAGTTCCGGCTCGGCGCGGGCAGTGGCCCTGGGGCAGGTGCCTTTCGCCGTCGCCACCGACACCGCCGGTTCGGGCCGTGTCCCCGCCGCGCTCAACGGCGTTGTCGGCTACAAGCCGTCGCGAGGGCTGTTAAGCACGGTTGGGCTGGTGCCGGCGTGTAAGTCATTGGACTGCATCAGCCTCATGGCCGGCTGCATCAACGACATTGATCGAGTGTTCGATGTTATGGCCGTCCGCGATGACGACGATCCGTGGTCGCGTGAGCGCGGGCCGCGCTTTGATGGTTCACCTATCCGAGTCGGTTTGCCTCACGCTGACGAGCTGGAATTCTTCGGCGACGACAGCATGCGACGCGCGCACCTTGCATTTCGGGACCGGCTCGCCAAGGAGAACGACGTCATTGATGTGTCGCTTGAACCATTCTTGGCCGCCGGCTCCCTGCTTTATCAGGGCCCGTGGGTGGCCGAGCGGCTGGTGGAATTCGGCGACTTTCTTGCCGCTCAACCGGGTTCGATCCATCCGGTGGTGCGCGATATCTTGTCGGCCGGCCGAAAGTACTCGGCGGTCGATGCGTTCTCCGCGCTGCAACGGTTACAGCATCTCAAAGCGGCGGTTGCCCCGCTGTGGCAGCGGATGGATGTTATGGTGGTGCCTACAATTGGCACAACGTTCACTGTTGAGCAGGTGCAGGCACTGCCCGTGGAGGCCAATACCATGCTGGGGCATTACACCCACTTCGGAAACCTGTTGGACCTAGTGGGCGTGGCTGTGCCGGTAGGACTGACGGACGACGGCCGCCCGTGCAGTGCGATGTTGTTGGGCGCAGCGTTGTGCGACGACACAGTGCTCCAGCTAGCAGCGCAATTTGTTGAGGAACAGCGTTGCGCCACAACCGATTCCGGCTCGTTGGCGTTATCCGGAAGGCGAGTGTGAGGATGTCGATCACCGTTGCCGCTGAGCCATCACCCTTCAGGCTTGTGGACGGAAAAGCTGCGCTGCTCGTGGTCGATATGCAGCGAGATTTTTTGTTGCCGGGGGGGTTTGGCGAGAGTCTGGGAAACGATGTCACAAGGTTGGGCGATATTGTGGCCCCGCTGGTAGGACTAGTCGCTGCAGCACGGGCCGCAGGGATTCCGGTCATCCATACGCGGGAGGGGCACCGGCCTGACCTATCAGATTGCCCGCCGGCCAAACTCAACCGGGGCGTGCCGGAAAAACGCATCGGCGATGTGGGAAGATACGGACGCATCTTGATCAGGGGTGAATATGGTCACGACATCATCGATGAGGTTGCCCCGCTCCCCGGGGAACTGGTGATCGACAAACCAGGCAAGGGCGCGTTCTACCGCACAAACTTAGAGGGAACCTTGCTCGCAGCCGGCATCACCCAACTGCTCGTCACCGGGGTGACGACCGAGGTATGCGTGCACACAACCGTCCGCGAGGCTAACGACCGCGGCTTCGAATGCTTGGTTGTGTCTGACTGCGTTGGTTCCTACTTCCCGGAGTTTCAACGCGTCGGCCTCGAAATGATTAAAGCCCAGGGCGGGATCCTGGGCTGGGTCAGCGACAGCGTGACATTGGCCGCGGCGATCAAAACCAAGACGCTATCCACCGCGACCACCTCCGCACTATCCTGCGCGCGCCCTCGGCGGTTCCAAGGGGCCGAATAGCAGGTGCATAAGGAGCCCCGCCGCGGCTACGCATCCGAGCATCATCACTATGCGCGCGACGGATTCTGCGACGAAAGTGGCGATTCGCAGCTGAAGGTGCAGACGGGGTTGGCGCGTCCTTGTTGGGGGCACGATGGGATCACCGTTGGGCACGACTGTGATGAGGCACGACTGTAACGGTCGGCCAGGCTTCTGATCAGGCCAAATGGTGGTGGGCCAGGCCGGTGCCGGGCAACCGGCGACGACAAATCTAACGCAAGGGCACCACCCCTACCGGGTGAGGCCAATGAGTCTTTGGGGTCAGTCGTGGTCACCGACACCGACCCTTCCACTGGCGGCGCCGGACTCATCACGAGTTCGGGATCAAGGCTCACAGTGCGTATTTCAGGTGCCGGGTGATCCCAACAGGACGACGTTGCGGGCCTTGGTCAGGAATGTCCCAGTGCTCAGGTGGGCGATCATGTCCCGGTTCAACGCGGGTTGGTGTTCGAAGTTGAAGTCTTGCAATGATTTCCGGTTGGGGAATCCGGCGGAGCGGATGCGGGTCGCTGCCCCGGAGGCTTCTCGGGCCGAGACTTCCCGGGAGAGCACCGCCGCGAGGTACTCCTCATGGCACCAGCGCGCCGTCGCGGGTCCGGTCAGCCAACCGGGCGGCGGACTCCCGGATGCGCGGCGGCTTGAGCGCCTGGGCGCAGTGGCAGACGGGTGATCGGATCCTCCGTCATGATCAGGCCCCTATACTTGCTGGCTACGACACGCCGGTCCTTACCTCACGACCCGACTCGTACACCACTTTCGTGGACGCAACCTCCGGGGTGGTTCACACCGATACACTCGCTTTCGTGAGAGCCACCAAAGCCCATGTCAGTGAATATCCCAATCTCAGCCCTCAAGCGTGCAAGAGCGCAACAGTTGGCGCGAGACCCCTCGCCGGGTTGCCGTACCGGGCAGCAAGTTCGTTGACCTTCTCGGCATTGCGCTGCGACCCGTAGTTCCAGGAGAGAAGCGCATCTGTTGCAACAAGGATTCCCATTGCGGAGGTTACATTTGCGAAAATGTTCGCGGCACCGGAGCATGCTTGAAGTCGAAGCGCCAACTCGGCGCATGATGCAGTCATCAGAAATTCCTTAACGACCCGCATGCCACATAGCGCGATCGCATTCCAGGCGCACTGGTCTTGCGCTATCGCTCCGATTTGGGGGTCCAGACTTGCCAGCGCCTCGGCGTGATACCACCACTTTGAGGCGCGTCCGGCGTCCGGCGGCGCGGCGTCGCGGGCGCCATCGGCTTCCTCCGGATCGGCGTGCTTCCAAGAGGCCGCAGAGAGGGCGGCGCGACACTCGCACGGTTGCCGAATTCCAGTCACACATTCCAGGGCTTCGACGACACTTCTGGTCAAAGAAATCGAACATGCCGAGGCGGGCCGAGCTCGCCGGGCACGCTTATCTTTATGTTGCCCAGTTGCACGACAATAATCCTGCGAGCGGCGGCCAGATTTCGGCGTTAGTGTTCCGGAAAAGTTCTTTCCAGCGTTCAACCGGTGATCTTGACGAATGGCTAGACCGTAATCGCCTTCCTTCATGCGACGAATCTCCGCGACACTTAGAGCCGGCCTGCGTGCAATCCATTGCATTGGTTGCAATCTGTCCAATTCTTCCGAACGCAACGCCGCAACAATTCCTTTGGAGTCCTAGCGGCATTTTGACGCGTCACCCTAGTGATTTATCGCCTCCGTCCCCGGCTGCGACGTTTCGGCATCAGGTCGCGTGGTTTGAAGCATGCGCTTGAGGGCCCAGTCGAGTGACGAATTTTCGAACCCGGATATGTGATAGGTCAGAGCCGTTCCATAGCGCGGGCCATGCAAGAATCTTCGATAAATCCATAACGCCTCGGAACGTACTGTCGGTTCTGCGGACGATCACGGTACGCGGGCGCACCCGTCTCATCCTTCGGACCACGGCTTAAATCGGTTTGATTAACGTGCTTCATTGTCGTTTGCTCCACACTTGTTTCTTTGGCATTTCTCAACTGCTCGGAAAGTGCCGCGGGGCGCTATGGCAGAGAGCAGCGGTTGCAGCGCTGAAACTGCAGCGGCTTCTCGCATGCCCACGTAAGAGGCATGACCAAGGCGCAGGCCCGTCCCCGCGACTGACCGACCCACTAACTATAGCATTAACCGTTGCATCGCAACGCAGCAATTACGCGCTTGCGCTCTGTCTCGTCACGCGAACCCGGTCCGGAAACTCCGCTGACCGCCGCTCATGGCTCCTGCACATACCTCAGATCACGCTTGAGCTGCCTTCTGGGGAGCTGAAACATAGCGGAAACGGCTGCATTGCGGTACTTGGCTGCGGTCCGGCTACTTTGAGTGAGCTGCCGGTGGTGGTGCGTGACATGGAAGGAGGGCCTAGCTATGAAGTCGCGTGCCTAATGCCCAAGAGGCGCGACACGCCGGCGGTCCCTTCCTGGCAATCAGGTGGTCCCATGACCGTGGCTAAACCCAGCTCAAACCGGTCCCATCACCATGGCGGGCGACACTGAGCGTTATCCCGAGGAGGTTCCGCCGCAAAGAGCTCGACCCGATTGCTGCCGGACGCCCGGTCTCACAGATCGCTGCCGATCTTGGTCTCGGTGAAGAAAATCTACGGCTGGCCCAAACAGGAGTTGACCGACACCGGGCGACTGCCAGGCACAGCCTCAACCGCGCCGAACACGCCGAGCTGTGTGCGGCCAACAAGCGCATCCGCGAACTCAAGATTGAAGTGTTCTGAATCGCCGGGCGGATTCACTTCCCGCCACCGTTCGGGCGCTCGACTTGATCAAAACCTGCTTACCGATCAACCGGGAAGGTACTCCCTGCCCGGCATCCACAAGTTCTGCCTATTGCTCGCGGCGGCTATCCGACATCGTCTATCGACAGCTACTCAACGGCACAATCGCCACAACTTGACAGAGAGGCGCCACTTTTGTGGACGCAAGTTACACGACCGCCATTTTATTGCTTAGCCTCCGCAAAGCGAACAACCATGTGGTCTCGAGCGAAGCTGCACGCGTAGCCCCGGCCCTCCTCGTCCTCTCCCCAGAATGTCCATTTCCGATGGGAGCCGAAACCACGGGGCGTGTCGATCTCTTTCACCTGATAGGGGATAAAAGCGGGCGCAGGCGTGCCGATCGTGTCACCCTCGCAGATTTCCCATGGGTGTGCCTCCCATGCATCCAACCAAAGTTTCGTCTCCATAAGATCCATCTTCGCAGCGTTTCAACCGCCGTATCGCACGAAAATCGCCATGCGCGAAGGCGCACCCGAGCCCACCCGGTGCTGGGGATAGAAGCGACCCGTGCCGGACGACCGTGATACGCCGACTTCACGGGCCACGGCGCGGATGCTCCACCCACGAGCCCGCAACTCCATGTATCGCTGACGCTTGGCCAACAGCGGACGCCGCTCCTGCCCCTTCTTCACCCGACGCGACGATGCCAACACAACCTCCAGAATTTAGAGAAAGTGTTGCGACGACACCTCGAAACCACCTGCCGCGCAGTGGTCAGTATTCATTTGCCGCCGACAGCAGCGCGTTCTTAACGCTTGATATGGGATGAGATAGAGGCGAGAGCTGCCGGTGGGCAGGTCTCGCCCCTATCTTGTGGTGTGGCTGTTGTGTTAGGCCGTTAGGCGAACATGCCGGTGACACCGGCTTCGGTTTGGGCCATGGATTGGCCAGCTTCGCTGATCCGCGCCGAGAGTGCCCCCAGCGCCTCGTTCAGCTCAGCAGAGGCCTGGTCCCACCGCCGCTGGACTTCCTGGTAGGACTCCGCGCCGGCGCCACCCCAGGCCGCCGACAACTTCGCCAGCGACGCCTTGCCCTCATCGAGCAGATTGTGAGT
>JALHNI010000215.1 GCA_022843605.1 Bryobacter sp.
GCCAGCCTGAATGCCTTCGATGCGGACGCCTACTGGGAGCAGGTGCGGGAGCGCCAGGACGACCTCAAGTGGTGCGGGTCTTCGCCCTTTTATACCTTCCTGCGCACCGCGCCGGCAGCCCGGGGCGAGCTACTCCGCTACCAGCAATGGAACATCGACGAGGAAAGTGTAGTATCGTTCGCGGGAATGCGGTTTCAGAAAGCCTGAGGCCGGGGCGAAAGCTCAGGAAAGGAACAAGATGAAAATTCGACTCACCTTAATGTTGGCCGGCCTGCTCACCATGCTGGCCGCGGCGCCTATGGTCAAGCGCGTCGTGCTACAGAATCAGCGAGTCACCGCCAGCGAGGTAGTGTACGAGCCGGGCAAGCCGCGTGAGCCCTACATTCGCCCCACCGACCAGGTGATTGTCTTCCTGGACGAGTGCGCCTACGAACGGACGGACAGCAAGACGAAAGAAAAAACCATCCGCAAACGGAAGTCCGGCGAGGTCATCTGGCACGATCAGGGCGAAGATGCGCCCCAGTTGGTGAACCTGGGCACCAAGCCCTTCCGGACGCTGGTCATCGAACTGAAGTAGCAGGTAGCCGGAACTCGACGCCCTGCTGACGGTTCAGCGCCTCGCTGCGAACCTCGTCAACCGTGGAACGCGGCACCTTGCGAACCGCATCGGCAAGGGTGATGTAAGCCAGATTCGCCCCGTCCAGCCAGTAAGCCTGCACCGGCTCCAGTCGTCCATCCCGAAAAGCGATCAGCGCCGGAGCCGGAGCCGGAGCCGTAGCCGGAGTAGACGCTGGCGCGACGGAAGACGCCGGTGGCGGCAGTGCGCTGTACTCGCGCATGGCCGGCTGGGCCTTGTCCGGCTGGTAAAGGCTGCTGTTCACCAGGATCGGCGCTGGCGGAGCCGGCGCGCTCTTCTCAATCACCACCGTGGACGGAACGCCGTACCCGCCGCCCCAGGGCAGATAAGGGCCGAAGCCGCCCCGGAAAGGCGCGCGCGGGCCCACCGGCCGGGAAGCCGGCATCCGCGGACCGCTGATTCCGGAGGGCAGGTTTCCCAGCGAGATCTGCGCCGCCAGAGGCAGAACCAGCCAGCAGCACGTCAGCCAACGCCATCTCATGCCTCCAGTTTGAGCCCACTCTCGCCCGTTGCCAAGGGGAATTGCACCTGAGTAGTACTGGCTAAAATGAGAAGCATGGGATTCGCGTTATGGCTGATTGACCGGGAGGCTTGGGCCGCGGGGACGCACGAATACAAACCCATGGGCACCGCGGTCATTGCCGCAACCCAGCTATTCCGCGCGCGCGATTTTTCTCGCCTGCGAAAGCCGCCGTCCCGGCGCGTTACGGGCTTTGAGGGCCTCTTCGCTTCGCTTGAGGACGTCAACCGCCATTTGCAGCGCCCACGCCCGAAGAAGGATCGCGACCGCGTGCGGCAGTTGATTTAGCCGGGAATCCGCGCCCGGCTACTGCTCGGCAATCACGGCAATCCGGAACTTAGGCGACGTCCCAGTCGGCGACGGCTGCGTGGTGGTACGGCTCGGCAATGGCGTCGTAATCAGTTCGGCGTATACCTTATTCATTGCGGCAAACTCCTTCACGTCGTCCAGTTGCACATAAGTCGCCACGATGCTCGGCTTCGGACCCTTAAACTTCTGCAGCAGGCCGGTCAGGCCAATCAGCGCCGTTCGGTAGTCATCCGAGGCGAACTGGCCGCAATACACTGTGCCGTCGGAGGCGAGGCAGTTCTGTTGCCGCTCACGCGGCTTCAGATGGCGCGTGGCGATGCCGTGCAAGCCAATATTGGTGCCGAAGGGGAGGGCGACGACACGGGTGATGGTGAGGGCGACGTTATTGCGGTTGGCGATGTGTTTCGCCAGTGCCTGGCTCACCACCTCCTCCGGCATGGCGGCCGTCGTGTAGACGTTCAACGAAA
Source organism: Bryobacter sp. (assembly GCA_022843605.1). Classification (GTDB taxonomy): domain Bacteria; phylum Acidobacteriota; class Terriglobia; order Bryobacterales; family Bryobacteraceae; genus JALHNI01. The sequence continues at coordinate 1,934 of JALHNI010000215.1, forward strand.
TCAGATGCCGAGCATCCAGCTTGGCTGCGCCCAGCACACGCTTCAGCCGGTCAAAAGCCATCGCCACCTGGGCTTCCGACGTGCCTGGAATCTGGCCGGAATCAGAGTCGCGTCCCAGGATGCCCGACACGAACGCCCGATCCTTGGTCAACAGCGCCGGACTGATGGGAACCGGCGACTTCGATCCCGGCAGTTGCACCGCCTGAATCTGCGACTTATCCCGCACCGCGATCGCATTGATCTCAAACGGCGTGGGTCCCGGGAGAGCCGCCGCCTGCGACGTGGCGCGAGCCGGCGGCGTGCCCTTGAAGTACTCGCCCCAGACGCGGTTCAGAATTTCGTAGTGCGCCAGATCCTCATAGAAAACATGGGAGAACACCACGTGATCCATGGTGAGGCCAGCCGCTTCGATGATCGCCTTGACGTTCTCGATCGTCTGCCGGATCTGGCCCTCCGGCGTCGCCGGCATTTGACCTCCCCCGGTACGCGAACCTTGGCCGGCAACGTAGAACCGGTCACCGGCCCAAAGTCCGGGCGAATACGGTCCACCGGGTTTCGGCCCGTTGGCCGAGAAAACACGGACGAACTTGGAATCAGGGGCGGTTTGGGCGAAAGCAACCAAGCTAAGGCTGAGGAGGACGAGCAGCTTCATTCTGCGTACCAGTATGCCCTAGGCCCCCGGCCCGGATAAAGCGAATCAGCTTGCCCCACAGCGTTTGCGCCAGTTCCGTGCCATCGGCCGGATCCGCGGGAATCACCTGGAAGTGCAAGCCGGCCATTTCGTCGGTGGTCTCCGGCCCCCAAACGACGCGGCGCGGTGGCCGGGACGGGTTGCGCGGATTCTGCTCGCTATTGTCGTAAACGAACTCCATTTCCAGGCGAGTCTCGGCCGGCAGACGGATTGGCCGCAGATAGCGATAATTCTGCTGCCAGTTAAAGTCCCAGTCCAGAATTTCCAGCAGATTCCGCCGCCGGCCATCCGGGAAAATCGCCCAGCCGCGCATCTGCCGGGCCAGATAGTGGGCATGCGGAATCACGCCCATCAGATCCACCGCCACCGGCAACGTGATGCCGTCGCGGACACGATAGGCCCGGTCGCCGGCAGGTATGTCGATCTCGCGGCTGGCCAGCGCCACGTCAAAGATGGATCGCGTCGGCGGCTTCGTCGCAAAATAGAGACCCAGCCGCGAACGGTCAGAGTCCGCCGCGCCGGTGGTGTGATAGTGCACCTGCAGGACTAGGTCAACCGACTTCCGCAGCGGAAGCGCCACCCCGGCCGGCATCTCGTAAGCCCCATTGCCCGGCGACCAGCCCCCCAGGCTCGCCGTCGGCAGAAATCCAGGCAGCCCAAAGCACCGATACCCGGGGCCTGGCTCAGCCGCGTCGCGCTGCCTCGCCGTCCCCGAACGATCCAGAAAGAACAGGGCATGGTGTACCACCCGCCGGCTGCCAGGAACAAACTCGAAAGCCCGCACCCAGCGAAATGTCGGCAGGCTGACCGGGATCACGAAACATTGGTAGACGTCGTCGCCCTCCGCGGCCACCGCGAACGGCTCGGTCATCTCCAGCACCAAATCCGGCTCCCCCAGCTCCCAGCCACCCACCGGGGCCGCGGTCGGCGGCAAGGCCAGCGCCGGACCGGCGCCAGCACCCGTCGCCGCCCAGCGCTTCAGCACTCCGATCTCAGCAGCCGTCAGACGGCGCTCACCCGCCAGTTCCGCCCCAGCCAGTTGACTCGCCTTCCAGGGAGGCATATAACGACTGGCCGTAACCGCCGCGATCGTGCGCGCCTTGGCCCGGGCGTCGGCGTAAGTGTCCAGCGGAAACGGCCCTACCTGCCCCGCCCGGTGACAGGAAACGCAATGCCGCGAAAGGATCGGAGCCACGTGCCGCGCGTAGTCGACGGGAGCCGGTGGCGGCACCTGTAAAACCAACACGTTCACTACCATCCACAGACTGGTCATTCCATCTTCTACTGTGCCATCTATGAGATACTCAGGGCGAGAGAGAGGCATTCGAGTGGCCATACGGCTCCAAGTTCCGAAGGGTGCATTGCTGGTGCGCCTGCTCCTTCATCCGGTGGGAAAGTTCTTCCTTGCCTCCGCCGTCGCCCTGTTTATCGTGGGCCTCGGCGTCTTCACCTATTTCTACGTCCACTACGCAAAGCTGATCGACGAGAAACTGGCCGCCGGCCCCTTTGCCAAAACCTCCAAGATTTTCGCCGCACCCTCCGTGGTGAGTGTCGGCGAAACCACGACACTCGAAGACCTGGCTGCCCAGTTAGCCCGCAGCGGCTACACCACTTCGCGCACCAACACACTTGGTTGGTACAACTTGCGTGAAGACGCCATCGAGATCTTCCCCGGCTCGGAGTCCTACTTCGACAAGGAAGAGCCCGGCGTCATTCAGATTCAAAACGGCCGGATCGCGCAGATTATCTCCCTGCGCGACAACACCGAGCGAACCCGCTACTCACTCGAACCTGAGCTCATCACCAACCTGTTCGACAAGCACCGCCAGAAACGCCGGCTGGTGAAGTTCGAAGACCTGCCCAAGCATCTGGTGGACGCCGTCACCTCCGTGGAGGACAAGCGCTTCTTTGAGCACGCCGGCTTTGACCCCTTGCGAATTCTGAAATCGGCCTACATGGACATCTCCACCGGCCGCAAGGCTTACGGCGCCTCCACGCTCACCATGCAGTTGGCCCGCGGGCTTTGGCTGACGCTCGAAAAAAGCTACACGCGCAAAGCCGCCGAAACCTTGATTACGATCCACCTGGAGCAGAAGCTCACCAAGGAACAGATCTTCGAGTACTACGCCAATTACGTTCCTCTCGGCCGCAGAGGTAGCTTTGAGATTCACGGCTTTGGCGAAGCGGCGCAGGCGTTCTTCGGCAAAGACGTGCGCCAACTCACCCTGGAAGAGTCGGCGACTCTAGCCGGCGTCATCCAGTTGCCGAGTTACCGCAATCCCATTCGCTGGCCGGAACGCGCCCAGGCCCGCAGAAACGTGGTCCTGGCGCTAATGCGCGACAACGGCAAGATCAGCGACGGCCAGTTGGCCCAAGCCAAGGTCGTGCCGCTGGTAACTTCGCGAGGCGCCACAGAGACCAACGACGCGCCTTACTTTGTCGACCTCGTCAACGACACTCTGCAGGAGAAGTTTGGCGATCGCGACTTCCAGGAGGGCGCCTACCGCCTCTACACGACTCTCGATCTGGACTTGCAACGTGACGCCGCCGAAGCTGTCCGGATAGGAATGGCCGAGGTCGATAAGGCGATCGAGCGCATGTACAAGGGCAAACCGAAGGTACCTGAGGCTCAGGTGGCGATGGTGGTCCTGGATGCGCAAACCGCCGAAGTGAAAGCGCTCATTGGCGGCCGCAATTACGGCATGAGCCAGCTCAACCGCTCCCTGGCCAAGCGCCAGCCGGGCTCGATCTTCAAACCCTTCGTCTACGCGGCGGCCCTGAATACAGGTCTCTACGACGCACCTGAGGTCTTCACCACGGTGAGCATTCTGGAAGATGAGCCGACGACATTTACTTTCAACGGCACTTCGTATGAACCTGGCAATTTCAAGGATCACTTCTACGGGCCCGTAACCATGCGCCAAGCCTTAGCGCGAAGCCTGAACATCCCCGCGGTGAAGCTCGCGGAAAGCGTCGGCTACTCGCGCGTACGGGACCTTGCCAAAAAGGCCGGCCTCACCGAGCAGAGAGCCACCCCCTCAATCGCCTTAGGCGCCTACGAAGCGACGCCCATCGACATGGCGGGCGCCTATACGATCTTTCCCAACAATGGCGTTTACACCAAGCCGAGTTGGCTGCAAACTATTCGCGACTCGGAGAGCCATACGATCTATGCCGCAAAGCCGGAAACCCGCAATGTGCTCGACCCGCGGGTGAACTATCTGATGGTGAACCTGCTCGAAGAGGTCATGCGCTCGGGCACCGGCGCCGGCGCGCGCAGCCGTGGCTTCTGGCAGGTGGCGGGCGGCAAAACCGGCAGTTCCCGCGACGGCTGGTTCGCCGGCTTCACCTCCAAACTGATCTGCGTCGTGTGGGTGGGCTTTGACGACAACACCGACATCAAGCTCGAAGGCGCTCGTTCCGCCTTGCCCATCTGGGCCGAGTTCATGAAGCGCGCGCACACCCGTCGCGCCTACCGCAACTTGCATGGCTTTGCCGCCCCGGAAGGCATTATCGGCGTCGATATCGATTTGGCGAACGGCAAAGGCCCGCGCGGCGAAGTCTTCATCGCCGGCACAGAGCCGGTGGACCAACTCAGCGGTGGCACGCAGGCGGCGGCCTGGGATGCCGACCAGCCGTCAACCGACAAGACCGCGCCGCCGCCGGTCAGTGGCGAGCGTCCCCGCCACGTGGCTTCCCGCGTGGTCACCGTGCAGCGTCCCAACGAAAAGTCCACCACCGTCCCCGCCGAAGGCGAACAGAATGGCAAGCGCGGATTCTGGGGACGAGTTCGGTCTATATTTAAGTAACGCCCGGTGATTTTGCCGGGTCGCGAAAGGAGGCGTTAGGATGTTACGATTCATTCTTCTCTCCCTGGCTGGCGCAGCATTGGCGTGCGGTCAGAGCGATTTAGCCCGCGGCTTTGCGGGACCCACGCCAGCCCGCCCCCAGGCCGGTCTCGAAACCCCGGCCAAAACCATCTCGAGCGAAATGCGTGGGGACATCTTCATGGCCCGCAAGATGTACCGCGAGGCGATCGACATGTACCTCGAAGGCCCGCGGGACTCGGCCATCACCTGGAACAAGGTCGGCATCGCCTACCACCAGATGATGAACCTGGACGCGGCGCGCAAGAACTACGAGAAGGCCTACAAGCTGAATCCGAAATATTCAGAGGCGATCAACAATCTCGGCACCTACTGGTACGCGCGCAAGAACTTCCGCCGCTCCATCACGTTCTACAAGCGCGCCCTGGCGCTTGCGCCCAACTCAGCCTCCATCCACAGCAATCTGGGCACGGCCTACTTCGCCCGCAAAAAATACGATCTGGCCCTGACGAGCTATCAGAAAGCGCTCGAACTCGATCCCGAAGTGTTCGAGCACCGCTCGAGCGCCGGCGTCCTCCTGCAGGAACGCAGCGTCACCGAACGGGCGAAGTTTCACTTCTACCTGGCCAAAACCTACGCCAAGAGCGGCCAGTTTGAGCGCGCGCTGCTGTACATGCGCAAGGCGCTCGAAGAGGGCTTTACCGAAAAGAATAAGTTCATGGAAGACTCCGAGTTTAGCGAGTTGCGCAAGCTGCCGGCTTTCGAGGAATTGATCAAGCTGGAGCCGCGTGTTCTGTAGTTTCCGACCTGTCACCCTGGGACTGATTCTGATTTTGGCCGGCTGCCGCTCCGCTGCCCCTCCCCGAGGCATCGAGCGGCTAGCCCTGCTGCCCTTCGCAAACCTCACCGGCGACCATGCCTACGACTGGCTCGGCCGAGGAGTCCAAATCGTCCTCAATCGCCAGTTGGCAACCTCCCGTACCATCTCCGGCAACAACTACGCCGACATTGCCGGGGCAACCCAGGGCCGCGCGACCCGCATACTGCATGGCACGCTCGAACATAGTCAAGGCAGCCTGCGGCTGGAAGCCTATGTCGAAGACGCCGTTACCCATCGCCAAGTCGGTGAGCGCACCTCCCTGAAAGCCCGCCCCGAGCAGTTTCTAGTGGCCCTCAATCGACTGGCGCATAACTTGGCCGCGGATGCGTCGCCGGCTCCAGCGACGCAACTTGCCGCGTTGGCCTCCTACGTGGAAGCCCAGAACGCTCCGCAGCTAGAAGCCAAAACCAGTGCCCTGGCTCGCGCCGCTCAACTGGATCCGCAATTCGCCTTGCCCTTGCTGTCGCTCGCCGAACTCAATTTGAACGCCGGCCGGCGCGATGAGGCTCAAGCCGCAATCACCGCCGCCGCCACCCGCCAGCTTGATCCCATGGAGCGCGGACAATTGGCGCTCCTCTCTGCCAACCTCAGCCAGGACCGTGGCGCCCAGGCCCAGGCTCTTCAGCAAGTCGCGGCCGCTGCGCCCTCGCAACCGAACGTACAGCTCTTCACCGCCGGACTGCTCCAACGCCTTCGTCAGATGGCCCCCGCCGTGGCGGCCATTGAGCGAGCCGCCAAGGTCGATCCTGAGAACGGCGAGATCTGGAATCGCCTCGGGTACGCCCAAGCCTACCTGGGCCGTCTACCGGCGGCGAGAGAGGCGCTTGAAACCTATCAGAAGCTGGAACCGGCCGAGCCCAATCCGCTGGATTCCTTGGGCGAAGTGCATTACCTGGCCGGGAAATTCAAAGCCGCGGCGGATTACTTCCAAACGGCCTACGCCCGGGCGCCGCAATTCGAAAGCGGCCGCGCCATGCTGAAGGCCGCCTATTCCCGTCTGCTCGACGGCCAGTTTGAACCAGCGAACCAATCCCTCGCGCAATATCTGAAGACCGCCGGCGCCACCCCGGCCGCCGAAATTGCCCGGGCCCACTTCCTCTACTCCAGCGGCCAACCGGCGCCGGCCCTCAAACTGCTCGAGGAGAA
>JALHNI010000216.1 GCA_022843605.1 Bryobacter sp.
GAATCTCGCGATTGAAGTCGGCGGCAACCGCCAACACCGGAATCAGGCACGCCGCCCAGCGCATCAGCATGTCCCATATCTTATATGGCATCCGCGATAGACTGAAGGCGTAAAGATGTATTTCCGCCTCCTCCTCTCCTTCGTCGCTCTCGCCGCCGCCGCCCAGGACGCGCCGCTCAAGGAAGCCCAAAGCTTCGTCAAGCAGCACTGCGCAGGCTGTCATCAGGGCACCAAGCCGGCTGGCGGCTTCGCCGTCGCCGCCCTCGATGGCGAGAACGCTCGCGGCTGGAATCGCGCCTTAAACCGCGTGCGCGACGGCGACATGCCCCCCGTCGGCGTCAAGGCGCCAACCGTCGCCGCTCGCGAGAAATTCGTCAATACCGTCGAAAGTTCACTCCGGGTCGTCGCCTGCGCCGACGGCATTCAGCCCCGTCCGGCTCCCATCCGCCGCCTGAACCGCCATGAATACGCCGCCACCATGCGGGACTTGCTCAACATCCACATCGACGCCGGCCACGCCCTGCCCGCCGATGGCGCCGGTGGCGAAGGCTTCGACAATGCCGCGGAAACGCTCTTCCTCTCCCCGCTGCACGCCGAAAAGTATCTCGCCGCCGCCAAGCAAGCCATCGAATATGGCCTCAAGGATGCCAAGTCCCGCGCACGCTTCATCACCGCCGAACCCACCGACAAGCTGAAGCCCGAGGACGCCGCGCACCACGTTATCGTCCACTTCCTGCCCCGCGCCTTCCGCCGCCCCGCCACGCCGGACGAAGTCGCCCGCTACATGGGCATCTTCCTCCGCCAGAAAGGCAGCTTCGATAGCCGTATCGCCTACACCTTGCAAGGGGTCCTGCTTTCGCCGCACTTCCTCTTCCGCTTCGAAGAGCCCACCGCCACGGCCCGCCCCGTGCCGGACTATGCCCTCGCCTCCCGCCTCTCGTACTTCCTTTGGGGCTCCATGCCTGACGACGAACTCTTCAGCCTGGCCTCACGTGGCAAGCTCAGCGACCCCGCCGTCGTCCGTGAACAAACCATCCGCATGCTGAAAGACGCCAAGTCCCGCGACTTTGCCGAAAACTTCGTCGAGCAATGGCTCGGCACCCGCGAACTCGGCCGCGACATCAAGCCCGACCCCAAGCTCTTCCCGGCCTTCTACGATGCTGAAATCCAAAGCGGCATCCGCTACGAACCCATCCTCTTCTTCCAGGAGTTGCTCACCGAAAACCTCTCCTTGATGAACCTCCTTGACGCCGACTTCACCTTCCTCACCAACAAACTCCAGAAGCACTACGGCATCACCCTCGAAGAGAAACTGCGCCAACAGCCCAAGCGCGTCACCTTGCCGCCCGGCACGCACCGGGGCGGCCTGCTCGGCATGTCCGCCGTGCTCGCCGTTTCGTCTCTCTCGAATCGCACCAGCCCTGTCCTGCGCGGCAAGTGGATCCTCGATGCCATCCTCGGTACGCCGTCGCCGCCCCCGCCGCCCAACGTCCCCGAGTTGCCGGAACACAAAGGCGCCACGCCCACCACGCTGCGCGCCCGCCTGGAACTGCACCGGCAGAATCCCACCTGCGCCTCCTGCCACAATCGGCTCGATCCCCTGGGCTTCGCCCTCGAAAACTACGATGTCCTCGGCCTCTGGCGCACCACCGACAACGGCCTCGCCATTGACTCCGCTGGCGAACTCCCCGATGGCGCCCGCTTCGACGGCCCCGAAGAGCTCAAACAAACGCTCATCGCCCGCAAGGACCTATTCATTCGCAACCTCACCACCAAACTCCTCGGCTTTGCCCTCGGCCGCGGCCTCAATCGCGAAGACAGTTGCGCCGTCGACCAGATCGTCGCCGACCTCCGCCGCAACGGCTTCAAAGGCCACACCCTCGTCCACGGCATCGTCGAAAGCGTCCCGTTCCGGCAGCAACCCGCGGCACCGGTAACGGCGCCAGTAAAGAAAACGTCACAATTGAGAGAGAAGCCATGATCAAACGCCACACCCCCATCGCCCGCCGGACCCTGCTAAGAGGCATGGGCATGTCCCTTGGACTTCCCTGGCTCGAAGCCATGGCCGCCACCACGCCCCACGGCGCGCCGCCCGTACGCTTCGCCGCGCTCTACGTCCCCAACGGCATGCGTGAAGACGTTTGGACCCCCGCCGAAACCGGCCGCAACTTCACCCTCACCCCCACCCTCGAACCCCTCGCCGACCTCAAGCAGGACCTTCTCGTCCTCACCAACCTCTGGAACCAGGGCAGCGTCGGCGGCGATGGCCACTACGTCAAAATCTCCGGTTGGCTCACCAGCACCACCGTCACCAAAACCCTCGGTGTCGACATCAACTGCAACGGCATCTCCGTCGATCAGGTAGCCGCGAAAGTCGCCGGCCGCCATACGCCTCTCGCCTCGCTCGAACTCGGCGTCGCCCCCGTCACCACCGGCGTCGACAAGAACGTCGGCTACACGCGCGTCTACGGCTCCCACATCGCCTGGAGCGGACCCACCACGCCACTCGCCCGCGAAGTGAACCCGCACCTCGTCTTTGAACGGCTCTTCCACGCCGGCAGCCAGAACACCGACAGCGCCACGCAGGACCGTCAGCTTTTGGATGGCGTCCTCGACGATGCCAAGCAATTGCGCGGCAAACTCGGCGCCGCCGACAAAGTGCGCCTCGATGAATACCTCTCCGTCGTTCGCGGCCTCGAAGATCGCCTTTCCCGCGCCGCCCGGCCCCAACAGACACCGTGGAAACCGCTGGTCGCCCTCAACCCCAAGGACAAGCCCGCGGCCCAACCCAAGGACTTCGCCGACCACGTCCGCCTCATGATGGACATGATCGCGCTCGGCTTCCAGTCCGACACCACGCGCATCGCCACCTTCATGTTCGGCAACGAAGTCACCAACCAGAACTTCGCCTTCGTCGACGGCGTCAAAGGCGGGCACCATTCGATCTCCCACCACGAGAACAACCCCGAAAGCCTTCGGCAATATCTCCTCATCAGCCGTTGGCACGTCGCCCAGTTCGCCTACCTCTGCAGTAAGTTGAAGGCGATGAAGGAAGGCGAAGGCACCGTCCTCGACAATTCCGCCATCCTCTTCGGCAGCGGCATTCGCGACGGCAATAAGCACGATCCGCACAATCTGCCTCTGCTCGTCGGCGGACGCGGCGGCGGACGCATCAACAGCGGTCAGCACCTTTCCTACGGCAAGGACACGCCGCTCGCCAACCTTTACGTCAGTCTGCTCGACGCCCTCGGCGCCCCCGTCGAACGCTTCGCCGACAGCACCGGCCCACTGCCTGGCGTGCTGGCTTAACTTTTAGGCATTCGCGCTCGCCGTCGGCATCTAAAAGCTGTGCGCAATCTCGTACTCGTCCTGGGCGACCAGTTGGATCGTTCCTCAGCCGCCTTTGACGGCTTCGATCCTCGCCAGGACCGCGTGTGGATGGCGGAGGTGAGCGAGGAGTCCACCCACGTCTGGAACCACAAAGCGCGCATCGTCCTGTTTCTGAGCGGAATGCGCCACTTTCGCGACGAATTGCGCGAGCGCGGCTGGAAGGTCGAGTACACCGCCCTCACGCCAGGCACTCTCGCTGGCGTCCTGACTGCTTCCCTCGCCAAGCTCAAACCGAAGGGCGTTATCCTGGCGGAGCCCGGCGACTACCGCGTGCGCCAAGCCCTCACCGACGCCTGCCCCAACCTCGAACTCCGTCCTGACCGCCATTTCCTCAGCACCCCTGCCGACTTCGCCGAACACGCCAAAGGCCGCAAGCAACTTCGCCTGGAGTTCTTCTACCGCGAGATGCGCCGCCGGCACAATATCCTCATGGAGGGCGGCAAGCCTGTCGGCGGCGAGTGGAATTATGACTCAGACAATCGCGAGTCGTTCGGCAAGCAAGGCCCCGGACTGCTCCCCCGCGCCGAGGACTTCCCGCCGGACGCTCTCACCCGCGAAGTGATGCGCGAAGTGGAAGAACGCTTTCCGAAACATCCCGGGCAACTCGCCAGCTTCAACTGGCCCGTCACCCCGGAAGACGCCCGCCGGTCCTTACGCGACTTCATCGACCATCGCCTGCCCAACTTCGGCCGCTTCCAGGACGCCATGTGGACCGGCGAACCCTTCCTCCACCACTCCCGCCTCGCCGCCGCCCTGAATCTGAAGCTCCTCGATCCCCGCGAAGTCATCGCCGCAGCCGAAGAGGCCTACCATCACGGCCACGCCTCGCTCGCCGCCGTCGAAGGCTTCATCCGGCAGATCCTCGGCTGGCGCGAATACGTCCGCGGCATCTACTGGCACTTCATGCCCGGCTACGCTGACGGCAACGCCCTCGACGCTCATGCCAACCTCCCGGACTTCTACTGGACCGGCGACACCGACATGCAGTGCCTCCGCCAGGCGATCGGTCAGACGCTCGAACACGGCTACGCCCACCACATCCAGCGCCTGATGGTCACCGGCCTGTACGCCCTGCTGCTGGGCGTTGAGCCCCGGCAAGTCCACGAATGGTACCTCGCCGTCTATGTCGACGCCGTCGAGTGGGTGGAGTTACCGAACACCATCGGCATGTCGCAGTTCGCCGACGGCGGCATCATGGCCTCCAAGCCCTACGCCGCCTCGGGCAAGTACATCCAGCGCATGAGCAACTACTGCACCGGCTGCCGCTACGACCCCGCCGAGTCCACCGGCCCCAACGCCTGCCCCTTCACCACCCTCTACTGGGACTTCCTCCTCCGCAACGAGTCCCGCCTCCGCCAGGTCCCCCGCATGGAGATGCAACTCCGCAACCTCACCCGCCTCACCGACGACCGGAAGGTCGCCATCCGCGAGCAGGCTTTGGCTCATCGCGGCTAGCCGCGGCTTCACAGACACGAGAGACGTCAACCTTCAGCAAAGCCACGTTTTTGAAAGTTCAATCCAACGGACCTGACATTCCCCATGGCTTCAGGTCATCTAAGTGGGCTGCATTCCCAAAGCTTAGTAGTTGGTCCAATACTTGGTCCCTTGGGCTCAGTCCGACTAAATCCCAGCTACCAAGTCATAACGGCAGCAGTATACTTGCCAGAACCCAAGAATGGCAGGTTGTGATAGCCTCTAGGCTGAACTTCCCGATGACTTTGAAGTAGAACCATGAGTGACAAGATCGAATCGACCCGCGATAGGCGTGAAGAACGCTTCTGCTTTACACCTGAGATTGTGATGCTGGTCGACGTGGATGGAACTGAACTTCCTTGGACGCCAGAGAATTTGGCAAAAGTGCGGGCTGCGCGAAAAGCGGCCACACCTCCCAAGACAAATAAGTGTCCAGCACGAGGCCATTCGGAAGGTTTACGGCGGAATCTTGGGCTATGTCGTTAAGGATGTACATAGATGAAAGTGGGTTTCACGAGGGTGGGGACTCACCAGCGATGGCCATGGGTGGGTTCCTCTCAAACGAGATTGGCTGGGCAAAATTCCAATCACGGTGGGATGCGGAACTAAACGCAGAAGGGGTTAAGGCTTTCCATATGTCGGAATTGGAAAGCCGCGTTGGCGCATTTTCGGGTTGGGATGAGGGCCGGAAGCGCAGCTTTATTTCGCGCCTCACGTCTATCATTGATGACCATACCGGGCTCGGCGTTGGTGTAGGTATACGCTCCGAGGATTACCACGCTATAGTGCCGAGGACTTTAGCCAAGAGCACACGGCAATACCTTGAGATACCCTTTCTCATCTTGTGGGGAAGGTTTCTGTTGGAACTTTCAGAGACCTGTCGGGAAGTCGACTTAGGGGGGAAGAAGATTAGGTTCATCTTTGACCGGAATCGATCTATGGCTGGATTAATGGTCAAAACGATGTCAGGCGTTAAATCGAGCTACCCAGTAGATGCGAGTTGGATCGGCGGCATAACCTTCAACAGCAAGGTGGACTCCGTGCCCCTCCAGGCGGCAGATTTCATCGCTTACGAGACATTCAAATTGGTAGACAACACATTCGGGAAGACTCCGAGGCCGCCACGAAAGTCACTCGGCAAACTCAACCCGCAGAAGCTTCGGATTTTTTACCTGGATCGCGAAACGTTACAAGACGACGTATCGCGCTTGATCAAATTCGCGCCATAAGGCGCATGCTACACCTAGTTGGCAGAATGAAGGTGAAGGATTTGGCGTGAAGCCCGTTAAAATCTAGTTCGCCTAACGACCCTCAAACCAACCCCAACAACCCTGCAACGCCGGCGACTGCGGGTACGGATGCCCCTTATACTGCCGGACCCCCTCCCCAAACCCCAACCCCGCCGACTGCCCCCGATGCCGCGTCCACTCCTCCATCGTGCGTCGGAATACGATGGCACTCGGCCAAGCGGTCCAGAACGTTACTTCGGCGCAATAGCAAGTTCGAGCGTTTCGCGAATGAAGCGCGTATAGGGAATGCCTCGCGCTTTCGCCCTCGCTTTCACCGCTGCCAGCAATGGCTTCGGCACCCGCAGGTTGATCTGATCGTCCTTCTTCTCGAACTCGAACTTGGCCGGTTTGAACTGGGAGAAATCGAGGCCAGACAAGTCTTGGGCCAAAAAGGTCTCGGCTTGCTTATCCGATTTCAGCTGTGGAACTTTCTTCTTCATAAACGGCAACCTCCTTCGCATGCATGAACCGGGCCGTCACAGGGCGGATGAAACGGCGCTTGCCTTTGACCCGGATCGTGAACGCCACGAAAACTGGCCGCCCCTCTATTCTCCCCACGGCGATGAAACGATCCTCGTCCGCCGAATGTTTGTGATCCGGAGCAATACGGAGATGGTGCGTGAAAAAAGATTCGATCTGTGCAATCGATAGGCCATGCTTTTGACACTTCGCCCAGTTCCCTTCATCCCAATCGAACCCGCTGACCCGTACATCCATCATACCAACCTATACAAACGTATATACAGTAGTCTGGACTGACGTCGGCATGGTTCGTTCCTCGCCTCCGATCGATTAGGTGAGGCGCAGCGCTGCTGCTTCGCTGCCCCGCAGTTTGAGGGCTCAGTCCGACCAACCTCTAACGCCCTTAGAATCATACGTCCCAGCCTAAACAACTACGCCAACCCCAACAACCCCTGCAACGCCGGTGACTGCGGGTACGGATGCCCCTTGTACTGCCGGAACCCCTCCCCATACCCAAACCTCGCCGACTGCCCCCGATGCCGCGTCCACTCCTCCATCGTCACCAAGTAATTATCCATCCCATGATGCGCCTTCAGCCAATTTCGCTGGCTTTCATGACAAGCCAGCATCTCGCGCTTCAGCGCAAACTCCGCACTCACATCCACCACGAAATCCGGCGGCACCACGCGGCCTTCCCGGTCCAGCCCCTCGATCGGGTCCATGAAGTACAGGTGCGGAATCCAGGTCAACGCCTCCGCCGTCGAAGGCGTCCGGTAGTTCGGCGCACCGGCCGCAAAACAAGCATCGCGCACCAGCAACGACACCATCTCGTGATCCGCCAGATAGTCCGACGGCGCCGAAGTCAGCACGATCTCCGGCCGGATCTCCCGGATCAGCCCTGTCGTCTGCCGCCGCGAAGCATCGTCGTTGAAAATCGACAAATCATGCAGACCGCCCCAGCGGTACGCCGCCCCAATCAGCGCCGCCGCCTTCGCCGCCTCGCCCTTGCGGATCCGGCCCGTCTCTTCGGGCGTATACTCGCGGCTCCCGCAGTCGCCGTCGCTCATCGTCACCAGCGTCAGTTCGTGTCCCGCCGCCGCCAGCCGCGCACAAGTGCCGCCGGCCAAAATCTCAATGTCATCGGGGTGCGCATGAATCGCCAAAATTCGCATATCTCTTCTACACTGTAAGCCGGATGGCCCCCCACCGCAGCGCCGAAGCCCGCACCATTTTGAGCCGCACCAGCGGCTTCATCAAACAGGCCGGCTTCACCCACTCGCTCACCCCGGCGCGCAATTGCACCTTCGGGTGCAGCTACTGCTACGTCCCCACCATGCGCCTCCAGGGCGGCCTGAAACCTGAGGACTGGCAGCGCTGGGGCCAGTTCACCACCTTCAAGCAAAACGCCGCCGCGCTGCTCGCCAAAGAACTCCGCCCCCACCAGGTGATCTACTGCTCCCCGCTCGTCGACCCCTACCAGCCCGGCGAATCCCTCATGCCCAGCATCCTCGCCGCGCTCATCCAAAGCCCGCCCGCCGTCTTCGTCATCCAAACCCGCGGGCCGCTCATCCTCCGCGACCTCCCCCTCCTCCAGCAACTCAACCAACGCACCACCCTCCGCGTCAGCTTCTCCATCACCACCAACCGCCCCGATATCCTGCGCCGTTACGAACCGCTCTGCGCCCCCTACGCCGAACGCCTCGCCACCGTCCGCGCGCTAAACGATGCCGGCCTCGCTACCTACATCACGCTCGCCCCCATCCTGCCCGCGAACCTAGAAACCCTCCTCCCGGACCTCCTCGCCGCCTCCCCCCACCCCCTCATCGGCGACCCCCTCCACCTCCGCTCCACCAAACA
>JALHNI010000217.1 GCA_022843605.1 Bryobacter sp.
CTATCTCTGGACCGTCCCCATGTTCCACTGCAACGGCTGGTGCCACCCCTGGACCGTCGCCGCCAAGGCCGGCACCAATGTCTTCCTGCGCAAAGTGGAAGCCCGCGCCATGCTGGACGCGATTCGCCAGCACCGCGTCACCCATTTCGGCGGCGCCCCCGTCGTGCACAGCATGTTGCTGAACGCGCCCGATGCCTGGTACGAAGGCATTACCCACACGGTCAACGGCTTCATCGCCGGCGCCGCCCCGCCGGTCGCCGTCCTCGAAGCGATGGAGCGCCGCGGCTTCGCTATTTCGCATATCTACGGCCTCACTGAAACTTACGGGCCCGCCACGTATTGCGCCAAGCAGCCCGAGTGGGACGCACTCCCCGTCGGTGACCGCGCCCGTCTCAATGGCCGCCAAGGCGTCCCCTTCGTCACCGAAGAAGGCCTCACCGTCATGGACCCCGCCACGCTGCAAACCGTACCCGCCGACGGCGAAACCATGGGCGAGATCATGTTCCGCGGCAACCTCACCATGAAGGGCTATCTGAAGAATCCCGGCACCACCGCCGCCGCCTTCGCCGGTGGCTGGTTCCACACCGGCGACCTCGCCGTCATCGAGCCCGACGGCTACATCAAAATCAAGGACCGTTCCAAGGACATCATCATCTCCGGCGGCGAAAATATCTCATCGCTCGAGGTGGAGGATACCTTCTACCGCCACGCCTCCGTCCTCGCCTGCGCCGTCGTCGCCCAACCCGACCTCCAGTGGGGCGAAACGCCCGTCGCCTTCGTCGAGCTCCGCGAGGGCTACGAAGTCACCGAAGCCGAACTCATTGCCCACTGCCGCGCCAATCTCGCCCACTACAAATGCCCCAAGCGAGTCGTCTTCGGCCCCGTTCCCCGCACCTCCACCGGCAAAATCCAGAAGTACGCCCTCCGCGAACGAGTCCGCTCCGCCGCGGCCATCGACGTCTAGAACCCGGTCTGAGTTCTAACCAGCCGGGAACGGAGCGACCGGGTCAGGTGAGCTCGTTAGACGAGTTGGATAGGAGCAGGGTACCGAGCCACGGTAGCGTCCGAGGTGAGTAGAAGGATTCCCTCCACCATCGCTTGCGCGATCAGTAGACGATCGAAGGGATCCTTGTGGATCGGTGGCAGTCGGTGAACAGAGACCGCATGCTCACTTGAGATCGGAAGTTCGGAATAGTCATTGTCGAGGAGTCCGCGGCGTAAGAGCCTTGGGTCAACCTGGAAATCAAGCTTGCCGACGCCAAACTTGATGGCCACCTCCCAAAGGCTTACGGGGCTAAAGAGTAGTTCGTTCGCGGGGCTTCCCATGATGGTCCGAGCCGCAACCGATAGCCGCGACGGACTTCCCGCAGACCACAGAAGCAAATGCGTATCCAGCAGAACCTTCAGGCGTCACCGCCAAAGAGCCGCTCGATCTCTTCCCTGGCCATTTCGTCGAAGTCATCCGGCACTTCAAAGCTCATAAACCCGAATCGCTGAGCGGCTGCCGGTGTTTCCGGAGCATCAATGGGGATCATTTTTGCCACCGGCCGTCCGGCCTTGGCGATCACAAACGATTCACCCTGAGCAACCCGTTCCATTAAGCGGGACAGATTGGTCTTCGCCTCGTGGATATTCACGGTGGTCATGAACTTAGTCTAGTTCAGCTAAACTAAGTTTGCAATCAAGCCAGAATCTCGCTCACCACCCGCGCCGGAAACTGGTCCGTCAAACGCTCCTGCAAGCCGTTCCGCGCGTACACCAGATCCCGATGGTTCATGCCCAACTGATGCAGAATCGTCGCGTGGAAGTCGTGCACGCTCACCCGGTCCTCAGCCGACTTGAAACCGATATCGTCAGTCTGGCCGTGCGCGTATCCGCGCTTCAGCCCGCCGCCCGCCATCCAGACACTGAAGCCGTTCGGACCATGATCACGGCCCGCGGCCTTGCCCGCGCCTTGTGAAATCGGTAGCCGCCCAAATTCGCCGCCCCAAACCACCAGCGTCGAATCCAGCAAGCCCCGCTCCTTCAGGTCGCGCACCAGCGCCGCCGCTGGCTTGTCGGTCTTGCCGCAGGCATACCGCAGGCTCGACTCCAGATCGCCATGCGAGTCAAAGATCTGGCTCTCGATATACAACTGCACAAACCGCACTCCACGCTCGATCAGCCGTCGCGCCATCAGGCAGCGCTTGCCGTAGGACGCCGTTGCCGGATCGTTCAACCCGTAAGCTTCGCGCGTCGCGTCGCTCTCCTTCATCACGTCCAAAGCGTCCGAGGCAGCCAATTGCATCCGGGCGGCCAACTCATAGCTGGAGATCCGCGCGTCCAGTTCCGGCTGCTCCGGCCGCGCCAGGCGATGCGCCGCATCCAGTTTCCGCAACAACCCGCGCTCGGCTTCCACTAGCGGCGCGGGAATCTCCGCGCGCGGTTCCAGATTCAGCACCGGCGGACCCTCCGTGCGGAAGCGCGTCCCCTGATAAAGCGGCGGCAGCCACGCCGACTGCCAGTTCGAAATGCCGTTAATCGGCAAGCCCTTCGGATCGTCCAGCACCACATAGGCCGGCAGATTCTGGTTCTCCGTACCCAGCCCGTAGCTCACCCAGGACCCGATCGCCGGCCGGCTCGCAATCGTGCGGCCCGAGTGCATCAAAAATAACGCCGGTTCATGATTGGCGTGCTCGCCGTACATCGAGCGAATCACGGTGATCTCATCGGCCACCGTCTGCAAGTGGGGCAGGGCATCGGAGATATCGAGGCCGGACTTGCCCGCCTTCTTGAAAACGAACGGCGACGGCATCAGCGTGCCCGGCGTGAGCCCGTTGGAGATCGCAAAGCTGAGCTCGCGGCTCGGTGCCGTTCCGGCCAGCTTGTTCAGCATCGGCTTGGGATCAAAGAGGTCCACCTGACTGGGTCCGCCGTTCATAAACAGCTGGATCACCGCCTTGGCCTTGGGGGCGAAGTGCGTTGGCTTGGGCTTCAGGTCATACACCCGCGGCCCTTCCGCTCTCAATAAATCCTGACCCAGCAGGGTGGCGAGGGCGGCCCCGTGCAGGCCGTCAGCTACGTTTCGGAAGAAGTCGCGGCGCGTTTTCATGGTGTCCTCTTAGTCGATAAAGCTGAATTCGGCGGAGTTGAGAATGGCGTGACAGTAGTTCGCGAGTGCGAGCCAATTCGCCGTGGCCGCCCGCGGTGCTTCGTTGCCGTCGCTGGCTAACCGCGCCGGCCATTGCTGGCGGAACTCCGCGATCGCCTCCCGCCCCAGTTGCTTCTCCTGCTGAGACGCCGGCCGCCCGTAGGCGCGCAGATACACCAGTTCGATTTCCCGTTCCCGGTCTCCGTCGGCCTCGTCAATCACGCGGCCGGCCATGTACTTCGACAGTTCCCAGGTCATCGAACCGTTCAGCATATGCAGCGCCTGCGTGGCGACGTTCGATTGCCGGCGCTCCGTACAGTTGGGCGTCATCGCCGGCTGATCGAAGGCGTCCATCAAGGACACCGGTGTCTGCCGGCGTCGCAGCGTATAGATGCTCCGGCGGTAGCCGGCCTTCGTCGCCTTGATGGTGACTTCCTTGTCGGGGCTCACTGCCACTTCGTCGGCGGGGCCGAACGGCGTAGGGTCCAGCCGCCCGGCGGCGGCGACCAGCGAATCGTACAGCGTCTCGGCGTCCATGCGGCGCAGGGGCATCCGAGAAACCAAGGCGTTGTCCGGGTCCGCCGCTACCGACTTCGCGTCCACCTTCGACGACTGCTGATATGCCTCCGACGTCATCATCAGGCGGTGCATGGCCTTCATGCTCCAGCCCTTCGCGACGAACTCCGTCGCGAGCCAATCCAACAATTCCGGATGCGAAGGCGCGACACCGGACCGGCCAAAGTTAGCCACGCTCGCCACAATGCCCCGCCCGAAATGGCGCAGCCATAGTTGGTTCACCGCCACGCGCGCCGTCAGCGGATGGTTCGGCTGTGTCAGCCAGTTCGCCAGTGCGAGCCGTCGACCGCTGGTACCGGTGAACGGCGCCACGATCGCCAACGGCTTCAATGCCGGATGCTGCAGCGCCATCGGCACGTTCGGCTCCACCGGATCGCCAAAGTTCACCGGATCGCCACGCCGCAGCAAGTAAGCCTGCGACGGCTGCTCACTATCCATCAGCACCCGCACGTGTGGCTTGGGCTTCATCTTGCCCCGAACGGCCTGCAACTCGCGCTCAATGGGCTGAATCAGTTTGGCCGCTTCCGGATAACGCGCCGTCACGTCCTTGTCGCCGGTTTCCAGCGTCGCTTTGAACTTCTCGGCCAGATACCTCTGCACCTCGCTACGATCGCCGGCTTTTGCCGCCATCACCGCTTTCAGGTCCGCGCGCACCGCTTCCGGCAAAGCCTGTAGCCTCTCGTCCAGCAGCTTCACGCGAAACGGCTCCAGCGCCGCCTTCATCTGCCCTTGCAGTTTCTCCTGCTCCGCCCGCAACGGAGCGTTCACCCGCTCGGCCTCCTCGCGCTCCGAAGCCAGGGCCAGATCAAACTCCCGCTTGTTTGGCGACTTCCATTCGTACGGATCGTAGGCGCCCTGCAGCACCGCGCTCAGGCGGTAGTAGTCACGTTGCGGAATCGGATCGTATTTATGGTTGTGGCAGCGCGCGCAGCCCATCGTCACGCCCATCACCGACGAAGAAAGCACCTCCACTTCATCGGCGACGATGTTCATCCGCTCGGCGATCAGGCCCCGCTCGGCTGAGTTCGTCGGGTCCGGTGTCGTGCGCAGGAAACCGGTGGCCGACAGACGGTCGAGCATCTCCGGCGTCGCCACTCCTTTAGCCTTCTTCCAGTCGTCGGACATCTCATCGCCCGCGATCTGCTCTTTCAGGAAAAGGTCATAGGGCTTGTCGGCATTCAGCGACCGCACTACATAATCGCGATAGCGCCACGCGTATCGGCGCACACCGTCGTCCTGACCAAACCCTTCTGAATCGGCATAGCCCGCCAAGTCGAGCCAATGCTGACCCCAACGCTCGCCATAACGAGGCGAGGCCAGCAGCCGATCCACCACGCGCGTGTACGCTCCAGGAGCCTTGTCCGCCAGAAAAGCATCGATCTCGGCCTTTGTTGGCGGCAGGCCGGTGAGGTCGAGGTGGGCACGCCGCAGCAAAGCCAAGGGTTCAGCCGGTCGATTGAACGACAGCCCTTTGGCTTTCAACTTCTGGCCGACAAACGCATCAATCGGATTCGCGGCTCCAGGTGGGACTGCTGGGCGTACTGGTGGCTGAAACGCCCAGAACTTCCGGTCAGCTTCCGTCACCACCGCGTCCGGCGTGGCCGTAATCCTCACCGCATCCGGCGCGCCGCCGGCGATCCACGCGCGAATCTTCTCCGTCTCGGCGGCCGTAGGCAGTTCAATCGCCAACTCCTTCGCGCCCTTATCCGGCGGCATCGTGCCGTTCACGATGCGCTTCAGCATCAGGCTCTCGTCGGGTTTTCCCGCCACCACCGCCGGTCCGGACTTGCCACCCTTCATTCGGGAGGCGTTCGTCCGCAGGTCCAGCCCGCCCTTCTTTTGGTCCGCCCCATGGCAGGCTACGCAGCGGGCCTGCAAAATCCCCCGGATCTCGTGTTCGGCCGGCACCGCCCCAGGCCCAGCAACCGTCATTGGCGCTACTTTCAGGCCCTTGTCGATCCACACGCGCACCGCATCCATCTCCGCTGCGGTCAGCTTCACCTTCCCGGGTGGCATTTGTCCGGTCACCACCTTGTCCATCAATAAGCTCCGGGCCGATTCACCGGGCAGGATCACCGCTCCGGAAGCACCACCTTTAAGTGCTGTCTCGGTGCTCCGAAGGTCGAGCTTGCCCATGGCCGCCGCGCCATGGCAGCTGTTGCATTTCGACTGGAAAACGGACTGGACGTTTTGGTCAAGATCGGCGGCGGCCGAAACGGCGGCGATCAGCAGAGCAGGGAAGAGGCGCGGCATGGCTACGCGTAGCTTATCTCAAGGGTTGTCTGGGCGCGAGAAGTAAATTCTATGGCCTCGAAGGTGAAAAAAGTCTATACCCCCAATCAATTAGCGGTACTAGCTTTTAATCGAATTGTGATAACTTAATTCAAGATGAGAAAGGGGCATTTCATGCGCTACATATTTACATTGCTCGTGTTGGCTGCCAGTCTGTTCGCCCAGGGCGAACGCAGCGAACTGAATGGAATCGTCACGGATTCCACGGGGGCCGCCATTCCGGGCGCCACCGTTGTCGCCGCGGAGTTGAACACGAAAGTGGAAACCCGCGCGATCACCACGGATTCCGGCATCTTCCGTATTCCTTACCTTCAGCCCGGTCTCTATCGGATTACGGTTTCGAAGACGGGTTTCCGCTCTTCCGCCGTCGACAACACCAATCTGCGCGTCGCGCAAACCCTCACCGTCGACTTCAAACTCGAAATCGGTCAGGTCAGCGACAGTGTTTCGGTCTCCTCTGAGCCGCCGCTGATCGAAACCGGCAGCGCCGAAATCGGCCGTTATGTTTCCGAAAAGGAATTCGACACCTGGCCCGTCGCTGTCGCTGACGGCCGCCGCCAGATCCAGTCCTTCATCTTCCGCAGCCTGCCCGGCACGGTCGGTGGCGAGTTCCGCGGCTCCATCAATGGTGGACAGCCCTACTCCCACGAAATTCTGATCGACGGTATGGCCCTCGGCCGCTTCGACCTTCAGGGCGGTTCCAATAACGAAATGTCCCCCTCCGCCGAATCGGTGAGCGAGTTCAAACTGCAAACTGGCACCATGGGCGCCCAGTACGGTGGCGGCCAGACCGCCGTCGCCAACTTCGCCTTGAAGACCGGCACCAACTCCCTCCACGGCACGGCCTACTACTACGGTCAGAACGACGTCCTGCGCGCCAATAGCTTCAACTTCAACGCGATCGGCCGTCCGCGCAACCCCTTTAAGCTTTCCAACTACGGCGGTTCCATCGGTGGCCCGGTGGTGATTCCGAAAGTCTACAACGGCAAGAATAGAACCTTCTTCCACTTCACCTACGAAGTCACCCGCCAACGCGACTTCTCGGCCGGTGGCTTCATCACCCTCCCGACCACCGACTTCAAGCAAGGCAACTTTGCCCGCCTTTTGAACTCGGCCGGTACCAATGACGCCCGTTCGGGCACGGCCATTGGCACCGACGCCCAGGGTCGTACAGTTCAGTTTGGCCAGATCTTCGACCCCGCCACCACCCGCACGGTGAATGGCCAGAACGTTCGCGATCCCTTCCCCGGCAACATCGTCCCGCAAGGCCGCTGGAGCCCGGTGTCGCGCAACATTCTCCAGCAAGCGCCGATCACCGATCCCATCAATGGCAACCTGCTGAACAACATGGTCTCGCTGGGCGCCTGCTGCCCTGTCTTCGACGAGAAGATGTATACGGTCAAGGGCGATCACATGTTCAACGCGAAGCACAGCATGTCCGTCTCCTTCAATCACAACGATCGCGTCCGCAATAACTCGCCGGGCGGCCGTTGGGGCGCTCCGCCGGATTCGCCGACCAACGTCTATCAGTTGCAACAGACTCCCGGCTATATCGCTCGCTTCAGCGAAAGCTGGAACATCTCGCCCACCGTTCTGAACCGCTTCGCCCTCGGTTACAACCGCTTCGGCAATATCAATGAATCCGTGTTCGTCGATCAGGATTGGGCCTCGAAGATCGGCCTCCAGAACACGGCGCCCACCACTTTCCCCGCCCTTGTCTTCGGCGGCCAGCCGATTCTCGGCGGTGGCATCGGTGCCGGCGGCCGTCTCGGCTCCGAGTCGCGCGGCTTGAGCTACAACGGTTCCTGGATTGCTCAGAACGATCTGACGGTCATCCGCGGCAAGCACAGCTTCAAGATGGGCTTCGAGTACCGCGCTTACTACCAGAACAACCGCGGCAAGAGCGGCACGGGCCAGTTCAACTTCTCGCCCACGCAAACCCAACAGCCCGGCTTCGCCACTCAGACCGGCCACGCCTTTGCCAGCTTCCTGCTCGGCGCTGTCGAGTCCACCTCCCGCGGTATTCAGTTGGCCAACCCCGGCTATCGCCTGAACTACCCGGCCTTCTACTTCGCTGACGACTGGAAGGTTTCGCAGAAACTCACCTTGAACCTCGGTGTTCGCTGGGAAGTCGTCGGTGCCTTCCAGGAATGGGCGGGCCGCATGACCAATATCGACCCGGGCAAGGCTAACGATGCCGCCGGCGGCCGCTTGGGTGCCCTCGTTTTCGCTGAAGATCTTGGCCGCAAGAGCTTCCAGAATACCAACTGGTTCCAGATTGCTCCCCGCCTCGGTTTTGCCTACGCCTTCACGCCTAAGTTCGTGATGCGCGGTGGCTACGGCATGAACAATATCGCCCCGGTGAGCAACTTTTCTACGCCCTCCACCTTCGGCTACAACGGAACAATTGCGGTCAACGCGAACAACACG
>JALHNI010000218.1 GCA_022843605.1 Bryobacter sp.
GGCCAAAAAGCCCAAAGCCAACCCCGACCCCTACGAAGGCCTCGCCCTTTGCATGCTCCAGGCCCACCCCGACGACTCCCACGACCTGCTCCACAAGAACTTCTTCCGCTACCGCGCCCAGATCGAGCACGACTTCCAACGCGCTCTTCGCGCCCTCGAACGCCATCAGCTCCTCCCAAACCCCTCAGAACAAAACGAAAACCCAGAAATTGGCTTTGTTTCGTCACCCCACGAAACACCCGCCACCCCGCAAGCGCCCCCGTCGTCTATGCCGCCGGCGCAGGGACCGCCTAAAACGACCCCCTCTCCCGGTTCGCGCTCTAACCCTTCCGGGTCACCCCGCGCATCGCCGCGGCGAGAAACTGGCCGGTATAGGATTCAGGCAGTTCCGCAATCTGCTCCGGCGTACCGACTCCCACCACCAGACCGCCACCGGCGCCGCCTTCAGGGCCCAAGTCGATCAACCAGTCCGCGGCGCGAATGACGTCCATATTGTGCTCGATCAGTAACACGCTGCCGCCTTGCTCGATTAACTTCTGAAAAGCCGTGAGTAACTTGGCGATATCGTCAAAGTGCAAGCCGGTTGTTGGCTCATCAAAGATAAACAACGTACCCGCGCAACTGGCCAATGCCAGGTGCGCCGCCAGCTTCACCCGCTGCGCCTCGCCGCCGGAAAGCGTTGTCGCCGACTGGCCCAGACGTAAGTAACCCAAACCCACTTCGTCCAGCACCCGCAGCTTATTAAACAACTTCGGTTGATCGGCGAAAAGCTTCATCGCCTCCGTCACGCTCAATCGCAGCACCTCGTGAACATTCAGTTCGCGATACTTGATCTCCAGCAGCGCCGGCTTATACCGCGTGCCCTTACAGTCATCGCACACTAACTCGACGTCCGCGAGAAACTGCATCTCCACCGTCACCGTACCGTCGCCCTGACAGGTTTCGCACCGGCCGCCCGGAATGTTGAACGAGAAATGGCCCGCTCCGTAGCCGCGCTTCTTGGCTTCGGGCGACGCGGCGAATAACTCGCGAATCAGGTCGAAGGCCTTCACGTAAGTCACCGGATTCGACCGCGGCGTCCGCCCGATCGGGCTCTGGTCCACCAGTACCACGTTCCACAGTAATTCGGCTCGCTCCACACTCCGGCACGTTTGCCGCTCGGCGTTCTCGAACTCCTCGGTCTCTTTCGCCGGCGCCTCACCTTCGCTCTTGTAGCGGCGGGCCAGCGTCCGGTGGATCACGTCGTGCACCAGGGTCGACTTGCCTGAGCCCGACACGCCCGTCACTGCCACCAGCATGTCCAGTGGGATTTCCACGTCGATGTTGCGCAGATTGTTCGCCCGGCAACCGCGGAAGGTCATCTGCCGCTTCTTGTTCACCTTGCGGCGCGCGACGACGTTCGGCCGGGCGGTGCTCTCCGCGCGCAGGTGCACGCCAGTCCGCGACGGATGGTCCGGCCAGCGGATCAGTTCGTCGAAAGTGCCTTCATAGATCAGTTGGCCGCCGTGCTCGCCCGCGCCCGGGCCCAGGTCAATTAGATGGTCGGCGGCGCGCATCACGTCCGAGTCATGCTCCACCACCAGGATCGTGTTGCCCAGGTCGCGCAGTTCGTGAAGAATTCGAATCAGGCGTCCCGTGTCGCGTGAATGCAGCCCGATCGAGGGCTCATCAAGCACATAGCAAGCGCCCACCAGTTGGGAGCCCAGGCAGGTTGCCAATTGGATGCGCTGCGCCTCGCCCCCGGAGAGCGTAGCCGATAAACGGTCGAGCGTGAGGTACTCGAGCCCGACGTCATTCAGGAAGCGCAGCCGCTGCCGGATCTCCACCAGGATCTTGTCCGCAATGGCTCGCGCCTCGTCGGGGAGCGTCATCCCCGCAAAAAAAGCGAGCGCCTCGGCGATGTTCAGCTTCACCACATCGCCCACGGTTCTCCCGGAGAGTTGCACGTAAAGAGCCTCGGGTCGCAGCCGGCTGCCGTCGCAGTCCGCGCATCGGGCGTAGCCGCGATACCGGCTGATGAACACTCGCACGTGGACCTTGTACTTCTTCTTCTCCACCTCTTCGAAGAAGGCCCGCACGCCTTGTTCCACGATCTTCCGCTCGTCGCGGCTGAGGTCGCTATAGGGCGTCGTCCAAGGGAACTTGCCCTTGACGGTCCGCTTGAACTCTTCGTAATGCCACTCGTAGGAGGGCTTGTTCCAGGGGTCGATCGCACCTTCGTCCAGGCTCTTGGTCCGGTCCGGCACCACCAGGTCCATGTCGTAGTCGATCGTGTTGCCGAAGCCCTGGCAGCGCGGGCAGGCGCCGAAAGGATTGTTGAAGCTGAACAGCCGGGGCTCCGGAGTCTCAAACTCCTTGCCGCAAGTCTTGCAGGAGAACGCTTCGGAAAATCGCAGGCGCCGCGCCTCGGGCGTCGCCTCTTCGAAGATCACTTCCGCCGCCTCGCGGTAGCAGATCTCGGTGGTGTCCACCACGCGTTGGTGCAGATCCTCGCTGATCGCGAAGCGATCCACCAGGGCGAAGAGCGGTTCGGAAAAATTGATGTCGAGCAGGCTCTCCGGTGAGGAGAACTCGAAGATCCGCCCCTTCTGGAACAGGCGGTTGAAGCCCTTGCCCCGGAGCTCAAAGAGCCGGTCCCGCAGGTCGCCGGTTTCGACGCGCGCCTTCGTCACGGTCTTCAGCAAGGTCTTCTTGAGCGCCGGTTCCTTCTTGGCGTTCTTCTTTGGCGGCTCAACCGGCGCGGCATTCTGTACGATCGGAAAAAGCGCGTACCAGCGCGAGCCCAGCGGCTGGCGCAGCATCGTCATCGCGACCTGATCCACGGTGTCGCGCTCCACGGGCTTGTTGCAGTTCGGGCACCAAGTCTTGCCGGCGCGCGCGTAGAGGAGGCGCAGAAAGTCGTAGATTTCGGTGGATGTGGCCACCGTCGACCGAGGATTGCGGGTCGTGTTCTTTTGCTTGATCGCTACCGGAGGAGCGATGCCATCGATCTCGTCGACGTCCGGCTTTTCCATCCGCTCCAGGAACTGCCGCGCGTACGCCGACATCGATTCGACGTAACGCCGTTGCCCTTCGGCATAGATCGTATCGAAGACGAGCGAACTCTTCCCTGAGCCGGAGACCCCGGTAACCACGGTGAGTTGATGATGAGGGATGCCCAGCGAAAGGTTCTTGAGATTATGAACGCGGGCGCCACGAATGAGAATCGAATCTTGAATACTCTAAGTATAACGTTCGATGAAATTCTCCCAAAGATTGATTGAGTGGTGTGAGGGTGTAAAGCGCGATTTGCCTTGGCGCCACACCAGTGACCCGTACCGCATCCTGGTCTCCGAAGTGATGCTGCAGCAGACCCGCGCCTCCGTGGTGATTCCTTATTACGAGCGCTTTCTGGCCTCCTACCCGAACGCCGCCGCCCTGGCCGCGGCTCCTGAAAGCGAACTGCTGGCCATGTGGAGCGGCCTCGGCTACTACTCGCGGGCCCGCAATCTGCAGCGGGCCGCGCGGGACGCTGAATCGGCCTTCCCTAGCAGCTACGAAGGCCTCCGGGCTCTTCCCGGCGTCGGCGACTACACCGCCGCCGCCGTCGCCAGCATCGCCTTCGGCTTGCCCCACGCCGTGCTTGATGGCAACGTCGTGCGCACCATGGCGCGCGTCACCAACGATGCGGGCGACGTCCGCTCCCCGGCGGTGCGCCGTCGCCTCCAGCAGGCTGCGGACGCCCGGCTCGACCACGCCCGGCCCGGCCTGTTCAACCAGGCCATGATGGAACTCGGCGCAACGCTCTGTACGCCCCGCAAGCCGCAGTGCTTGCTCTGCCCGGTCTCCGCCTTCTGCGAGGGCCGCAAGGCCGGCCGCCAGGATCAGCTGCCGGTAAAACTGGGCAAGGCGAAGCCCATCGACGAAGCCGTGACGCTGCTGCTGGTCCGCCGGAAAGAGGAAGCCCTCTTCTGGCTGCGTCCCGCCGATAGTGCCCGGCTGGCGGGCTTCCACGAGTTGCCCGAAGCCTCGCAACTGCCGCAGGCCACCCGCGGCCGGTTGATCGGCGAAGTGAAGCACTCGATCGTCAACCACCGCTACACCATCGCGGTGTACGAAGCGGCCCTGGCGAAGGCTCCGCCCGGCTTCGTCTGGCTGAACCCGGCTGAGGCTCTCACCCAGCCCATCAGCACCATCGCCAAGAAGGCTCTGCGCTTACTGAGCCGCTAACCGGCCAGGACTTCCTTGGCCCGGAACTTGGCGATGCCGGCAATCAGCTTCAGCGGCAACGGCGCTGCGAGCGGGAAACGGATCGTTCCTTTGTTGTTCACTTCGTAGGGCGCCAGCTCTTCTTTGAACGCGGCCACCACCGCGGCGTTCGCCGGGTAGAGCGAGAAGTGCTTCTTCCACCCTGCGAAGTAGATCACCGTCCCCTGCGGTAGTTTGTAAGCGGGGATCTGGTAGGAGATGGACTCATCGGCCTTCGGCACGGCCTTGCGGATGGCGCCTCGCACCTGCTCCAGCACTCCGCGAACCGCCTCGGGTTGCGCGGCCAGGTATTCGTCGACCGTCTGATAGCTGATCTTCGCCATGCTCGATATTTTAGCGGCTGGCGGCGTGGTTGCCGCATCCACATTGAGACATGCCTGAACTGCCTGAAGCCGAGTACATGGTCCGCCGGTTGCGCGAGACCGGTGGCGGCACGATTGCGAAAGTGGAGATTCTGCGCCCCGGCATGACCGGGGGCCAGCCGGCGCGAACGCTGGCCAAGCTGGCCGCGCGACAGCCCATCGTGGGCTTTGGGCGCCGCGCCAAGAGCGTGCTGATCGAGCTCGGCAACGGGCACACCATCCGCATCCGCCTCGGGATGAGTGGCCACGTTTATCATGTGCGCGACACCGGGATCTTGCCGCGGTTCACCCGGATCGCCTTCCTGCTGGAGCAGGGCGGGGCACTGGCCTTCGAAGACGCCCGGACCTTCGGCGACGTGACCATTCACGCCAACGAGCGGCTGCCGGAGGTCTTCGCCGACCTGGGCCAGGAACCCCTGGAGGCGGCGTTTACGGCTGCGTCACTCACCGAAGCGCTGCGCGGCACCCGGGCGCCGATTAAGCCGCTGCTGCTCGACCAGCGGCGCGTGGTGGGCTTGGGCAACATCTGGGCGGCGGAGGCGCTGTGGCAGTCCCGCATCCACCCGGCGACCCCGACCCGGGATCTAACCGCGAAGCAACTGAAAGCCCTGCACCGGGCGATCGTGGACGTCTTGACCAAGGCCGTCGAGAACACCTTTAAGGCCACGCAGACCGGTGCCGACTTTCCTGAAGCCGACCTGCTCGCTGTGGCCGTCTACCAGCGCGATGGCCAGCCCTGCCGGCGCTGCAAGCGGCCCGTTGAGCGAGTGATCCAAGCCGGGCGCAGCACCTTCTTTTGCCCGAAGTGCCAAGCCGCCTAGGTCTTGCGCTTGTTGGCCCGGACGGTGGCTCCGTTGCGGACATCGTCCGAGGGATTGACGACGAGAATTTCGTCGCCGTTCAGGCCGCTGGTGACTTCGATCTCGAGCCCGTAGTCGCGCCCGACCTCCACCTTGACGAACTTCACCTTGCCGCCCTTGAGCACCGTGGCCACCTGGGGGCCGCCGGCCGGGGTCAGCAGCGTGTCGCCTGGGATGAGCACCATGCGCTTCAGGGTGTGGCCTTCGATCTGCGCTCGCGCGTACATACCGGGCAGCAAAGTGCGGCCCTGGTTCTTCACCTGGATCTCGGCGAGCAGCGTCCGGGTGCCGATGTCGAGCGAGTTTGAGGTCCGTGAGACCGTGCCGAGGAACCGGACTTTGGGCAGATCCTGGATTGTGATCGTCGCCTTCTGGCCGGTCATCACGTCGTTCACGTTCTGCTGCGGCACATTGACGAAGACGCGCAGCGTGCTGATATCCGAGAGCCGAAAGAGTTCGCGGCCGGCCTGCAGCGAGGCCGTGGTGATGAGGTTGCCGACCGCGCAGTTGCGCACCGTGATGAGCCCTTCGAAGGGCGCGGTGACCTTCTGGAAGGCGGTCAACTCGGTGATCCGCTGCACTTCGGCTTCCTGGGCTTTGATGTTCTCTCGCGCGACATTGACGTTCGCCTGGGCGGCAGCCAAATCGGCTTGGCGGGCGGCGAGTTGAGCGCTGGACTCGTCGCCGGCCTGCGCCGACATCACGCCTTCGCGCACCAATTGAAGCAACCGTTTCGAGGTGACTTCGGCGAGCTTCAGATTGGCTTCGGCTACCTGCGTCTGCGCCTGCACCTGACCGAGCGAGGCCTTGAGCTGTTCGAGGCGGCTACGGGCCGAGCGCAACTGCTGGTCCTGCTCGGGGGAGTCAATCTCCACGAGCACTTGCCCCTTTTTGACGTAGTCGCCGATATCGACGTGGCGTTTGACGATGTAGCCTTCGGCGCGTGCGTAGACCGGGGTTTCGCCGATACCCGAGACAGTGGCGGGCAGCAGCAGGTCAGCGGGCTTTTCGGTAACTTTGACGGAGGCCACGGTCACCACGGGGATCTCTTTGCTGTCGGCCTTGGCCTCGGCGGAGACCAGGTCAATTTGCCGCTGGCGGGGAATCCAACCGGCGTAGAAAAGGCCGACCAGCCCCAGCACCACCGTGAGTAAAAGTAGAATGCGCTTCACGCCGACTCCTCAGTCATTTCAAGCTTTCGGGGGGCCTTCTTCCGGAGCAAGCGATAGGTGACGGGCACCAGGAACAAGGTGGCCACGGTGGCCAGGATCAAGCCGCCGATCACGGCGCGGCCCAGGGGGGCATTTTGTTCGCCACCTTCGCCCCAGCCCAGCGACATCGGCAGCATGCCGATCACCATGGCGAAGGCCGTCATCAGGACGGGGCGCAGGCGCACGGTGCCGGCTTCGAGCGCCGCCTGCCGCGCGCTGAGGCCCAGTTCACGTTGATCGTTGGCAAAAGTGATCATCAGAATCGAATTCGCGGTGGCCACGCCAATCGACATGATGGCGCCCATCAGCGAGGGTACGCTGAACGTCGTTTGCGAAAGGAAGAGCATCCAGATGATGCCCGAGAGCGCGCCGGGCAGGGCCATCAGAATGATGAACGGGTCGAGCCAGGATTGGAAGTTCACGACCATCAGCAGGTAGACCAGGATGATGGCGAAAATGAGGCCGGCGCCCAAACGGATGAAGGACGAGTTCATCGTCTCCACCTGACCGCGAATGTCGATCAGCATGCCGCGCGGCAACTTCTTCTTGAGGCTGTCGACGATTTCCTGAACGTCGCCGGCCACGCCGCCGAGGTCGCGGCCTTCGACGCCCGCATAGACATTCAGCACGGGTTGAATGTTCCAGTGATTGACGACGGCCCAGGACTGGCCGCGCTCCATGCTCGCCAGGTTGCGGAGCAACTGCGGGACCGCGCCGCCGGGGCCGGAAATCGGGGTGTTGGCGATGTCGTCGAAGGACTCGAGGCGAGTGGGCGGCGTCTGCACGGAGATACCGTAGTTGACGCCGTTCACCGGGTCGATCCAGTAGTTGGGGGAGACTTGGCCCGACGAACTGAGCGTCACGAGCAGGGCATTCGCCACGTCCCGCTGGGTGAGGCCGACCAGTTCGGCTTTGGTGCGATCGACATTCACCTTGAGGTCCGGCGCGTCGGTGACTTGATGTAGGTGGACATCGACGGCGCCAGGAACGGCGGCCACGCGGCGCTCAATCTCGCGGGCAATCGGGAGTGCGGCGCGCGTGTTGCGCGAGGTGATCTGAATGTCGATGGGCGCGGGCAGGCCGAAGTTGAGGATCTGTCCGGTCATGTCGGCGGGCTGAAAGAAGAACTCGCAATCGGGAAAC
This sequence comes from Bryobacter sp., assembly GCA_022843605.1. Lineage (GTDB taxonomy): Bacteria > Acidobacteriota > Terriglobia > Bryobacterales > Bryobacteraceae > JALHNI01. The sequence goes on from JALHNI010000218.1 coordinate 7,825, forward strand.
TCCTCTCGCAGCTTGCGGCGCAACTGCCGAATGTAGCCGTCGGTGGGGGAGTGGTCACGCTTCAAGGAGATCAGGATTTCGCCGTCCGAACGGCCAATGGTGTTGCTGTCCGAATAGGCCAGATTCAGGCCGATGATGGGCAGGCCGATGTTGTCGAGAATGGTCTCGATTTCGCGGCCCGGAATGGTTTGCCGGATGGAGGCTTCGATGCGGCTGAAGTATTCTTCCGTTTCTTCGATGCGCACGCCGGAAGGGGCGCGGACGTGCATGCGGATGAGGCCGGCATCGACGCGAGGAAAGAAGTCGCGGCCGATGAGTTGGGAGAGGCCGATGGCGGTTCCGGCGAGGAGGACGAAGCTGGCGACGACCGTGCCGGGATGATCGAGCGACCAATCGAGCATGCCGCGATAACCGGCTTGCAGCTTTAGGAAGCCGCGGTTGAAAAGGTTGTGAACGGCCCAGATGGGGCCGCTGCCGGTGGCATGATCCTGCTGGTAGATGTGGGCTTCTTTGCGCAACAGGTACCGCACCATGGTGGGG
>JALHNI010000219.1 GCA_022843605.1 Bryobacter sp.
TGCTCTTCCGATCTTGCGCCAGATTGTGATTGTATTCGAAGAGTTCATCGCGTTGGGACCATTCGAATCGAGCGGTTAGGAGGTTCTTCCGGCTGACTGGGACGACGGTTTCCGCCAGCACGGCATTGGTGGCATAGCGTCCGATGGTCTTGTAGTTCCGAGCCCAGACCAGAGTGCTCGACCAGCCAAGTGTGCCGCGGACCGGCTTCGTGTAATGAACGGACGCGGTGCTGCGGACCACGTCATCCTCATGGGTTGTTTCCGGCCGGCGGATGCGGCCAGCGGATACCTGCGCCACCCAGTTGCGGCCGGGCTGCCACGTGAGGCGACTCGACCAGGAGTCGATCGGCCCCATGTCGATGTTCCAGCAGTTCTCGTTCGGCTCCTTGCCGCGGAATCCGCTCGCTTCCAGGCGGAACTTGCTATACGTCGCTGCGGCGGTGACCACGTTATTGGCAATATGCGTGGCGTCCTGCCAATGGTGGCCGAGGGCCGCCTGCGGCAGTTCCATGGCCGAAGCGCGGTGCGGAAACGCAATCGGCCCCAGTGCCGCATCGCCGACAGGCGCGTAGTAGAAATTCAGCATCGCCTTCTCACCGATCGGGCGGGCGTAGTGGATGCTCACCTCCATCAGGAGATCGTGCGGGTGCTGTCCATCGACGATTGGTTTGCCATTCGCTGTCTCGCCGCTTTGAAACAGGAGCGGGTATTGCTTACCAGTGATGGTCATCGGATCCAGCGAGACCATGCCCCTCAACATCAGGCTCCCGCGTCCAAGATTCCGGGCCGCCGCCAGCATGCCCCAGTTGGCGGAGTAAATCTTGTCGCCTCCACGAGGACCAGATTGTTGCGTTGCGACCACGAAGGCCTGCCCCATCCACATCAGGTTCCAGTTCCCCTTCGTCTGCATGACCATCGGCATGGGCCAGGATGCCGGGTTCACGCTCGTGCCAGAACCGAATCCAAAGAGGAAACCGGTACTGCGGTTAGGACTGGCCACGTTCCCTGTCTCCTGCCCATGGTGATGGTGGTCATGGGGCTCTGCGCTCTTTTGGTCCATAGCGGCTGGCGGCTGCTCGTGGACGTGCTGGGCGCGTCCTGCGGGTGCAAGTGTCAGCGCAAGTAAAAGGCCTGGGGATCAGGTTGGTTCGAAATAGGTTGTTCATCGGTTCGTCGCTCCTTACAAAGGTGCTGACGAACGCTTGCGTGATCCTTACACCCAGTTCGCCAATAATCTCATCGGCAGCCGGATTCGACCTTGGGCTTACAGTGGCACTCGATGCAGCCATGCGTAGCGCATATGCCGCATGCGGTCGCTACCTGCTTTCGCAAGGCTTCACGGGCTCGGTGCACGCGGACGGCGGCGTTGTTCGCTGTGATGCCGGCCCGAGTAGCGAGGTCAGCCAAGCTTCCATCGTCCAGATCAATGGTCTGGATCGCGTCGCGGTACTCCGGCTTCACGTTCTCCAGCAACGCCGTGACACACTGGCAGATCTCACCCTTGAACAGCTCATCGGGTTCCTGGTGGTCCTGCAGATGAGCAACGAGTTGTTCGGAAACGCGCTCCGCCGACCCACGTTGGCGATAATAGTCGATGATGGCGTTGCGAAGCACGCGATAAAACCAAGCCACAACGCTCTCCTCGTCGCGGACGGAGCCTCCCTTCTCAAGGCTACGCATGAAGGCCGCCTGCAGAATGTCTTCCGCGGCGGCCTTGGACTGGACCCTCTTTTCCAGGAAGGACAGAAACTGCTGACGTCCTTCGACGAGCCGTGTGATGGCTTCCGGGGTGAGCCCGGTGTTCTGTGCGGAACTGCTGCTCATCCCGGAAGCCTACCATGCTGATCTTTTGGTGACATTGATTGTTCTCACCGGCGGAGCCGGAGGCTGTTGCTCACAACGCTGAACGAAGAAAGCGCCATTGCGACGCTGGCCAGAACGGGGGTCAGCAGCAGATCGAACGCCGCGTAGAGCGCACCGGCGGCGACAGGGATACCAATCACGTTGTAGAGAAACGCCCACGCCAGGTTCTGCTTCATGACGCGGAGAGCGCGATTCGACAGGTCGATAGCCGAGACAGCCGCTTCGAGATCACTGCGCATCAAGGTGACGTCGGAGGCCTCCGATGCGATGTCGGACCCCGAGGCCATCGAGAGTCCGGCATCGGCCTGCGCCAACGCGGGCGCATCGTTGACGCCGTCGCCGACCATTGCCACGCGGCGGCCCTCCTGCTGCAATCGCTTCACTTCGGCTACCTTGCCTTCCGGCAGTACTCCAGCCACAACCTCGTCGATGCCCACCATCCGCGCGACGGCCAAGGCCGTTGTTTTCCGGTCGCCGGTGAGCATCACCACACGAAGTCCTTTGATGCGCAGCTTCTTGATGGCTGCGGCGGACGTGGGTTTGATGGGATCGGAGATGGCGATCACGCCTGCGAGTAAGCCGTCGATCGCTACGAAGACCGGTGTCGCTCCGGTCGCCGCGAACTCTTCCGCTGTGGCGAGGAATGCCGTTGGCGCAATTTCTCTCGATTCCATCAAGCGCTGATTGCCGATCAGAACCCGCCTTCCCTCTACGATCGCGGAAGCGCCAAGACCAGGCACAGCATCAAAGTCGCCGGCCGGCGAGGAGACCAAAGCACGTTCTTCCGCAGCGATCACGACCGCCTCAGCCAGAGGATGCTCCGATAAGCGCTCTACTGCGGCGGCCGTGGCAAGTACCGTATCTTCCGAGAACCCGGCAGCGGCGGCAACGCGAGTTACGGAAGGCCGGCCCTGGGTGATGGTGCCAGTCTTGTCGAGCAGGATCGTGTCGACACCATGCAGTTTTTCCAAGGCTTCGCCACCCTTGAAGAGGACACCGGCTTGGGCACCGCGACCGATCGCGACTGTGACCGCGGTCGGCACCGCCAGTCCTACTGCACAGGGGCAAGCGATGATTAGTACGGCCACGGCAGCACTTAGAGCACGTACCAGGCCGGCTTCGGGCGCCACAAGCAGCCAGGTGACGAATGTCGCGATCGAGATGGAGATGACGATCGGAACGAAGACCGCGCTGATGCGGTCCGCCAGCTTCTGCATGGGTGCCCGTGACGCCTGGGCTTCCCGCATCAGTTTCACGATCTGCGAGAGCATGCCGGCCGCGCCGACGGCCGTCGCCCGATAGCGAAGAGAACCGAGGCGGTTCAGGGTACCGCCAATCACTTTGTCGCCCACTTCCTTTTGCACGGGTACAGGTTCGCCCGTGAGCATCGATTCGTCGACGGCGCTTCTGCCTTCGATGACGATGCCGTCCACCGGAACCCGCTCCCCGGGCCGCACCAGAACCACTTCGCCCCCTTGGACCTCGCCGGCAGGAACGTCGACTTCCGCGCCGTTGCGAAGGACACGGGCTTGAGCGGGCTGCAGCAGGAGCATCTTCTTCAGTGCTTCGGAAGTCTTTCCTCGCGCCCGGCTCTCCAACGCATTGCCTGTAAGCACCAGCGCAATGATCATCGCCACGGCTTCGTAGTAAACCTCCGCCGGCACGCCGTGCCGCACGAAAAAGTCCGGCGCGATAGTCGCCGCCAGGGAGTACACGAAGGCTGCCCCCGTGCCAACGGCGATCAGCGTGTTCATATCCGCCGTGCGATGCCGGAAGGCTGTCCAGGCGCGAGTGTAGAACTGGCGTCCCGCCCAGCCCATCACCGCGACGGTGAGCGTGAGAAGCACCCACTTCAAGACCGTCGGATCGATCGAATACAACCAGGGCATCGCAGTGCGCATTGGCGGTTCAACGAGGTTCATCAGCGGCCCTAGAATCGGATCTCCGCCCCCATGCGTTAAGTGATCACCTCCCGACATCAACGGCATCGAGAGAACCATGGCAACCGCACCCAGCGCTCCGCTCGCAATCGCCTTTCGTCGCAGATCGTTGTATTCCTCGGCCTGCGCCTTCTCTTGGGCCGTCTGTTCCTCGGCCAAACTGGCTCGAACGACCGGCAGCTCCGCGCCATAGCCGCGGCTACGGATAGCTTCCACCAGAGTTTCCACGCTGGTGTCACCGGGGTTGAATGACACTTTCGCTTCACGAGTCACAAGATTGACGTTTGCAGCGGTCACGCCGGGCTGTTCTTCCAGTGCTTCCCGGACGTGGCCCACGCAAGAGGCGCAGGTCAGGCCGGACACGGGAATCGTCACGTCAGCTATGTTCACTGTTGTCGGTTGCATCGTAGTTGTCTCCGTTTTCACTGTCGTTATTCCGCTCGTGGAATGCCCGGCATGTAGCCGCTCTTCCGAATTGCCTCGGCAATAGCGGCCGGTTCGGTAGTTTGCGGGTTGTACGACACCGCGACCTCGCGTGCCGCCAAGTTCACTTCCACCGTCTTAACGCCCGTGTGGCGCTCGAGTGCCGCCTTGATGTGCCGGACGCACGACCCGCAGGACATTCCTTGAACAGGGAAGGTGATCTCGTTGAATGTTGCTGTCTTCGATTCCATGGTTATCCCTCCACCTCAATTTGTCCGCGGAGCATGCTCATCCCGCATGCAAACTCGAAAGTGCCCGCCTTAGTTGGCGTGACGTCGATCACAGTCTTTTCGAACGGTTTGAGGAACCGGCGAACGCCGAACTCGCTGATTACGACCTCGTCAGAGCACGGGGACTTCTCCTTCCGGTCGAAAATCAGCCGGAGCGGTTGCCCCTTCTTTGCACGTACTACCGAGGGCGAATACCCGCCTTCCACGGTTATGGTGACTTCCTGGCTTCCGCTGGCCGACGCTTTCGCCATAACGGCAGCCTTGGGTGCCATGAAAAAGTACCAGTTTACCCAGGCTATGGCCGCGAGGCCGACGATCAAAATTAGTAGCTGCAACATGTTAAGCCTCCTGTGATCAACGCTCTTTCTGCGCCGTTCATAGGTGCTGACGGAGGAGTCTAAGAAACCTTACACACCTCAAGCGCCGGGGAGGAACGGACTGAAACGGGCGGCCGGAAGGCTGCCCCCCCCACCTGCCGTCGATCACTTTAGGAACTGCCCCAAAACTGTTCCAATTTTTGGGACCACCTTACACAACGCCAGCGTATCCAGGGGAAAAACAGTTTATCCTCCCAACATTGGAAGACCTTTCTTCTTCAAGCGCTCGCCCTCGTTAAAACCTGCCCCACCCCACCCTCCGAGCATGTTCGCCCACCCGGCTGGAGACAGCGGGCCTTCAAGCTCCCCCACACTGCGAACTGCTCTTCCCCGCCCCTTGTTGACGAGCTTCGCTCGATCACACTTTCTTAAGGCATCTACGATGCCCACCAATTGTGATCAACAGCGCCCCCGGCGCGGCGCAATCCTTCTTTGCTAGCGCGTCTTTAATGATGCTCTTCACCGTTTTCGTCACGCGCCAAGATGGCTGCTTCCGGGTCCACTTGTCCTTCAGCGGATTCCCCGTTTTCTGGCTCGTTAGCGCCTCCAGAGGGGCGGTTATTACGGCTTTTGCACCCCTTCGGGTCATCGTGACAAGCGACCTTTCACCCATCTTGCGCGCCGGCCTTGTGCAGACAGTTCCCTGTGAACCTACTTGCACGAGTGGCCCGAAAAAAACGGGCTGCTGAGGGACATACCTCAAGCCGACCACGCGGCCGGTGGAGAACTTTGCCCTAGTCCGTCAAGCGCGAGCGCAGCCAAGATCATTCTGGGGCTGAGCAACCGACGGTGAGTCTATGTGTGCACGATCGCGTCCGATAAAGCCCAAACCAAGTGGCTAGAAAAGAAAAATGCCCTGGATTGTCATTTATGGTCCTTCGCCCCGCGGTAGTAAGTGAAGGAGCTTCTATGCGTTTGATCCCTTATATCCTGTGCCTGTTCGGGGTTGCGGCTTTGGCCCAACATCGGGCCTCCTCGGGAACCGTCGAGCCCGACGCCCGCCTTTGGCGGCCTTGGCTGCTGACGGCCGCAAGCGAGATTCGCCCCGATTCCCCTCCGCAGCGGGGGGAATCCGCCCGCGAGCTGCTGGCGGTTCGAACCGCTGTAAACGACCCCGCGCCGGAACTTGCCGGCCGGGTGGCCTACTGGAGCGCCGGTTCTCCCAATTACCGATGGCAGCAGGTCGCCATGGCAAACACCGGCTTCTCTAGTTTTCCTGGATTTCGCGCGCTGGCATTAATGAACGTCGCCATCGCGGACGCGGAGATAGCCACTTGGGAAGCCAAGTATTTTTACAATCGTCCGCGCCCCGCCCAGGCGGACCGGACCTTGAAGACTCGCATTGCCACGCCCGATAGCCCGTCTTATCCGTCGGAGCACGCGGCGGCGGCAGGTGCTGCAGCGGCCGTCCTGTCTTATCTCTTCCCGGCGAATCAGCAGGCCTTCAACGACCTGGCCCAACAAGCCGGAGATGCTATGGTTGCCGCCGGGATTCAGTACCCAAGCGACATTGCCGCAGGGCTCGCCGTGGGTCGCGCCGCAGCGGAACGCGCGATTCAGCGAGGCCGTACTGACGGTTCAGAGGTTCCGTGGGCCGGCGCCATACCCTCCACACCCGGCTCTTGGACGGGCACAAACCCAGTGAATCCCCAGATCGCGAAATGGCGGACTTGGGTGCTAACCGACGGGAGCCAACTCCGTCCAAGCCCCCCGCCTGCGTTCAATTCGCCCGAATTGGCGGCACAGCTGGCAACGGTAAAGAATTTCAACCGCACCGTCGCCAGCAACACGGCAGTGTACTTCTGGGCGAGCGCCTTCGTGTATAAGCTTTGGGGAGATATCCTCGAGCAGAAGATCTTCGAGTATGGGCTTGCGGCAAACCCGCCTCGCGCCGCCCGCGCCTACGCTCTAACATCGGTGGCTCAATTCGATGCGCTGATCGCTTGTTGGGACGCCAAGTATGCCTACTGGTCAATTCGTCCGAGCCAGATGGATCCCAGCCTGACAACTGTCGTTCCGACCCCAAACTTTCCCGGCTACGTAGCGGCTCACGCAACCCTCTCACAAGCGAGCGCCACCATGCTCTCCTACTTGTTCCCGGCAGAAGCCACATACTTCAATTCGCAGGCGGCGCAAGCAGCCTCCTCGCGCGTGTGGGGCGGTATTCACATCCCAGCCGACACGGATGTCGGGCTGAAGCTGGGCGAGGCGGTTTCCAGCCTCGTCATCAAGCGAGCGCAGAGTGACGGATCCCGGTAACAATTCCTCCAAGAGGCCAGCTTAGGTACACTGGGCAGGCCGCGCAACGCTGCCTGCCCATGGATCCAGAGCCAATCGATATCACCGCCCTTTTGCAGGCCTGGAGCGCCGGGGACGAAGGTGCCCTTGACCGTCTAGCACCCGCAGTGGACGGGGAATTGCGGCGCCTGGCGAAAAAATATCTACGCCGCGAGCCAGCGGGTCGTTCGCTGCAGACCACGGCTTTGATCCATGAGGCTTACCTTCGCCTGATACCGGCTCGCATGCTTCCATGGAAAGACCGCGAGCATTTCTATGCCTTATCGGCGCGGATCATGAGGCGCATTCTCGTCGACGCCGCTCGCGCCAGACGTACTGACAAGCGGGGCGGAGAAGGTATAGCCGCCATCCCCCTCGATAGCGCCGAGGACCTGAGTCTTGCGTCGCAAGCTTCGGATGGACAGATTCTCGCGCTCAACGATGCTCTCAATGCGCTATCCAGGATGGACGAGCGGAAAGTCAAAGTCATCGAACTGCGTTTTTTTGGTGGCCTTAACGCTGAGGAGACCGCTACCGTGCTGGGAGTATCGCCCCAAACCGTGCTGCGCGATTGGAAGCTGGCTAAAGCTTGGCTTGCTCGTGAACTAGGTAGGCAGGGTGCATAATGACGGCAGATCGCTGGACGATGATTGAAAAGCTTTACCATGCGGCGGCGGCGCGGGCGGAAGAGGATCGGGACGCATTCGTCGCCGCCTCATGCGGTGGGGACCGCGACTTAGAAGCTGAGGTGTTGTCCTTGTTGGAACCTCGCGACGAGGCAGTTGCATTCTTGGAGGTACAGCCAGTTTCCACGGCCACCCAGGTGCCGGTTCCCCTTCATTCGAGATTTCGAATTGGATCTCTGGTCGGCCCCTACCGCATCGAAAGCGAACTCGGCGCCGGCGGAATGGGCGCAGTTTTCCTCGCCACCGATCAGCGGCTGCATCGCACCGTTGCGATCAAGGTGCTTTCCGCGGCGCTGTCCTCCGATCCTACGCACCGCGCGAGATTTCTCGAAGAAGCGCGAGCCGTGTCTGCCCTCAGCCACGCAAACATAGTGGTACTTTACGACATCGCCGAACACGAAGGGGCCGATTATCTCGTGCTCGAATATGTTCGTGGAGTCCCTCTCTCCCAGATTATCGTACCCGAGATCGGAAGAGCA
>JALHNI010000220.1 GCA_022843605.1 Bryobacter sp.
GATATCCTGATTCAACTAGCCGGACAAAAGATTAGCAACTTGGCCTCGTATGCGAATATTTTGCGCACGCTTAAGGCAGGGGAGAAAGTTGAATTGCAGTTTAGGCGGGATGATGAGACTAAGGTGGTTGAGGTGGTGTTGGTGGAGCGTTAATTGCGCTATAGTTCGCTATTCTTTTTTTGCAGAATAAATTCCAAACTAGTGTTCGCTAAAAATATAAACGCACTTAATGACTTCCGTTAATTTCCAACAACTCGCCAACTTCATCTGGTCAGTGGCCGACCTTCTACGGGGCCCTTACCGCCCACCGCAGTACGAACGGGTCATGCTGCCGCTGACCGTGTTGCGTCGCTTCGATGCCGTGCTGGCGCCCAGCAAGGAAGCGGTACTCAAACGCCACGCCGAGCTGAGCAGCAAGGGCATCCCTAATATCGACGCCATCCTCAACAACCTGGCCAAGGATGAAGACGGCGTCCCGCTGGGCTTCCACAACCACAGCCAGCTCGACTTCTACAAGCTCAAGGGCGACCCCGACAACATCGGCCGCCATCTGGCCGATTACATCGCCGGCTTCTCCGAGAACATCCGCAAGATCTTCGAGCGCTTCGAGTTCGACAAGGAGATCGAGAAGCTCGAGGAGTCGAACCGCCTTTACCAGGTAGTTGCCCAGTTCGCGGAGATCGACCTGCACCCTAAGCGCGTCGACAACATCACCATGGGGCTGGTGTTCGAAGACCTGATCCGCCGCTTCAACGAAGCCGCCAACGAAACGGCGGGCGATCACTTTACCCCGCGTGAAGTCATTCGGCTCATGGTCAACCTGCTGCTGGAGCCCGACACCAGCGTGCTCACGCAGGCCGGCGTCATCGTCACCATCTGCGACCCCGCCTGCGGCACCGGCGGCATGCTGGCCGAAGCACAGAACTGGATCCGCGCCCACAACGATCAAGCCACGGTCAAGGTCTTCGGGCAAGACTACAACCCGCGCTCCTATGCCGTGGCCGCGTCCGACCTGTTGATCAAGGGCCACAAAGACGGCCAAGTCGTGCTGGGCAACACCCTCACCGACGACCCGTTTCCAGATCACCGCTTCGACTACCTGCTCGCCAACCCGCCCTTCGGTGTGGACTGGAAGGCGGAAAAAAAGACCATCGACCGCTGGCCCAATTTCCGTGGCTACAGCGGCAAGCTGCCGCGCATCAACGACGGTGCCTTGCTGTTCCTGCTCTATATGATGAGCAAGTTCCAGGACCACAAAACGGGCGACCGCGACAGGCCCGGTTCGCGCACCGCCGTGGTGTTCAACGGCTCGCCGCTATTCACCGGCGGGGCCGGCAGCGGCGAGAGCGAGATCCGGCGTTGGATCATCGAGCGTGACCAGCTCGAAGCGATCGTCGCCCTGCCCGAGCAGATGTTCTACAACACCGGCATCGGCACCTTTATCTGGGTGGTCACCAACCGCAAGGCTCAGCATCGAAAGGGCAAGATCCAGCTCATCGACGCCCGCGCGCGCTTCACGCCAATGAAACGCAGCCTGGGCGACAAGCGCCGCTACCTAGACCAAGCCGCGCTTGATGCCGTCACCCGCGAACACGGCGCGCTGGAAGACAGCAAGACCAGCCGCGTCTTCGACAACAGCGATTTCGGCTACCGCCGCATCACCGTGCTGCGCCCGCTGCGCCTGCGCTTTCAGATCACCGAAGAGGGTCGCGAGCGTTTTCTCAACACCTGTCCGGAGCTGTTCGACGCCCTGCAGGCAGTGCAGGACCAGCTCGGCAGCGAACCGCAATTTGACTGGAATCGCGTCTGGGATGACGTGCAACAGGTTTTCAAGACCCTGCCTGGTGACATCGAAGGCTGGGCCAAGGGCGCCAAGGGCACCACACAGAGGAAGATTTTCCGCGATTGTTTTACTGGCGTTGATCCTGATGCAGAACCAGTCATTTCCAAAATCAGCAATATAGGTGAAAATGCCCTCGACAACACGTTATTTCCATGCCAAACCGTTTCACAGAATATCACCGCGTTACATGAGCTACTTGGTCTATACGCTGGCGAACAGGATAAGGAAATTCAGTACGAATCAGACTCAGCGTTGAATGACTTTGAAAACATTCCGCTTAAGGAAGATATTGCCAGCTACTTCCTGCGCGAGGTGCGGCCCTATGTGGCCGACGCTTGGATCGACCGCGAGACCCTGGACGAACAGGACAACGGCATCGGCAAGGTAGGCTACGAGATCAATTTCAACCGTGTGTTTTTCCAATATCAACCGCCGCGTCCGCTGCACGAGATCGACGCGGAACTGGCCGGCGTGGAGCAGCGGATTCTGGAGTTGCTGCGTGAGGTGACAGAGTGAGTGGCTCCGCCATGAAAGCGCAAGAGGGTTTTCCTCTTCGACGGCTCAAATGGCTGCTTCGATCGCTTGAAAGTGGGCGTCGCGAAGTAAGCGATACAGATACTTTCGAGGGCGGTGTCCTCAGCATTGGGGGTGAACACATTGGCTGGAGGGGAGAGTGGTTCCTTTCAAACGCTAGATATGTATCACGCGAATTCTTTGAGTCGATGGGTTCGGGAATAATACGTGAGGGTGATGTATTGCTTGTGAAGGATGGCGCAACCATTGGAAAAGTTGCAGTTGTTACTAGGTACGTAGTTACAGAAGCTGCTGTAAATGAACACGTATTCTTACTTCGATTTAACGATCGGCAGAACCAAAAATTTCACTTTTACTCCTTACAGTCGTCTTACGTACAGCAGCAGATAGGGTGCGAAATCAGAGGTGCTGCTCAACCCGGATTGAATTCTGAGTTTCAGGGCTCCGTTCTGTTTCCGGAGCCCTCTCGTGACGTGCAGGACAAGATCGCCAACTACCTTGATCGCGAAATCGCTCGCATTGATAACCTGATCGCCGAAAAGGAACGCATGCTGGAGCTGATGGAAGAAAGGCGTGCTGCGCTAATCAGCCGCGTTGTCACTCATGGCCTTGATCTAGATGTGCCCATGAAACCTTGCGATCAGGAATGGCTGGATGAAATTCCTATGCATTGGGAAATTCGGCGCATAAAATTTTTGGCAGAATCAATGGATCAAGGTAGCTCGCCCGTCGCGGCTAATATGCCAGCGGAACTTGATGAACTTGGGGTTCTGAAACTCAGTGCTGTATCTAAAGGCCGTTTCAAACGCGAGGAAAACAAAGCCCTTAGAGCGTCCGATGGCGACGACGAGAAATTTTCACTTCGCAAAGGAGATGTCCTGATTACTCGGGGGAATACACCGGATCTTGTTGCGGACGTTGCTTGCGTTCCTGAAGACGAGCCAAATCTGTTGATTCCTGATCTGATTTACCGATTACGTGTTAGGGCTGATCAAGTATTACCTGAGTATCTGACTTATTTTCTCGTTACAACTGAGTCTAGGGTGCAAATTCGCCGTGATGCTCGAGGCTCTAGTGGAACTATGGTAAAAGTTTCACAAGGCCACGTTCTGGATTGGCAGATGACGCTCCCTCCGTTGTCAGAGCAAAAGGAATTGGTTACGTATCTGCGCAAGGTAGAGATTCGTTTCAATGCCGTGACGAGTGAAGTATCCGCGTCTGTTTCTCTACTGACAGAACACCGCGCATCGCTAATTACCGCCACCGTCACCGGCCAGATCCCGCTGGAGGAGATGGCCGGATGAAACTGGAGAGCCTTTCCCTCGCGCACTGCGGTGGCTTCGAGCAGCTCGATGTCACCTTTGAAACCGATGTGACGCTCATCGCGGGCGTCAACGGCGTGGGCAAGTCCACAATACTGCACGCATTAACAGTGCTGCTGTCGCGGGCACTGCCGGAGTTCACGCCCTCACGCTCGGCGCCGCTGTACTTCACCGATGACGACATCCACGGTGACAAGGGCTCGTTGGAGGTGTCCACCCGCATCCGGATCGATGGCCAAACCATCAATGCCGGTGTGCAGCGCTTACGTGCGGCGGATGAGAAGGGCGATCGCGTCGTGCTGCTGCGGCAGGCTGAAATTGCCACCGCCGCCACCGACTTTGCCCAGGCGCTGAACGCCCGCACGCTGACCGGTGAACTGGAGGCGGGCATGAAGGAAACCCGCACCGCGTTGGCGGCCCTGAGGAGCGCGGCCCATCCGCCGCTGGCGGTGTATTTCTCGCCTAAGCGCCAGCTGCCCGGCCAGCCGCGCAGCCTGCCAGAGGCCAAGCCCTTCGATCCGTCCATCGCCTACGGCCGTGCCCTGCATGACCGCGAGGTGGAGCTGCGCGAATTCATGCACTGGTTCCGCACCCAGGAGAAGCTGGGCACGGCCCGCGAGCCACGCCGCCTCAGGGTGCTGGACGCGCTGCGTACGGTAGTGGCCGACTTAATGCCCGAGTTCGGCAACTTGCGCATCCAGGAGCAACCACGCCTCGGCTTTGTGGTGGATAAGCGTGGCCGGCCCTTCTACCTGCACCAGCTTTCCGACGGTGAGCGCGGTCTTTTGGCCTTGGTGTTCGACCTGACCCGGCGCCTAGCCATTGCCAACCCGGACAGCGACGACCCCATCGCCGAGGGTGTGGCGCTGGTGCTGATCGACGAGATCGAGCTGCACCTGCATCCGAAGTGGCAGCGTGATGTCCTGCGACGCCTGCGCCAAATCTTCGGGGCCTGCCAGTTCGTGGTGACCACCCATTCGCCCCTGGTGCTGGGCGAAGTACCGGCGCGCTGCGTTCGTTTCCTCGAGTTCGTGGATGGCAAGGTGAGCGTGACCGTGCCCACCGAGGCGTATGGCATGGATGCCAACCGCATCCTGCAGGAGTTCATGGGCGCTCCTGTGCGCAACCGGCAGGTGGATGGTGAACTGAAAACCCTGTTTGAACTGATCGATCAAGAGCGCTTCGACGATGCCCGCGCCGCAATTGCGGCCCTTGCACGGAAGCTTGGCGAGGACGAACCCGAGTTGACCCGGGCCAGTTCGCTAATCCGTTTTCTGGACGGCGCAGAGTAGATGCGGACTATTCAGAAGGGGCCGGAGCCCGCCACCTTGACCCAACATCGCCAACAACCTCATGCCGACTATGACAACTACGCCGACAAGGCCGCCTTGCGGCAGGCGCTGGTGGCCGAGCAGCGGGGCTTGTGCTGCTACTGTCAGTCGCGTATTCGGGCTACGTCCGAAGACATGAAGATCGAGCACTGGCAATGCCAATCCGACCACCCCGGGCGGCAGCTCGATTTCGGCAATCTGCTGGGTGTGTGCAAGGGAAACGAAGGTCAACCCTTTGACAAGCAGCACTGTGATTCGCGCAAGGGAAACAGTGGACTATGCTTCAGTGTTTGTGACCCTGCCCATCCAGTTGAACGCAAGATCCGCTTCTTGGGTAATGGGGAAATCACATCAAACGATGAGGCTGTGAGAACGGCGATCAACGAAGTCCTAAACCTCAACTGGACCCGGCTTGCCGAAAATCGCAAGTCTGCACTGACGGGCTTCCTTCAAGGGCTTGGTACAGCGAAGCTCAACCACGCGAAGGAGCTTTCGAAATGGGACGGATCTTCCGAGGTCGAGCTGCCTCCGTTTTCGCAGATAGTCGCCCATTACTTGCTCAGGAAACTGAGGAGACTGCCCGTATGAAACGCACCAGTGAAGCTGCCTTCGAGACTGCCATCGAGGCGGTTTTGCTGGCTGACGGTTATCTGCGAGTTGCCGCAAAAGGCTTCGACCGCGAGCGGGCGATCTTCTCTGATGAGGCGTTGGACTTTATCCGAGCCACCCAAGTCAAGGTGTGGGAGAAGCTGGAGGCGCTGCACGGGGAGCAGACGGGCGCGCGGGTGCTGGAATCTCTGTGCAAGTGGCTCGACGTTTATGGCACGCTGGCCACACTGCGGCACGGATTCAAGTGCTTCGGCAAGACCTTGCGGATCGCCTTCTTCCGCCCGGCTCACGGTTTGAACCCGGAGCTGGAGGCGCGCTACCGCGCCAATCGACTTGGTCTCACGCGGCAGTTGCACTTCAGCCCGACGTCAGAGAAGTCCTTGGATGTGGTGCTGTCGGTCAACGGCATACCGGTGGTGACGCTGGAGCTCAAGAACCCCTTGAGCGGCCAGACGGCCGCGAACGCCATCCACCAGTACCGCCACGACCGCGACTCGCGTGAACCCATCTTCGTGTTCACCAAGCGGGCACTGGTGCACTTCGCGGTGGATACCGAAGAGGCGCACATGGCCACGCGCCTGGCCGGCTCATCGACCCACTTTCTGCCCTTCAATCGAGGCACAGACGGCGGCGCGGGCAACCCTCCCGACCGCGAGGGGCGCAACTACAAGACGGCGTATGTGTGGGAAGAGGTATTGCAACGCGACAGCCTGCTCGACCTGCTCGCGCGCTTTCTTCACCTCGATGTGGAAGAGAAGACCACGGACGATGGCAAAAAGCTGCGCAAGGAAAGCCTGATTTTTCCGCGTTATCACCAGCTGCAGGCGGTACGCCATATGGTGGCGGCCGCCGCGGGCGAAGGTGCGGGGCACAACTACCTGGTGGAGCATTCGGCCGGCAGCGGCAAGAGCAACACCATTGCCTGGCTGGCGCATCGCCTGTCCAGCTTGCATAACGATCGCGACGAGCGGCTGTTCGACAGCGTGGTCGTCATCACCGACCGTGTGGTGTTGGACCGCCAGTTGCAGAACACCATCTACCAGTTCGACCATCGCCAGGGTGTGGTGCAGAAGATCGACGAGGACTCGCGCCAGCTCGCCCAAGCCCTTGAAGACGGCGTGCCGATCATCATCACCACGCTGCAGAAGTTTCCCTTCGTGTCCGGGCAGCTTGCGAAGCTGAGTGAAGAGCGCGGCGAAGGAGCCAAGAGTTATCTGCCGACGCGCAAGTACGCGGTGATCATCGACGAAGCACATAGCTCGCAGTCGGGCGAGACGGCGACTGAACTCAAGGACGTGTTGGGCGGGGCTGAGCTTCGCCGCAAGGCCCAGGAGATGGCGGAGGAGGAAGGCGAAGTCGAGCTGGAACGGCTGTTCCGTTCCATGGCCAAGCGGAGCCAGCAGCCGAACATGAGCTTCTTCGCCTTCACCGCCACGCCCAAGCACAAGACACTGGCGATCTTCGGCCGAAACGGCGAACCCTTCGACCGCTACACCATGCGCCAGGCCATCGAGGAGGGCTTCATCGAAGACGTGCTGAAGAGCTACGTCACCTACCAGACCTACTACAAACTGATTAAGAAGGCCGAGGACGACCCCAACGTCGAGCGCAAGAAGGCGGCCAAGGCACTGGCACGCTTCATGCGCCTGCATCCGCACAACATCGGTCAGAAAACCGAGGTGATGGTCGAGCATTTCGAACGCTTCACGCGGCACAAGGTCGGCGGCCACGCCAAGGCGATGGTGGTGACCGGCTCGCGGCTGGAGGCCGTGCGCTACAAGCAGGAGTTTGACCGCCACATCCAAGAGAAGGGTTACCCGATCAAGAGCTTGGTGGCGTTCTCGGGCAGCGTGGAAGATGACAAACTCCCGGAGACGTCGTACACGGAGGTCGGGATGAATGACGGCCTCAAGGAAAAGGAGCTGCCTGATACCTTCGCCAAACCGGAATTCCGCGTGTTGCTCGTGGCCGAGAAATATCAGACCGGATTCGATCAGCCCTTGCTGCACACGATGTACGTGGATAAGCGGCTCGCAGGCATCCAAGCCGTGCAGACCCTGTCGCGCCTGAACCGGACGCATCCCCTGAAGGACGACACCTTTGTGCTGGACTTCGTCAATGATCCCGCCGAGATTCAGGAGGCCTTCCGCCAGTATTACGAAGGCTCGGTCATGGGGGAGGAAGTAGACCCAGACAAGTTGTACGAGGTCAAGGCGGAGCTCGACGCAACCGGTATCTATCTCCAGACTGAAGTGGACCAGTTCTCCCAAGTCTTCTTCGCGCCAAAGCGGAGGCAGAGCCCTGGTGACCACAAGGCAATGAATGCGGTGTTGGACCTGGCGGTCTCGCGGTTTAAGCAACTGCAAGACTCGGAAGAGAAGGAAACTGAACTATGGCGCGGCAAGCTTCAGGCCTTCCGCAATCTCTATAGCTTCCTGAGCCAGGTGATTCCGTATCAGGACAGCGATCTGGAGAAGCTGTTCACCTACCTGCGGCATCTCGCCCTCAAGTTACCCAAGCGCAAGAGCGGGCCGGGCTACCAGTTCGATGAAGAAGT
>JALHNI010000221.1 GCA_022843605.1 Bryobacter sp.
GCCGCCTGTAGATCTCATAACGAACACTGGAGATCCACTAAGACCGCTGAGCGGCTCCTCTGATATCGCTGCGTCCGGAACCATCGTCACATCGTGGAAGCGAATCGTATGGCAGTGTGCGCTTTCTGCCTGACCGAGGTGTACGCCATCCACAATCAGTCGCTGCTTGCGGATATGAGCCTCATCGTATTCGATGGACTGAATGCTCTTCGGGAATCCAGCTACGCAGAGCTCGTCGTTCGGAAGCAATTCGGGCACATGCCGCCTGAAGTGCAGATCAAACCACTGCGGCGTGATCAGAGACTCTGGCGCGACGAGGGACTTGGCAACCTTCAACAGTATGAAATCCTTGTAATCGGTATCTTCCTCGTTGGGATTGATCGCGGCGCTAAATGCAGCTTCGAACGGAAGGAATTCGCGGCCCCTTTCCTCGCAAGGCACCAGTAGCTCGGCGATCTGCCTTCCTTTGATGTTATGTCGTGTCGTCGACACATAAAAGTCGCCCCACGCTGCGATCAGAAGGCCAGTAGCTCCAATGGTATATGGAAAGCTGGCGTCTGAGTTTTCCCACATGAGCGGAACTGAGCATTGCACCAAATCGTCAATTTTCATTGCAACGTTTCGACAAACAGCGCCCCTGTCTCATGTGCGCCGGCGACAATCGCTTTTCCTTTTCAAACAGAGCACGATATTCTTCAGCGGTAAACTCCCATGCTTCTTGAAGCACGTAGAGGTTGTCGTAGAGAATCCATATTAGGCGATCCCACCCGAAGGGCCTCTTTTCCTCGGTCTTTCTACTCACCAATGTCACTGGTGAACCAGGCTTTCCGCTCGGGCGGTTTGCCGTCACTTGATAGCGAATACCCTTGCAAATGAAGTCCACATCTTTCGAGACAGCGGTTCGAGATACGCCAGCCGCACAATAGTCTCCTGCCTGCATTCCAACAAGCAAAGCTGCATCAACTTCCGAGACTGAATTTGTGATGCTAGGCGCGACTCCGAAGTAGTGCTCCCATTCGAGGGCAATCTCGACCAACCGAACGCGAAGTTGTTCAGCTTTTTGATTTTCGCTCATTAGTAACGATACGGCATCCGCCCATGACGTTCAACTTGGAGGCGGGGCATCCTCGGCCCAGCCTCCCGAACAGATCTCTCGTGACCGATGGGATCATGAACACTCGCGTAGATGGTCAGAACCGACTAACAAATCGATCCTGCGGCGACCGCATATTCGGGAACTCACCGCACCTGAAGTGGGAAATAGCGCCAGTCTTCGGGCTCACGCTTGAGGGCGAGCGTGTAGCGACCGGCTGAAATGCGGGTGAGATCCAGTTCTGTCGAAATACTTGTGACGCCATCGGCAAGTTTGGCGACCGGCGTGGAAGTCATTTGGGGCGCAAGATTACTATCCAGCAGCTTTAGGGCATACTCGCCTTCCGCAGAAGCCACCGGCAGGACTAGGACTACGTTTTGACGACGACGGGACATGGCTAGAGGAGTCGACCCATTTGAACTCTCCTCGCTTCGCACCGTTGCGAACGGCCGCAGGTCCAGAATTGTCGAGGGCAACTTCACATTTGATTGAGCCACGATAGGTGCGACTGCCTTTGACCGCGTCTGCATCGCGTACCAGACCGCACCAGCAATAACGCAGAGAAGCGCTGCAGCCGCAGCCCACCACGTCCAAACCCTTTTAGACGCACCCAGCGGCGAGACGCCGCGGTGTCGCTGCAGCTCGCGAATCGCCGAGTAGCATGGCGAGCAGTGAGACACGTGGACATACAGTGGGTCGCTGGCATCGCGCCGCATGAGAGCTAGTTCTTCGAGCTCCGCCGGAGACGGACATCCCTCCCGGTTGGGATTGGGGTTCGCATGCGCCAGCATGTTTTCGATTGGCTTGAATTCATCCTCTTTCGGCATGGAACCTCAGTAATTATAGGGCGCTTTCTCAGAATCGTGTCTCAAGAACTTGAACCTCAGCCGCCAGAATTTTGACCGCCGTCGGCCCGCGAACGAAAACGATCCCGTATTCGTTGCATCATCTTGTCCACTGATCCTGTAGTCATGTTGAGCGTTTTGGCAACCGCGTTGCTGGAGAAGCCGATTGTCTTCAGAGTTGCGCACCTCTGCTCAGTTTCGCTGAGTTGCTCAAAGATTTCCCTAGCGTAAACCTGATTAACGATTTGATCGGGAGTACCAGTGATGGAGGACAGCGCGACGAGGACCCTTTCACCGGAAAGCCCGTTGACCGAACCGTTCATCACCTTTTCTTCGGATCGACGAAGAACCGAGGTTGCCAGATTGCATAGGACTCTCCACGCGAAGCCCTCCGGCTTGTCGATTTCTTGCCCGGAACTCTCTTGTTTCGCGTATATCTGTGCGGCTTGATCGAATAGGTTTCTAACTATCGCCTCATCGTCAATCGCCTTGAATTTCAAGCGAAATCGGGTTTCCAGCGGAAGGAAAATGGCGTGAATCTGCTCGCTGAGCGGCTGGCCCGCTTCGTCAAGCAGTTTGAGCTCTGGCAGAGGTCCCAAGGGTTCTTGCTGCTTCATGCGGCTAGCCGACAAGTTCCAGATTCTCATTTCGCCGGTCAGGTTTCAATTTTCCTTTGCGTCTTACCCAGTAGGGGGGCAGAAGTAGTGATGGAGGAACTCTATTTACAGGACGTCTTCCTCGAATTGGTGCCAATTGCTGAGATGCATCACGAGGCGCTTTTTGTTACGCCAGACGCCATTCTTGAGGTGCTGGAGTTGCAGATCGATGACGATTCCGTTTACGCGTTTGAACTTCGCGAGGGCTCAGTGCTTTCGTTTGGAGTCTCCGCCGACCAAACCTTTGATTTACTACTGTGCCGCTTTGGAGATTACGAAGCTTGGCTCGACTCAGTCGATCCGGAGGCCGAACTCCTTGTGCTTGAGGCGAGTCTCGGAGTTAGATCTGCGTCGGTGGTGTTTCGGGCGGCGCGTTCGATGCACGTTGCAGTAGTTGTGTCCAATTCTTCAGACCTGCCCGTTCAGATGCTCGTGGAGGCCAGATGCTAGTTGAACATGGGAGCTTCTAGAGAACGGGCCAAAACGTTGCCCCACCGCGTCGGACGGGCAGACAAGATGCTGCTGTTGGCCTTCCTCAAGTCGCTTTAGGCTCCTGATCCCGAAGAAGACGAAGAGCATTGAAGATCACGAGGAGAGACATGCCCATGTCCGCCGCAATCGCAGCCCAGAGTGACGCGTGGCCCAGGATGGTCAGCACTACAAACACTGCTTTGACGGCGAGCGACAAAACGATATTGGTACGAATGATGCCCAGCATACGGCGCGAATGTTCAACAAGCCAAGGAAGCTTGGAGAGATCGTCCGACATCAGTGCGACGTCCGCAGCTT
This sequence comes from Bryobacter sp., assembly GCA_022843605.1. GTDB lineage: Bacteria > Acidobacteriota > Terriglobia > Bryobacterales > Bryobacteraceae > JALHNI01. The sequence continues at coordinate 3,384 of JALHNI010000221.1, forward strand.
CCATGGCTGTGTCACTCCCCGCAGCACCCATCGCAATACCCAAGCTGGCCAAGCTCAGCGCAGGCGCGTCGTTGATACCGTCTCCCACCATCGCGACCGTCTTGTAGCTAGCCACCAGTTCGGAGATCGCCGTAACCTTGTCCGCAGGCAGCAATTCCGCCCGGATTTCGTCGATCCCGGCCTCGCGGCCAATCGCTTCCGCCGTCCCCCGGTTGTCCCCGGAGAGCATGACAATGTGTTCGATTCCAGCAGCCCGGAGGCGCTGGATCGTCGCCTTCGACTCAGGCCGGATTGTGTCCGCCAGGGCTAAATAGCCGCAGACATGGCTCTCGTTTCCGATAACCACCACGGTTCGGCCAGTGCTGGATAGCACTTCTAATTGCTCATGGACTGCCGGCGTTTCCTGCCCAAGCTCTTCCAGGAAGCGATGCGAGCCAAGCCAATACCTCTTGCCGTTCCAGAGCCCGTTGGCTCCTTTGCCGGGAATGATTGTGAACTCCTCGGCAGGAAGCGGCTTCACACCTTTCGCCGTACAGTATTCAACAATGGCGCGGGCCAGTGGATGGTCGCTATGGAACTCCATGGCGGCAGCTCGCTCAAGCAACTCCGTTTCCGTGTGTCCACTCAACGTCACTACTTCGACGACGGCTGGACGTCCTTCGGTAAGTGTTCCGGTCTTATCGAGCGCGATGGCCTTCAGCCGCGCGGGAGTCTCCATATGCACCCCTCCCTTCACCAGCACTCCATTCTTTGCGGCAGCGGCCAAGGCGGCGACCACGCTGACCGGCGTTGAAATGACCAATGCACAGGGGCATGCGATGACCAGCAACACCAAGGCTTGATACAGCCAAACATCGAAGGGTTTACCAAAAACCAGAGTAGGGATCAGGAACATCGCGAAGGCGACGACTAGCACGGAAGGCGTATAGTATTGCGCGAAGCGATCCACCCACTGTTCAGAAGGAGCCCTCTTTTGTTGAGCTTCGCCCACCATCCGGATGATCGTTGCCAAAGTGGTGTCTTGGCTCGCCTTGGTCGAGCGAACTTCAAGAGTTCCGGAGCCATTTACGGTGCCGGCGTATACGACAGCACCGGCTTCCTTGGTGACGGCGATGCTCTCTCCCGTGATTGGCGCCTGATTTACATCACTCGTTCCCTTCACCACTTCGCCATCGAGCGCAATCCGTTCGCCAGGCCGAATCTGAAACACCGTTCCGACCGCCACCGTGTCGGGAGCTACTTCCATCACCATGCCGCTCGAATCGATCACTCGGATCACCGCGGGTGCCAAATCGAGCAACTTTTCAATCGCGCGTCGAGCCCGGCTCACACTCCACGATTCGAGCGTGAGGGAAAGTGCAAACAAGAAAGCAACCGTCGCGGCCTCGAACCATTCGCCGATCGCTACAGCTCCGCAAACGGCAATTGTCATCAGCAGGTTCATGTCGGGGCGCAGGCGACGAAGTGAGAACCAAGCTTTTGGAAGGACAAGGAAGACGCCGGCCAATACCGACAGCAAATACAAAGCACGAACGGCCAACGGAATGGAACTGGCTTGGCCCATTCCTTCTGAACCCAAAACATCCGCCCAGTTCCCGGTCAAGCTAAGATGCAGAAGCAGGCCCGAGGCCGTGAGCGCGCCGCTGGCGAGAGTTAGCGTGAGTCGGCCCTGCCGCTCCCACCAGGAATTCTTCTCGGGCCGATTCGAGCGATTGACTTCAAGGGGCACCGCATCCATTCCCGTATTCCGCACTGCCTTGACGATGGATTCTAATTCCGCATCGGGAGCGGATGGAAGGACTGTCATTTGGCCCTTGAGAACGTCGAATGACAGATTGCCCTCGCCACCAACCAACGGCCCGATCTCTCGCTTGAGTATCGCTACTTCCTCAGCGCAATCCATACCTTTGATCTTCAGCACAATTCGCTGTTCATTAGTTGGCATTTGAGTCTCCAGATTTCCTTCCCTGCCAAGCCAAAACGAGAGCGGGCAGCACGAGCAGTGTAAGCGCGGTGGAAGTGACTAACCCACCAATCACGACCGTGGCCAGAGGCCGCTGCACTTCCGCGCCCGCAGTGGTGGAGATGGCCATCGGTAGGAAGCCAAAACTGGCTACAGCCGCGGTCATTAACACAGCCCGAAGTCGCGAGAGAGCTCCAGTCCGCACGGAGTCGAACCAGGAGAGCCCCGTGCTCCGGTTGTGATTGATGAAGGCCAACATCACGACGCCGTTCAACACTGCCACACCCGAAACAGCGATGAACCCGACGCCGGCACTCATCGAGAACGGCATGCCCCGCGCCAACAACGCAAACACTCCGCCGGTGACGGCAAATGGGATGCCAGTGAAAACAAGCGCCGCTTGGCCAACCGAATGGAAGGTGATGAACAGCAGGAGGAAGATCAGCAGAAAAGTGATCGGCACAACAATCATCAGCCGTGCCCGGCCGGAATCGAGATGTTCCCAGAGTCCACCCCAAACCATCAGGTAGCCCGGTTTTAGCTTGACGGCTTCGTCGACCTTGCGTTGCGCCTCCACGACGAAACTGCCGATGTCGCGGCCCCGAACATTGACCTCGATCGAGATCCGCCGTTCGCCATTCTCGCGGCTTACTTCAATCGGGCCTTCCTCATTCTTGAACTCGACCAACTGGCCCAAGGGGATCTTCTGTCCCGTTGGCGTACTGACGAGAAGATTGGCAAAATCCTGCGGACTATTGCGTGCTTCCGGAATCAGACGAACGACCAGGTCAAATCGCTTGAATCCTTCAAGAATCGTGGATGCCTGCGTACCAGCAATTGCCGTTTGGATCAGTTGTTGGACCTCAGCAACATTGATGCCGTAGCGGGCGATCGCTTCCCGGTTCGCCTTGATGCTCAAGACAGGCTGGCCGCTTACCTGCTGAACCTTGAGGTCCGCCGCCCCGCGTACAGAGGCGATGACTTTGCCGACTGCCTCCGCCCGTTGACGCAATTCGTCCAGATCCTCGCCAAAGATCTTGATGACTATATCGGACCGGGAACCGACGCCTTCAATCAGCTCCATCATCCGAAACTCAATCGGCTGAGAGAACGTGTAGTTCATCGTTGGCAACTCGCGCAGTTTGTCCTCCATCTTCTCGACTAACTCTTCTCGAGAATGGGCCGATGTCCACTCGGGCTGAGGCTTCAGTAGCACGTAGGTGTCGCCAGTATTCACCCCCATCGGATCGGTCGCGATCTCGGGACGGCCAATCCGCGATACGACAGTTGTAACCTCAGGAAACTCTCCCAAGACTCGTTCCAGCGAGCTAGTCATCTTCACTGCTTCGGGCAGAGAAACTCCTGGCAATCTGACTGAATTAATGGCGAGCGCACCTTCCTCAAGTTTGGGTAGAAACTCTGAACCCAAGGAAGTCGCCAGGAAGGCAGAGCCAACAACCAATGCGGCAGATGCCAGCATCGTCAGGAGACGGTGAGAGAGAGTGAATTCTAGGACCGGCCGATAGATGCGCTGGAGCCCGCGGACAAATGGGTTCTCTTCATGATCCTCGTTCGCTTGGTCCTGCATCGTGTCCTTGTGTTTGGACTCTCTCAGAAAAATGGCACACAGCGCAGGAATTAACGTAAGGCTCAAGACAAGCGCGCCGGTTAGAGCGAGAATCACCGTGAAACCCATGGGACGGAACATCTTCCCTTCAATTCCAACGAGCGAGACAATCGGCAAGTACGCGGCGATGATCAAGATCTCGCCGAATTGCCCAGCCTTTCTTACCTCCACACTCGCGGAGAGGATGGTTTCTCGCCGCTCTTCAGGAGACAGTCCACGGCCAAGCGAGCGGCGACGTTCGGCCAGCCGCCGAACGCAATTTTCGACAATGATAACCGCGGCATCGACGATCAGCCCGAAGTCGATTGCCCCCAAACTCATAAGGTTGGCAGAGACGTTGAAATAGCGCATTCCAACGATAGCGACGAGCATTGACAGAGGAATTGCCGCCGAAACAATGAGCCCCGCGCGCACCTGGAGAAGGAACAGAAAGAGCACCGCGACGACGATCAGTCCGCCTTCCGCCAGGTTCTTGACGGCGGTGCGAATCGTTTGATCCACCAGAGTCCGACGGTCATAGAAAGGGTTAATCCGGACACCTGGAGGAAGAGCCTTACCAAGTTGCTCCAGCCTCTCCATGATCCGCGTCGCGACCTGCCGGCTGTTCTCGCCCTTCAGCATCATCGCCACACCCATCACGGTCTCGCCCTTGCCGTCTTTGGTCGCGGCTCCTTGACGAATTTCGGCTCCGCGCCGCACGAGTCCGATGGATCGAACATAGATTGGCGTGCCGGCGTCAGAGGCCACGACGATGTTTTCGATGTCCGCGATGCCCTCGATTAAGCCGACGCCGCGGATCAGTTGCTGTTCGCCGGCTTTTTCGAGGTACGCCCCGCCAACATTGAGATTGTTCTTCGATAGCGCGTCGATCACCTGTTGCAAGGTCAGCTTGAGGCTCACCAACTTGGTGGGATCGACCAGCACTTCGTACTGCTGCTGTTCACCACCAAAGCTGTTCACTTCGACGACGCCCGGAACGGTGCGCAATTGCGGTTTGATGAACCAGTCAAGCAGAGTGCGAAGTTCCATCAAGCTATACGCACGCGGCGCTTTCGGGTCGACCGTGAGGACGAACTGGACGATCTCACCCAACCCGGTACTTACCGGAGCCATCTCGGGAACAACGCCCGCTGGCAGTTGCTGACGGGCATCGGCGAGTCGTTCCATCACGAGTTGCCGGGCCCAAT
>JALHNI010000222.1 GCA_022843605.1 Bryobacter sp.
GATCCCAAGGATCTGCTCTTCACTAAACCGACTCTTCTTCACCTTCTCCTCCCTTTCCGGCCTCTCCGCCTCTTGGGATTTCCAGTTTAGTTTGGTTCAGTTTCTCCGGTACAGGTCACAACGTCCCGGGCTACCTGCGGAGACCGAAACCGCGAACTCTTTGCTTCTCCGGTCCTTGCATCCATGGAGAAAGAGCCCTATAGTCCTTGGCGCATCTTTTGCCAATTGTCGAACGAACTCCGTCTTCGTCGCCCTGCGCCCAACCAATGCCCGTTCGGGGTTATTGGAGACAAAGTCACTCGCCATTCTCTCCGCAAGCGTCAGGCCCTGGAAGTCACCGGCACCAATTGGACAAATCGCGTTCGAAGAGCCCAATCGACTCGCCAGCGACGGTGGCCGGCCATAGGTGTCTAGCCCTACCGCCAGAGGCAAACCGGCCGCTTGCGGTACAGTCGTGTGCCACAACAGATCCCGTCCCGAATTCACATATGTGATTTTGAAAGTGTCCCCCCAGGTCTTTGCTCCAGGCTCAAGAGTTGTTTTCAAAAGGCTCAACGGCAGGCGAGAAAGTTCCCCGTCAGGCGCCGTGAATAACTCAGTAATTCCGCTCAGCCTCTCAAGCAGAGGCTGGAACTCTTTCGTTAGGGCCTGTCCATGCTGAGGATCGAGGGGGTTTTGGTTCGGATCACGGCTAGCCCGCTCGTCCTCCGGAGCGTTTACCGCCCATTTGAGAAAAACATTGAGCTTTTCTACAGAGCCCCAACTGAGTTCGCGGCATTGCGGATCGCCGCTTTTCGTTATGACGCAAGCTGCATAGCTCTTACTTCCCGTGCCTCCGTTTGGATTGATATGCAAGAATGTCCCAATCTCCAGTTGCCCTTGCTCAGCCCTCAGGCGCCCTTGCAAGGCCTTCAACGAAATCGGCGGCCCGACCTTCCGTTCCAAAAATCGCCCCTTTTCGGTCCATAGGCCAACTATCCCCGCCTCCATGGCTGCTCGCCGCACAGCGTCATCTTTAGTTTCGAAGGCGATGGTCAATGCCAGGTCATAGCCATTGCCAACAAAACCTCGAATCATCTTCGCATTTTGCGTCAATGCGTCTTTGTTGACCGTTGTCCACCCGATAACCTCCCGATCGACTCGCTTGGCAGTATTCACCGCACTCTCCTCAAGTAAATGCGCGTCCATGTGCACGAGCTTGTTCGCCCTCCAAAGACAGTAAATCAAGTTTTCGTTGATCGTGGGCAAATCATCACTTTGTGATTCCACCATTAGTTTCCGTGCCTCGCGCAACGGCGCCTCGGCCGCTGCGTAGTCTTTCTCTTTCATGTACAATGTTCCAAGATTGTTGTATACGTATGCCACAAGATCGTCGTTTGAGTTCGATCCGATGTCAAGTGCCCGCCGCAGAAGCTCGCGAGCTTGGTTGAACTTCTTAAGGTTTATACACAAAACGCCAAGTGTATTGAGAACTCCAATAATCCGAGTGTGCTTTCGATTCTTCTCCTGATTGATGATCGCCAACGCTTCAGGGAGAAATACTTCTGCAGATGACAGTTGTTCTTGCTGAATCAAAATAGCTATAAGGCCGGAAAGCACGACGGCAGTTCGGTAATCCGATCCGAGGCGCGCCCGGTAGACCGGCAATACTTTCTTAAGTAACCGCTCCGCTTTTTGATATTGGCCCAGTTTCGCGTGTGCGTACGCGAGGTTGGCAAGCGTCGTGGCCGTCTCCACGTGTTCCGGACCCAAAAGCTGACTTTGCAGCGTGGAAGCTCTCAGATAATACGTCGCGGCGACGCCTTGTCTGCCCTGGGCCTTGTGCAAATCAGCCAGACCGTTTAGGATAGAAATCGTATCCTCGGTACCATTCGGAAAGTGTTGCTCCAGAGCTTCTAAAGAATCGCCAAAGAGAGTCATGGCTTCGCTATAGCGTCGTTGGTGAGCATAGGTCACAGCAATGTCGGTGATTATGCTTCGGGTGTCCGAATCGTCTTCAGAAAACATGGTTTGTAACATATTGCGAGCCGAGACGAATACTGTCTCTGCCTCTTCGTATCGCTTTGTGTAGATGTACAGCTTTCCTAAACCGCCGAGGGTCTGAGCAATCTGCCGAACGATAACGGGAAAAACAGCGGGTTCATCGGCTGGCCGCATTAACTTTCTGAATCGAGTTAGCGCGTCCAGGAATAGAGGTTCAGCCTCATCGGGCTCTCGGCGTAGAGAACACAATACAGCTTGCATGTTCACGGTGGTAGCAACGGGAAGACTTTCCACGCCGAACTGCTGCTCGGATATTTGTCGGGCTTCCCGAACCAGCTTTTCCGCTTCATCATACAGCCCGCTCTTCATGCTTAAATTGGCTACATTAATCAGCAGAGCAAGGTCAGGGTGACCCTCCCCTGGAAGTGTCCGGTCGATCGCCAAGGCTTCGCGGTACAGAGGCGTTGCGATTGCGATCCGTCCTAATCTCATGTACAACCCCGCCAGGCTGGTGAGTACCTTTGTTCTCAGGACGGTTATTGGGCTGTTGCTCGCCCGATTCAAGTTATCAATTGCTATTGTCAAAGCTTCAGTCGTGCCGACAGAATCTGCCATCCGTGCCCAGGCCAGACCAGCCATTGCACACTTGCGGGAAGCTCCGTCGACACACGCTACGCGTAATCTTTTGCGGGCGTCATTCAGACCTTCAGTCGTCCTTAGAAATGCTAAGGTCTCAGGGTCCAATGATGGAGCGGGGGGGGCGTCCTGGGAAAACGCCACCTTAAGAGCCAGAATGATGATGACTACTAAACGGTGCAGTTTCATTTCCATCTCCGAAAGGCCTCCTTGACCGATAGCTGCAATCTTCAGGCTTACTCGCGAGATCGCCAGTCCTTCTCCCGGAGCTTCGCAATGTAGTGTTTTTCCAAACCGGAATAGGCGTCTTCGATTGCCACCCTTTTGATCGTATCCGCCCACGGCTTAGATCTCAGAGCGTAATTGAGTTCAGCGAACTTCCACACAATCCAGTAAGTTCCGTCTTTTGTGAGCGGTTCCGGATGTGACTTTGACGGAATGTAGCGTAGTGTGGCGACGCCGCCCGCGTAGGCCACGATTTCTGCTTCACCGAGCCGATCGGCCACCGATTGAGGACAGTTGCCGTTTGGATAGATCGACACATGAAAGCCAGCCTGAAGATCACTGGCCCTTAGGAGAACCTCAACGACTTGGCCCTGACTGGCTGTGATTTCCTTTTTCGCGGCATCGCTATCTTGCTCGGGTCGAGACTCGCGGAGTTCTACCGGTTCATTCGGGTAACACCAGCCGCGCTCACCCGGTCCGCCCATGTAGCCCTCGCTGGCCTTGGGTTTAGGATCGCCTGCGATCACCTTCGGTCGGGTGGGTACGCGATCAAGCCCATCCGGCGGTACTGTCTCCTTGATCTGAGGTGTGACTTGGGTCGGAGCGGCTGGGGGATTTTGAGCTTGCTGTTGCGGGCTTGGGGGAGTTGCGAGGTAGACAGCTAGCACTACGGCAGCAGCAATACCGATGGCTAGCCACACCGTCTTTCTCATGCCGCGCTGTACCTTCGGTTGGACTATGGGTACTACGGGCTCCCGAACTGGCTGAAGCGCCAGCAGGAGCTTTCGTTCGTCGGTGACGAGAAAGTGTTTCACGAATGCTTCCCGGTCCGCGGCGCTCAGCCTCCGCTCCACATAGTCCTCAACCAAGCCGTTTTCGGCCTCCTCCAGGAGTCCGTCCTTTGGAAATAACGTGCGCTCGATTTTGGAGCTCTCCTCCTTGTCCGTCGCCCGGAGCAGGTAACGCTTCATTCGCGCCTGATCGCTTTCATGATTCGTCATGTTCTTCATGGCCCTACCTCCCGGCCTTCTCGCAGCGCATTTGGCACCTGTTGTTTCCGTTGTTTCTGATACAAGTGCCAATCGCTTGAACGGCCCGACGATATTCCCCAGCAAGACGTACTGCGGCGATCTCGATGTTCTCTTCGTCTTGGAGTTTTTCGCTAATCTTGGCATAGGGCAGTCCCTCACGCCGTCCTTCGATCGCACGTCGACGAACGGTCGTGAGGCAGGGCAAGCACTCGGAATATCTGTCCCTGAGCTGCTGGATCTCGATTTCCCGCTGCTGCATCTCAATCGGGTCGGGCGCAGGAAGAGCAGGGGGGTCGAAGTCGGGATCGAGTTGGTCGGGATGTCTGTTCTGCTGTCGGAGTCGATTAAATATCAAGTTTTTCCAGCACGTGTAGGCGAAAGCCCAACGTTCGGCCGAAAGGTCGCCACCCCATCCCAGTCCACCTAGGCCCGGAAGAGTTTTACAGTTAAACAAATTGAGACAAAGTTGTTGGAATAAATCTTCGACATCCTCCGGCCGAATTCTGTCGTGTATTGCTATAGAGATCATTTTCCTCCGGTAATGAAGATCCATTTCCTCAAAGAACGTGGCCTGTTCCTCACGGAACGTGGCCCGGCATGTCGGATCCAACGATGGGTCGCTATCGCGGCATTCAATCCCCGCCCCGTTCTGAGCCATCGACGTGCGCGCTGATTCTTCCGGCTCGTAGGTTTCGTCTTTACGGGCCTCCGCCGCCCGTATTGGTTGTTCCGCGCCAGAATCACGATCCTTCAAGTTGTCCGACATGCCCAACATTGTATACATCATGACGCCTTTTTCCGGTTGATTCTCCGGGAGGGACACGTGCAGTCAGTGTGCTCTCCCGCTATCTACCTATACAAGTCTGGCGCGGCTGTATTACCAACTTTCGCGGCTCACAGAAAAGGCGGGTCCATCGCCCCAACCTCCTCCGGAACCGGTTGCCGCTGTGCCACCGGCAAGCTGGCGACAACGGGCCCCGTGACTCGGGGGCCAGTGGCGGGAGGGCTACTGATCGGCGGGACGGTGACCGTCGGAACGGCGGCGGAGGGATCCAGCGAAAGCTCATCGAAACCCCGTTCTTTGATCAGTTCGACGATCCCAGCCTCGAAAGGTCCAAAGACCAAGCTCCATTCTGGCCCGCCCGGCACACGCCAGTGTTGGAAGCGCTGCCAGTACGTCTGAAAGACTTCGCTCATCTGGCGATGGGCCTTACGCGCCGCCCGTTCGGCGGCGGTCAAGCGATGGCGGAAGAACCAGATCCCGAACGTGCGGCCCAGGGCGGTCTTGGCGGGCGTTAGATAGCGTCCACTCGCCACCAGGACCAGATGTCCCAGGCTGAAGAGGATGGCGAGGATGATCTCGCGCTCGCTCCGGACAACATCGGTTTCGGGGTCAAACAATAGGTAGAGCGAATGGCCGAACAGGAAAGAAACGGCGACCAGGACGGCCCCTGCGAACAGCCAGAACCAATAGCCGCCCCAGTAGCCGGTTTCGAGGCCCCGGCGCCGGCCGTCCCAGATGAGGGTGCCGGCCACGATCTCCAGGCACAGGATGAGAGCGGAAACCACGGCGGCAATCATCCATGCCAGAAGCGGATCAATGCTGTGTTGTTCAAAGCGATCCTTCATATGGGGGCCGGTCTGGGTGAGATCGGCTACGAAGAAGAACAGCAGCAGAAAGACTAAGGCAAACGAAAGGACCTGGTCCTGCCCGGACGCAGAGCTTTCGAGTGCCTGCAAACGGATGCGGGCTGCGGCGGCGCGCTCTCGCGCCTCCTGCACCACGTAGCCGAACCGGTGGATGGCCTTGCGGTCCCGGTTCAGGCTGGCTTGACGCTCCTGTAGGTTAACGACGCTTTCGGGCAGCATGGCTTAGTTCTCCTCTTTCGTGACATTGGCTTTGCCAGTGAGGCTGGCGATGTAACGAATGGCGGCGGACGGCCCCTCGAAGAACCTGCCGCGCGCCAGGGGCGGCCGCAACGGACCGGAGACAATCACCGGTGTGATGGAGAGCGGTAGAACCGGTGGCACGCTGCGGTCCGAATCGTGTTCCAGATCTGAAACGATCAGAAGTATTTTCTGACCGGCGTTCGACTCTCCGAAGTAAGTGATCGCCCGCCGCAACCCCGCCGCAATGTTCGTTGCGCCGGACCGAATTGGCGTATGGATGAGCGGCCGGGTGGCCACGAGGAAATTCCGGACGCGCTCGGCGGATTCGGCTTGCCATTCCGCGTACTTCGCTTTCGCGGCTTGGCGGGCAAAGAGATTTTTGACCGTGGCCGGATCCGGCGGCGCAGCTTCCAGGTTGAGCCGCACCAGGGGCGAGCCATTCGAACTGTCAATGGCGCCTACGGCGATCTCTACGCCCCCGCCTTGGGCGATCATGGCGTCGCAAAGACTCTTTAGGTCGCGATCCGTGCACCTTGGGATCCCATGGTTCACGCAGCTTTGCGAGTTGTCCACCAGCACCGCAATCTGGATATGGCTCGACCTGAGCGCGGGAGCGGCCACCGCTTCCGCCGGATCGTTCAGGCACCAAATGCCTACCGCGGTCGCCACCAAAACGAACAATAGGACCACAATCTTAGTCATGCTTCCCTCCTTTAGGAAAACCGGCCTTGCGGCCGGCCCTTGAGCATCCCTACTGGGCCACTTCGTGAAAAAGCTTGAGCAGGCTCTCTATTTCAGTGGCGTGGCTTTCTGGAGCGGCGATCTCGAGGTGAAACGTCGTGGTTCTCGATGCTTGCTCGATGAGGAGCGCCTTTTCGGGTTCCGAAACTTTGTCGAGCCGATGGCCACGAATGACCACGACGATCCCACTGCCCAGCTCGTTGTCGAGTTCCTGCTTCTCAATCACGGTGACCTTCTTGTAAGAGTCAAGATTGGCTTTCGCGCGTTCAAGGGCGTAAGTTGCCGGCTCGTCAATCGTTTGGCCGGCGGCGAGAAAACATACCGTCATCCGCAAGCCATGGGACAGCCACCCACCGAGGTCGGATTGCTCAGCCTCCAGCGGCGCGAGCATGAGAGTTTCGCACACTCTGGAGTCCTTCATGGGCCGTTTTTCGCGAGCCTCGATCCATCCGGCCGGTGCCTTGATTCGGGAGGCCCAGCCGAAGTTCCGGGCGGCGGGTGAACCGAGTCCCGAGACGGCCGTAAGCTTATGCACCTTTTCCTCCTCGACACCCGTAACGACGGAGAGTTCTACAGGCTCCGCGTCGATGAGCGCGGCATCGCTGGGCAGGTTGGTAGCGGCCACGGCAAAGTGGAGCCCTTCACCCTTCGCGGACCCCTGATTGATGCCAATCACATCGCCGCTGCTATTGAGCAAGGGCCCGCCTGACGACCCCGGAGAGGTTGCGGCTGAGTGCTGCAACCAATCCACGCCGTCCTCGCTTCGCAACGCACTAATGACGCCGGCGGTGACGGTACCATTGCGCCTCAGCGGATTCCCGATCGCGACGACCGATGCGCCTTGGCGAACGCCGCTCCGTCCCAACTTGAGGACGGGTAAATTTTTAGCCGGAATCGTCACGACGGCCCAATCGGAACGCTTGTTATAGAGGGCCACGCCCGAGACCTTCCACGAGTCCGAGCCATCGAGCGTCTTTACCTGCACGGAGGCACTATTCTCAATCACATGAAAGTTCGTCGCGACCCGGCCATCGGCGATGACGAAGCCGCTTCCGGTGGCGGTCAATTTCCCGGCCGCGTCATAGCACTCCATCGACATCACCGCCGGCAAGGCCTTCGCCGCGATGTTCTCGATCCAGGTCGCCGGTGGCTTGCTATCCCCAAAAGCGAGCCGCGCCACAAGGGCAGCGGCCATTGTCAGTTGCTGTAGTTGCTTTCGCATCGTCTTGACTCCTCACCACAGGTAAGGATTTCATGGCGCGGATATTACGGGTGAACCCAAGATTCTTGCTGTGTTGTCTTTTGCATCGCTGAAAAATAACTGCAGATGATTGGGTGGCGGCGGTTTTCATCCCCTTATGTGGCCAACCGTAGGGCACGCCATATGCCATTCACAATCAATTCCAACTCCCCTTAAATCAGTCCCACCAACAACTTACAGCCTTCCCGTAACGGCCACAGGCACACCCGCCGTGTATCCTCACTTCGGGAGCCCTTCTATGTATAAGTTCGAACCATCCACCCGCCCAAGCCTGAACGACCTGAGCCATACCCAGCAGGAAGTTCTCCGCGGCCTCGTTGCGGGCCATTCCATCAGTGCCGCCGCCCGTCGGGCTGGCGTTCACCGGGCCACGGTCCATCTCTGGAT
>JALHNI010000223.1 GCA_022843605.1 Bryobacter sp.
CGGGCTTTCAATCAAGACAAGCGCTACGGCGATTTTGTGGTGGAGCAAATTGCGGGCGATGAGTTAGATGCGTCAAAGGCGGAGAACTTAGTCGCCACCGGCTTTCTGCGCATGGGGCCGTGGGAGCATACGGCGATGTCGGTGGCGGCGGTGACGCGGCAAGAGTGGCTGGATGATGTTACCCATTCGACAGCGGCAACCTTTCTTGGGGTGACGCTGGAATGCGCGCGCTGCCACGATCATAAGTTCGATCCGATTCCGACCAAGGACTATTACTCGATTCAGTCGGCGTTTGCGACGACGGAGTTTGCGGAGCGGCCTGCGTCTTTTCTGGCGGGCGAGGAGCGGGCGAACTTCGCTGGCGGACGTAGTGAATTGGAGACCCGTTTGGCGGCGAACAAAGCCAAGGTGGCGGAGTTTGAGAGTCTGGTGCGCGGACGTTTTCTCGCGCAGAATCCGCAGGCCACGCCGCAGGAGATTGCAGTGGCGGTGCGCACGAAGAAGCTGCTGAATCCTGAGGAATACGAGAATTTCAAGGTCTTTCAGAAGCGCGAGCAGTTATTGGCGAAGTCGATTGAGCGTTACTCGCCGGTGGCTTACTCGGTGCGGATTGGGCCCGCGGACGAGAAGGCGCGGGAGAAGTGGACGTCTCCGGAGACGTTCATTCTGCCGGTAGGGAATCTGATGAATCCGGGCGCAAAGGTGAGTCCGGCGGTGCTGGCCGCGGCGCACTGGAATGAGGATTGCGCGTTGCCCGTGGCGGTAGAGGGACGTCGATTGGCCCTGGGGCGCTGGATTGCGGACGAGCGGAATCCACTGACTTACCGAACGATTGTCAACCGTGTTTGGCATCATCATTTTGGCCAGGGTTTGGTGCGCACTCCGAATGACTTCGGCAAGATGGGCCAGCGTCCGACGCATCCGGAGTTGTTGGACTATCTGGCTACGCGATTTATTGCCGGCGAGGGCCGCTTCAAAGCTTTGCACCGGTTGCTGATGACGTCTGCGGCGTATCAGCGTTCGGGTACCGCGCCGGATCCGGCGGCGTTGGCCGAGAAGGATCCGGATCACCGGTTGCTGACTACGTTTACGGCGCGACGGCATGAGGCGGAAGTGATTCGCGATAGCGTGCTGTTTGCGGCAGGGGAGCTTTCGCTCGTGGAGGGCGAAGATACGGGCGGGCCGGGAGTCTTCCCGGAGATCAACCAGGATGTGGCAAATCAGCCGGTGCAGATTATGGGCACGCTGATGCCGGCTTACCGGCCCAGCGTGAAGGCGCGCGATCGTCACCGGCGCACGATTTACACGTACCAGCAGCGCAATCTGGTCGATCCGCTGTTGGAGGTGTTTAACGGTCCATCGCTGGCGGAGTCCACGGCGAAGCGGGATGCCACCACCATTCCGACGCAGGCCTACGCGCTGATGAACGGCCAATTGATTCAGGATATGGCTCTCGCGATGGCGAGCCGCTCGGCGGCTACGGCAGATCCGATTGCGGACCTATACCGGCGCGCGCTTCAGCGGGCACCCTCGGCGCAGGAGCGCACATTGATGGCGGCGCATTGGCAGCGCCGGACCGCGGAGCACGCCCAGCGTCCGGCGCGACCTCCGGCACAGCCTGGCGCTTTGCTGCGGAGCATTACGAGCGAACTGACGGGGGATAACGTGATGGTGCGCGAGGACGACCCGCTGTTGGCGATGGAGCCGAACTTAGAGCCTCATCAAGTGACACCGCGGGTTCGCGCGCTGGCGGACTTGGCGCGCGTGTTACTGAATGCGAACGAATTTCTCTACCGGGACTAACTCCATGCTGACTCGCCGCCAAATTCTGTATCGCGCCGCCAGCGGGTTAGGCCCCGTGGCGCTGACTTCGCTGCTGCACGGGAAGGATCCGCTGGAGGCGAAGGCACCGCATCATCCGGCGAAGGCCAAGGCCTGTATCTTTCTGACGATGGAAGGCGGGCCGAGCCACATCGATACGTTTGACCCCAAGCCCAAGCTGGATGCTTTGCACGGCAAGGAGTTCGTGCGGCAATCGAAGTTTGCTTCGGCGATGGAAAGCGGCCAGCGTTACTTCGTCCGGACGCCGTTTCGCTTCCGGCAGGTGGGCCAAGCGGGTTTGCCGATGTGCGAGCACTTTGTGCATTTGGCCAAAGTGGCGGATGAGCTGTGTCTGTTTCGTGGCGCGGTCGCCGAGAGTCCGAATCATCCGACGGCGTTGTATCACCTGAATACGGGCAACAAGTTTATTGGTGACCCGTCGATGGGGGCTTGGGCGGGTTACGGCCTGGGGACGATGAACCAGAATCTGCCGGCCTATGTGGTGTTGCCGGATCAGGCGTTTCCGCAAGGTGGATCGGCGAATTGGGGGAACGGGTTTCTGCCGGCCCACTACCAGGGCACACCGTTGCGGTCGCAAGGGGCGCCGGTGCTGGACATGCGTCCTCCGGCGGGTGCGACGGTGGACACGCAACGTGAGGATCTCGAGTTGTTGTCGGCGTTGAACCGGGGGCATGCCGCAGGGCATCCGCATCAGCGGGAGCTAGAGGCGCGCATCGAGAGTTACGAGTTAGCGTTCCGGATGCAGGCGGAGATGCCGGGCGTAATCGACTTCGATCAGGAGCCGGCCGCGGTGAAGGAGCTTTACGGCATCGGGGGCAAGGATACCGACGCGATGGGGCGGCGGTGTTTGCTGGCGCGCCGATTGGTGGAGCGCGGCGTGCGTTTTGTGCAGGTGTACGCGTCGGGTTGGGATTCGCATGACTACCTGGATACGGCACACGCGGCGCGCATTCGCGGCGTAGATCAGCCAGTTGCGGCGCTGATTGAAGACTTGCGGCGCTTGGGTTTGTTAGAGTCGACCGTAATTGTTTGGGGCGGGGAGTTTGGACGGTCACCGGATAACGGCTATCGGCGCGGGTCGACGACCTGGGGGCGCGATCATAACCCGAAGGCGATGACGTTCTGGTTTGCGGGCGGCGGGGTCCGGCGGGGGGCGATCGTGGGGGCCACCGATGAATTGGGTGCGGAGGCGGTGGAGGAGGTCCACCCGTTGCGCGATATTCATGTGACGCTTTTGCACTTACTCGGTCTGGACGACGCGAAATTGACTTACTTCCACGCGGGCCGCTATCGGCAGTTGAGCCAGTTTGGCGGACAAGTAATTCGTCCGTTGCTGGCGTAGGCGATGCGGATGAAGCTGGTATGTCTGCTGGTCGCGATGGCGGCGGCCTACGGAGGGGATGAACTGATTTTGCCGAAGGCGCCGGTTCCGACGCTGACCGAGCAGGAGACGCGAGAGGGATGGCAACTGCTGTTCGATGGCGTCACCTGGAAGCAATGGAGTTTGAGCCAGCTCTCCGGGAGCGGATGGTGGACGATTGAGAACGGCTGGATCCGTAGCTTGGCGGATGGCAAGGGAGAAGGGCGGCGCCTGTTCACGCTCGAGTCGTTTCAGGACTTTGAACTCCAATTCGACTGGCGGATTGCGCCGGAGGGGAACTCCGGGGTGAAGTATCGCCTGCAGGGGGCGCAAGTGCAGCCGGCATCGCCGGATCCTGATGTTGTGGTGGCTGGGAGCCGGCTGGAGCCGCCAACGCTCCGGAGCCTGCAGCAGGGTTTTGCGGTGGGTTTTGAGTACCAACTGACGGATGACGAGCGGGCTCCGGATGCGTTGGATAGTCCGTTGCGGTCGACGGCGGCGCTGTATCGCTTGGCCGCGGCGCGGAAGCCGGCCGCGGTCCAGGCGTTCACCGAGCATCACAGCCGCATTCGCGTGGTGGGTTGGAGTTTCGAGCACTGGCTCGATGGGGTATTGGTGCTGAAGGGTAATTTAAAGTCGGAGGCGTTGCAGGCGACGGCGCGGGCCAATCTGGCACTGGCCAAGGCGAACTACGCGCAGGCCAGGACGGCGCGGCAGCGCTATGACGCGAATGTGCTGCGGGTGACAGCGGAGGCGCTTCTGAAGGGCGAACTGATGGCGAGCCCGATCGACTTGCAGCATCACCGGAGCGGCGTGGCTTTCAAGAACCTCAAGATCAGGCGTGTGGCTCAAACTTCCAAGCCGGCGGGACCAGTCCCTTCACTCGGAGGTAAGTAACGACTTGGCCGCGATGATGGGCGGTGTGCATGTAGGCGCGGAAGAGCATGTCGACGGCTGAGTGCGGAGCGACCTTGGGGAAGGGCTGGATGTCGGTACGGAGGAGGTCCTTTTCGGTGAGGCGATCCAGAACGGCGAGGGTGAAGTCGAAGCTGGTGGCGACGAATTTACGCAGAGCGTCGCGGTTGTCTAGTGGATACTGCTGGCGGACTTCGGCATAGGTTTTGGGCAAAGCATCATTGGCGCCGAGGGGCCCAAAGGCGCGGAAGTAGACGACGTTCACCCAGGCGAGATGACCCAGTTGGTCGCCGAAGGTTCGCTGAGTGGGGTGGGCTTTGAAATCGAAGCCGTCGGCCGGCATGGCGTCCAGCATGGACAGCGTGTACTCCTTGGTATCGATCCAGTGCAGGCGATAGCTATCGCGCAGGGCCTTCGCGAAGGGGTTTGACCAGGTGGCGGATTGGGCTTGGGCGGCGGGCACAGCAGCCAGGGCGGTGAGCAAAAGTTTGCGACGGTTGGGCATAGGGTCCATGCTATCCAGTTTCGTGATTAGCTGGAGGCTTGAAGAACGCAATGAACGATCTGCCGACGGGTTCGCATGCCTGCAATTGCAAGAAGGTGCGGCATGAGCCGAAGCTGGTGGTGCTGACGGGCGGTCCGGGGGGCGGAAAGACGGCGGTGCTGGAGATGGCGCGGCGGTATTTCTGCCGGCACGTCGCGATTGCGCCGGAGGCGGCCAGCATTGTTTTTGGCGGTGGGTTTCCGCGTTCGCAGATGCCGCGCGGACAAAGGGCCTCACAGCAGGCGATTTTCCACGTGCAGCGGGCGATCGAGACGGTTGCGCTCGAAAGCCGCCAGACGGCGGTGGTGCTGTGCGATCGGGGCACGTTGGACGGGCTGGCGTATTGGCCGGGAACGCGACAGAGCTTCTTCGAGGAGTTCGAGACGACGATGGAGCAGGAATTGAGCCGGTATTCGGCGGTGGTCCATGTGGAGGTGCCCGCGTTGGCGTGGGGCTACGAGAAGAACCGGATTCGGCGGGAGTCGGTGACGCAGGCGCGGAAAATCGACCAGCGGATTGCCCATGCCTGGCGCGGCCATCCGCGGGTGATGAACGTCGGAGCGCAGGCGGGGTTTCTGGACAAGTTGGCCTGTGCGATCGAACTGCTGCGCGGTGAGCTTCCGGCCTGCTGCCAGACTCACTTGCACGCTTTGCCGGACTAGGTGTTTTTGCGGAAGATGGCCAAGCTGCTGAGGAAGGCGCCGAAGGCTCCGGCGACGAGCGCGGCCACCCAGTAGAACTGCTCGGCGTCAGCGAATTGGAAAGGGAGCCAGAAAAAGCCGCGGAACATCAGGATGGCGAGGGCGAGGCTGGTTACGGGCAGCAAATAAGGGAACTTGCCGCTGGCATGGAGGGCGCAGGCGATGAAGCCGATGGCGGAGATGCGGAGCAGCCATTGCACGAGTTCTTCACCGGTCCAGGGAAGCATTTCGAGTTTCACGCTGGTGGTGCCGGACTCCCAAGCGACGATCCCGATGCCGCCGAGAAAGGCGCTGACGGCGAAGTGGTAGGCGTTGGCGTAGGCGGTCGACAGCAGGCGCAAGAACTTCATGCATCTCTCCTTGGGTCCTCCCCGCGCGGGAAGGAGCACCGGTAAACGAAAACACCTAGTCTACCAGCGGCTCGCGGCCGATGGGGGCTTGGGGCGCAGCAGAATTTCGCCGGGGCGAGTAGAATCGTGGTAGGCTCAGCTACTTTCCTGCGTTTCTGCGTTATGGCGGCACAAAACACTCTCGGCGCTCGTTCGATCGAAGTGCTTCACTCGATCGTGCAGAGCTATATCGAAAACGGTGAACCCGTAGCTTCGAAGAACATCGTGTTGAAGAAAGAGTCGTTGCGCTCGATTAACTCAGGGCAGTCCCTGAGCCCGGCGACGATTCGCAACATCATGCAGGAGTTGACGGAAGAGGGCTTTTTGGCGCAGCCGCACGCCTCGGCCGGCCGGATTCCGACGCGCAAGGCGTTCCAGCACTATGTGGAGTCCCTGGCGACGGGCCGGGTGCTCAATGCGGAGCTGGACCGCTTGCGGGCCGATCTGCGGCGGGCGCAGACCGTTGAGGATCACGTGGAGCGCACCTCGCACGTCCTAAGCGAGATGTCGAAGACGATTGCGATCGCCGCGGCGATTCCCGCTTCCAGCCAGCGGCTGGATACCGTGGAACTGCTGCTTCTGCCAGACCGGCGCGTGCTGATGATCATCGTGACGGGCGACCGCATGGTGCGCAACCGCATTGTGGCGATCGACAGCAAAGTGTCGCAAGACGAACTGCAGCGCATTCGGAACTACATCAACCAGAATTTTAGCGGTTGGATGCTGGACGATGTCCGGCGCGAACTGGAGCGGCGGTTCGAACAGGAACAGGCGACGTATGACGCCATCCTGAAGACGCTGACGCAGCTTTACAACAAGGGTCTGCTGGATTTGACGCTGGTGCCTGAGATTCACCTGGAGGGTACGGCGAATCTGGTAGGGCTTGACGTAAGCCTGACACACGAGACTTTGCGCGAACTGTTTCGGGCGCTGGAACAGAAGAAACGGATCCTGAATTTGCTGGATCGTTTTCTGGAGACGCCGTCCGGCGAAGTGGCGATTCAGGTGGGGCTGTCGGATGTGCATCCGGCGATGGCGGATTTGTCGCTGATTGGGGTGACCGTGACGCTGCCGAGTGGCATGGAGACCAAGTTAGCCGTATTGGGGCCGCTGCGGATGAACTATGGCCGGGCGCTGTCGGCGGTGAAGCATGTGGGGCGCGCCTTGAACGAGCTACCCGAATAGCGAGTTTGCCGAAAGCGCGAAAGTTTCGCACAATAGTAGGGAGTGATTCCCGCGCCTGCCCCGTTTCGCGGGGGATGGGCGCTACTTCGAACGAGGACCACAATCGTAGTGAATGAAGACCAACGGCCAGAGGGCCAGGATCCGTCGTCAGACGCGATCTCGCTGGACGACCCTCTATATCAACTAACCGCCCTTACCGAGGAGCGGGATCGTTTGGTGCTGGAACGCAACGAACTGATGGACCGGCTGGCACGCCGGGCCGCGGAGTTTGATAATTACCGCAAGCGCATTGAACGCGAGCGCGCGGACTTAGCGCAGTACGCGGGCATGAATACGGTGAGCGATTTGCTGCCGGTATTGGACGACTTTCAGCGCGCGGTGCGCGTGGAGACGGCGGATCGCGAATATGCGAAGGGTGTGGAGCTCATCTATCATCGCTTCTATGAGATCCTGAAGAAATTGGGCTTGGAGCCGATCGCGACGGAAGGGCAATTATTCGATCCCAACGTCCACCAGGCCATCGATATGGTGGAGAGTGATTCCTCGCCGGATCAAACGATTCTGGCTGAGTATGCCGCGGGTTACAACTTCAAAGGGAAGATGTTACGCCCATCGATGGTAAAGGTCGCGGTGCGTAAGTAAGCGTCAGGAAGGTTATAGGATTCGCCGTTGACTCAGCAGGATTATTACGAAATTCTCGGTGTGCCTCGCGATGCCGACGAGCAGACATTGAAGTCAGCTTACCGGAAGCTCGCGATGAAGCATCATCCCGACCGCAATCCGGGGGACAGCGAGGCCGAAGAGAAGTTCAAGGCGGCGGCGGAAGCCTATAGCGTATTGAGCGACGGCACGAAGCGGGCGGCCTATGACCGTTACGGGCATCAGGGTGTTTCCGGAGCCGCCGGCAATGGCGGCTTCGACCCCAACGCATTTACCGATTTCAGCGATATCCTCGGCGATTTTTTCTTCGGTGGCGGCTTCACCCAAGGCCGGCAGCGCCAACGGTCGCGTTCCG
>JALHNI010000224.1 GCA_022843605.1 Bryobacter sp.
CCCGGCAACAGGCTTTCCCCATCATCGAGCAAATGGTGTCGGCGTTGGGCGCGGCGCACGCGGCGGGCGTGGTGCATCGGGACTTTAAGTCGTCCAATGTTTTTCTGTCCAAGGATCGGGCGAACGAGTTGCGGGTGGTGGTGACGGACTTCGGCCTGGCCCGCAGTTTGGCCGGCGAGGGCCAGCAGACATCGACCGGCTGGGGTGCGGGTACGCCGGCCTATATGGCGCCGGAACAACTGGAAGGCCATCCGGCCGGGCCGGCGGCAGACCAGTATGCGCTGGGCGTGGTGATGTACGAGATGGCGACGGGACAGGCACCCTATCCGGGCGACTCGCCCATGCAGGTGGCGGTGCGCAAGGTGAAGGAACGTCCGGCTGCCCCGCGGACGCTGAATCCGAACATCGATCCGAAGTGGGAAGCGACGATCATGCGCTGCCTGGAGCGGGATCCGCGGGACCGGTACGCGGTGGCAGAAGACGTGACGCCGTCGCTGCAGCAGCGCAGTTTTCCGAGAATTCCGCGACGCGCGGTGCGGCGCTGGTCCTGGGCGGCGGCGGCGATCGTGGTTTGTGTGGCAGCGGGGTTCTGGCTGGCACGGTCATCCCGGCAAGGTGTTGAACCTCCGGCGGCGGTCGCGAGTTGGTATCGCGAGGGGGTGGCGGCGCTGCATGAGGGCAGTCTGGCGACGGCGCAGCGAGCTTTTCAAAAGACGGTGGAAGGAGCGCCGCAATGGCCGTTCGGCTATGCGCGTCTGGCGCAGGTGTCGGACGAGATGGACCAGCCGGATCGGGCTCGGCAAGCCATCCTGAAGGCGATTCAATACAAGCCGTCCTGGTTTCGCGAGACCGGTCTGATCGATGCCGTGCAGGCGTTGATCGCGCGCGACTTCCGCGCTGCTGAGAAGGCCTTCCGCGCCGGCATGGGCGATGATCCGGGCGGCCGGCCGGGCGAGGCGATCGACTTGGCGCGGTGCCTGGACCGGGCGGATCGTCCGCGGGAGGCACTGCGCGTGCTGGATGGAATTCTGCGCGTTCAGCCGGACCATCCGGCGGCGAACCTCAACTACGCGCTGCTGGGAATCCGGGGAAGTGCCAAGGCGGAGGCCGTCGACGCGGGGTTTGCGCGCGCGCTGCACGGCTTTGAGCCGCTGAACCGCATCGAGTCGGTGGCGGAGACCCAACTGCAATTGGCGCTGTGGCACTACAAGCAACAGAAGATGGCCGAGGCGCAGCAGATGGGGCGGACCAGCCTGCAGACGGCGCGCCTGGCCAAGTCGCCGTGGACGGAGATCCGGGCGCTGTTCCATTTGGCGCGGGTGATCCGCGAGGCAGGCGGCGCGCCGGAGGAGTTCGAGCCGCTGAGCGCCCAGGGCGTGACGCTTGGACGGCAGGAGCGGTTTTGGGGTCCCTTGCTGAACGGGCAAATTGACCTCGGAATTCTGTCTTTCTCGCAGGGAGAGTTAGAGACCGCTTTGCAGCAATTTACTGAAGTGGAACGGAGCGCCCAGGAGAGCGAGTCGCCGCGAGCGGCCGCGCGGGCGAGCTATTGGCTGGGCCGCGCGTTGCTGGGCAAGGGCCGGGTGGCGGAGGCGGAGCAGACGCTCGAAAAGGCGCGCGAGTTCTGGCGCGCCAACGGCTTCGAGCGGGAGCGGCTGCGGACAGAGCTGTCATTGGCCGAGGCCTGGCAGAAGTCCGGGCGGGACGCGGAAGCGATGGCGATCGCTGAGGCGGCGCTGCGTCAGGTACGTGAATTCGGAGACGACGACTTGCTTGCGGCGGCTTACTATCGGCAGGCGAATTATCTGATGGTGAGGGGGCGGTATCCGCGGGCCTTGGAGTTATGGAAAGAACTCGCCGTGGAGAGTCAGCGGTCGGGCTTTGTTTATGACGAGTTCACCGCCCGGCTGCAGACGGCGCGAGCGCTGCTGAATCTGGGACGCTTTGACGAGGCCTGGAGCGCAATGCGCGAACTCGAGAAGGACGCGCGCTTCCAGACGACCGCGCGGCAACTGGAGAGGTGGAACCTGGAGGCCGGCCTGCACCTGGAGCAGGGCCATGCCGCGGAGGCTTTGGTGCTGTATCGCAAGATTCAGGCGATAGCTGAGGAGAAGAAGATTACACGTTGGAAGGTGCGCATGGCGCAGGCGCTGTGTATCGCGTCGACGCAAGGGGAGCCACCGGAGGTGGCCCGGCGGGCTTGTGCGCCTTTGTTCGAGAAGACTGACGATCGCCTGGCCGCGGCGGCCGGCGACTTTATGCTGGCCGACTTACTACTGGCCGAGGGTAAGTGGACGGAGTCGCGTAGGCTGGCGGAAGAGGCGCGGCAGTTTTACGCCAAGATCAGCCACCACGACAATATGCTCTATGCGTTACTGATCCGGGGTCAGGCGGAGCGCCGTGCCGGGCAGCGGGCGGAGCTTGCGGCCACGGTGGCCGAAGCGGAGAAGGTGTACGGCACGATCCGGCACGAGTGGGGCGACCAAGCCGCGCAACAGTATTTACAGCGACCGCTGTATCAGCAGCGATGGGCTGAGATCCATCGGCAAGACTAGATGAGGAGAATGAAATGATTGTAGAAATTGAGGATCGCTCGATCCAGGAGATCATGCAGGTATGCGTGAAGGAAGAGATCGAATTTCTGACTCGTAACCTCCTGCGCCGACCGGAGATTCGGAATTTCCTTTGGCCCTATGTGCAGGATCAGTTGGAGGTGGCGGGCAAGGCGGCAGGGCTCGACAGGGATATGGTGGACCAGATGATCTTTGAGATCAAGACGCTCAAGGCGCCATCGGGCGGCGGGGGCGGCAGTGACCCCAGCGATGATGGCACGGGGCGGAGCGGCGGTGGCGGTGGCAGCGACCCCAGCGACGACGGGACCGGGCGTTCTGGAGGTGGCGGCGGCGAGGAAACCCTGATGGCCGCAGCCAAACCAGCCAAGAAAAAGTAGTCTCGAGCGGCCCGGCAGCAAACTTGCCGGGCCTTTCTCTTTACAAAAACAGAGGGGCCTTCGCGATCAGCGCAGTATAGTCGAGGGCGCCGGCTCCATAGAATTCCTCCTTGAACGCCTTCCCGTTTGCCAAGCCGTGGTTAGCAGGCAGGTTGATATGGGTGGAATCGACGCTAGCGCGGATCAACAGCCGGACGGCCTCCGCCTTGACGCTAGACCGTGTGGCACAAACCGCAGCGATTCCGGCGGTGACGTATGGCGCGGCCATGGACGTCCCTCGCAGGCGGATGGCACCGTAGCCGCTTTGGGTGGTGACAGAAGGAACCAGAGCAGCTTTTGAAGACTTGATTTCGTTGGAATCGAGTCCGGCACCCCAAACTTTCACGCCCGGGGCGACGATATCGACGAGCGGCCATCGGCCGGCATCCTTCAGGTGGAAGTCATTTCCGTCGCGGCGATTTGTATTCCCTGTCGAGAAACGCGAGAACGGGGCGCGGACGGACATGCCATCGATCGCACCGACAGACAAGATCTTGGGCAAGCGGGCCGGATAGAGGACGCGGTAGGCACTGTCTTTACCCAAGACGGTGTTGGGCGTGGGCTTGTCGTTGTTGCCCGCACAGGCCACAATGACAACTCCTTGCCCTTCGAGGGCCGCGAAATCGTCCAGGATCGTTTGACTGGGTTCACCCTTCATCCAGATACTCAGGTTGATGACGGAGATCTCGGTATGCCACCAGCGGATGGCAGAGAGCGCCGTGTGGAGGGCTTGGGGGTTGATCTCGAAGTGGTTATTGGCATTAGGAGTCTTGAAGAATATGTTGAAGCAAAGGGCCTTGGCTTTGGGGAGTACGCCTGTCGGGATCAGACCTGCAAACTCAGCATCCTGGGATAGGTCGCGTCCTACGATTTGCGATGCGATGTGGGTACCATGGCCGTACACATCGTCCATCGAGCGAGGAAACCATTTAGCGTCAGGCGGCTCAGCGGCACCAACGAGGGAGGGGTGGCTCTTCAGCGCGCCGGAGTCGAGAATCGCGATGTTGTCGGTGACGAGAGTGTCCCACGCGGCGCTGACCGTTGGGTCCGTACGATAGGTCATCTTGTGCATCCATTCGTAGAGATAGTCCTCGCCTACCTGTTTCGCCTCCGGAACTGTGGCGGGCGGATCGTCGAACAACGACTCTCGCGGCGAGTGATACAAAGCCGTTACCGGTTCCACTAAGGAAACGCCACGCAATCCGGAAAGTGCGCCGATGACGTAGTTGGGGTCAGCCGATTTGGTCAAGGTCAGCAGGAGTCTTGAACGGAGTTCGGTGGCGATGGCGAGCGAGGGCACTGGAACGTCGGCGTTCAGCACTTCTCCGTCCAAGGTTCCCACGAAAGCATTGAGTTGACCCTCCGTCAGTCCGGGGATCGAAAGAGGCCGAGTCCAGATCCTGAACGCCGTTTTCACCAGGGGCGAGATACCCGAGATCCTTCGCGGCGAACGGGTGAGGAAAGCGAGTGCTTGTGTCACTTCGTCGGGCAGGCCCAGCGGATTACTTGAGGTAGGCGTAGTGATCGCCCCAGGCCATAGGTTTAGGTGAAGTAACTGGGGCACATGCGCAGGCAGGCCAGGTGCAATCTCGACATTGCGATTGACGGGGTCGTCTTTCATCTCGACGAAACCGGTGATCCGTCCCGATTTGTGCAGCCGTGGGCCCAAGGTAAGTGTATTCAATGGAGGAGGCATAGGTATCTATCTTACTCATGCGAGAAAGCGTCCGCAGCGGGGTCAGCGGTAGCTTGAGGCTTGGACCTCGAAGAGCTGAGAGTAGATCCCGTCGGCCTGGACGAGGTCGTCGTGGGTGCCGTCCTGAGCGATGCGGCCGTGGGAAAGGACGAGGATTCGATCGGCCATGCGCACGGTGGAAAAGCGATGGGAGATGAAAATGGCGAGTTTATCCTGGGTAAGCTCGACGAATTTCTGGAAGACTTCGAACTCGGCCATGGGGTCGAGAGCGGCGGTGGGTTCGTCGAGAATCAGAATCTGGGCTTCGCGCAGATAGGCGCGGGCCAGCGCGACGCGCTGCCACTCGCCGCCGGACAAGTCGACGCCACCTTCGAACCGGCGACCCAGCATCTGCTCCAGCCCCTCGGGAAACCGTTCCAGTAACCCGGAAGCGTTGCTCTTCCGCGATGCCTCCCAGAGGGCTTCGTCGTCGAGTAACTGATGAATGTCGCCGACGGCGATATTCTCGCGAGCCGAAAGATCGTAGCGGATAAAGTCCTGAAAGATGACGCCGATCTCATTGCGCAGTTTGTCGACATCGTAGTCCCGCAGGTCCTGTCCATCGAGGAGGATTCGGCCGGCGCTGGGATCGTAGAGGCGGGCGATCAGTTTCACGACGGTGGTCTTACCTTCGCCGTTCTCACCCACCAGCGCGACGCGCTGACCAGGCGACAACCGGAAGGACAAACGATCCAGCACCAGGCGATCGCTACCCGGATAGGAGAAGGAGACATTCTCGAACTCGAGCCCCTGCCGCATCGGACGCGGCGGCGTCAACTTGAGCTCCGACGAACGGATCTTTGGCGTTTCCCGAAAGAACAGGATGAGATCCCGGAGAAACAAAGACTGGTCGGCAATGTTGGAGAACAGAGAGAAGATCGTCTGTAAGTGACCGTTGGCGCCGGCAATCGCTCCCACCATGAAGGTGAGGGTCCCCAGGCTCATTCTGAGCAGCAGGGCTTCGTGCGCCAGATAGGCATAACTCCCGTAGTAGCCGATCGTCGCGAAGACGGAGAAGAGCGCCCCCCAG
Source organism: Bryobacter sp. (assembly GCA_022843605.1). Classification (GTDB taxonomy): domain Bacteria; phylum Acidobacteriota; class Terriglobia; order Bryobacterales; family Bryobacteraceae; genus JALHNI01. Next base: position 5,755 of record JALHNI010000224.1, read on the forward strand.
GCCAGACGGCGCCTGGCCAACTCACGATTCTTGGCCATCACTTCATTCGAGAGCGCCGTGTACTTGGTTTCGAGGTGGGGAGCCAGGGCAAAAACCTTCACCTCCTTCGCCGTTTCCCGGCTGCTGCCGAGCGCCAGGTAGTAGTCCAGCGAGCGGCGAATGGGAGTGAGCTGGTGCGCGAGCGTGTAGCCGAGAAAGGCGAAGTGGCTCTCGACGAGAAACGCCGGCAGGACGCTCGCCACCAGGACGAGCAACAGCCAGGGGGAGTACCAGATGATGCCGGCGGAGAGTGCGGCCAGCATGACGACGCGCTGTAGCAGCCATCCCGCCGAAGTGAGCATGCCGATGCGGTCAGTCGATTGCGCCCGGGCCCGCTCCAGCTGATCGTGAAAGGCCGGATCTTCAAAACTGCTGAGATCGAGCGAGGCGGCGTGGCGCATGATCTTGAGCCCGAGACGATGGCTGAAACGGTCGGCGATGTAGGCATCGAAGAAGTCGATGCCCCGGCCGATGACTTGAGACAAGGAGGCCAAGCCGAACTCCACACCGACCCACAGCCAAAGCTCCCTGGGGTCGTAGGGCTGCCCCTTGGCGGCAACGGCGATCAGGTCGATGATCCGCTTCGCCGCGTAGAGCATGGCCAGAGGCGTTACACCGCCGCAGACCCTGAGCAGCAGGGTGACGGTGACGGATCCCGGCGCCGAGGTCCAAAGCAGATTCCAGAGCTCGGGCAGATCCTTGAGTGCGGCTGCTCGATTCTTCCACGCTTCGCGTTGGGAGGATTCCGGATTTGCCATCCTTTAATGAAGAGCAATCGAAGTACCTAACGCCGACCGGGGCGCGAAAGTTTACAGTCTGGCGACGGCTTGGCAATTGGCTCAAACTGTAAGCAGGGCCTTCACCCAATATGCGTACCCTCATTTTTTTGCTCTTGCTGACGAGTCTGGAGACGGCTGCACAGCGCCGGCCCGGATCGCACTCCACCGGCGTGCCCGGTTCTGACCTCGACATTCTCAACGCCGCGGTCGCCAGCTTTGACGGAACGCTTCGGGTGCTGAACAAGAAGCGTATCGTGCTGGAGATGAGCGAGGACCAGACACTCACGCTGGAAGTGAACAAGAAGACGTTGTTCTTTCGAGGGGCGAAGGCCATCTCCTCACGAGAGGTGGGCGAGGCGGTGATCGTCACGGTGGACGCCAGGAAAGTGGCGAATCAACTGGTGGCGGTGAGTGTTCGCGTGAAGGATCCCCAGCCTGACCGGATACACTAGAGACGAAAGGATTTGATCCCTATGCAAGAACGAGACAACACATCGAGTGCCCTTTGGTTTGTCGCCGGAGTCGCGATCGGCAGCACGATCGCGCTGCTGTACGCACCCACGTCCGGTAGAGATACGCGCGGAAAGATCGTGTCCAAGGCCCGCTATGGCAAAGAGAAGCTCGAGGCGCAAGGCCGCGAGATGATGGACAAGGGCCGCGAACTGTATGACCGCGGCCGCGAGATTGCCGACGAAGCCGCCGACTTATTTGATCGCGGCCGCAAGGTGATGCAGGGTTAGTCCAGGACGATGTCGCGGCGAACGCCGCGCAGGTCCATTTCGTATTCGATTGACTCGATGGGGGGCCGGGAATAGAACCACGTGAAGCCGTGTCCTGACCCGGCCCCCATCGGGCGAACGATCTCAGTCTCGACATCCCCACAGATCGGGTGAACCGTGTATACGCTGCTCGTCGTCACCTGATCCCAGTCCACTCCCAACCCCTTCAGCCGGCTCGTCATCAGGCCCATTACAAAACGGATTTTGGCTCGCAAGGCATCGGGCGAGGTTTCGCCGTGGCGCACGACATCATGCGGATCCAAGGAGCCTTCGGGCAGTTCCCCGGCACCAGCCACGACAAACGTTTTCGCTTTCACTGAGGAAGGAACCGTGTAGGAGA
>JALHNI010000225.1 GCA_022843605.1 Bryobacter sp.
GAGCTGGATGCACAACTCCTGAATCCGAGCCCAGCGCTGTTGGGGTGTCATGACCTTCTACAGCTTAAGGCGAAATCTTCCGCAAATTCACGTCACCCTGACGTGATTCTCCACGGCACCACGCCCTGTAATACGACCGTACTTCAAGAAAGGCCTTGATCGACCATGCACGACTCCCGACCGTTTCGCCAGTTTCTTACCTTGACGGCGCTGGCCCTCGCCGCCACCACCGACGCCGCTGCCGCGTCCATCACCTACGGAGTCTCCACCGCGCAGTTTATGCAAAGTGGACTCAACGGCACAGTCTACACGGACGAAGACTTTACGTACGGTGGCACCACGGGGACATCCAGCCTTAGCCAGGACGGCATTTCGCTCTTTGGTTCGGCGAACCTCGCCACCGGGCAATTGCGAGTGAGCAATTCAGGTACCGTCCCCGGCGGATACGGTGGCATTAACGCTGGCGCGTTCGCCAGTTTCATCGACACCATCACGGCAACCGGCTCAACGGGCGGCCTTAATCTTGGCGTCAATCTCACCATTGACGGCTCCACTACCTCGACTCTCCCCAACAACACCGATGTCTTTCTGCGCATTCAGATCTATCAGCCGGGACACTTCCAGGCGGCGATCGACGGGCTGGTGAATTTTTACGATCCCTCCGCTCTTCTATGGGGTACGGCATTTTCACTGGGAAGCCAGTCGAACACCAACCCGAACGTTTCGCCGTATGGCGTCACCGTCGCCGGGCACTACAACAACGGGACCGTGGTGGTGCCGCTCAATATTCCCTATGGCCTGATTGGCACCCAGTTTGAAATTCAGATCGCGCTGCATGCGAACCAGGGAGGGTCAGCGGCGGGCCAGGGTCAGAGTTGGAACAGCGACTACAGCCACACCATTGGCGTCGAGTTGTCGGGCGGCAACGGAGTCACCTTGCAGTCGAATTCCGGAGTCCTGCCCGGCGCCACCAGCGCGGTTCCGGAACCCGGCTCCTACCTACTGTTTTCCGCCGGCGGGTTGGCGATGCTGGTGCTGCGGCACTGGCGTCGCTAGCGGGTGATTCCCGCGAAGTTTCTGGTAGAGCCAGGCACGCGCTAGCCGGACTTTGCGGTCCACCGTCGACGCCGAAGTTCCCAGAATCGCAGCCGTCTCTTCGACGCTGCAGCCCAGAAGGTAGCGCATCTCCACCATTTGGGTTTGCTCCGGATCAAGCGACGCCAACTCGGTGAGCGCGGCATCCAGGTCGAGTGCCTCGGCGCCTGCCGCGTCGATCCAGGAGAGTTCCTCATTCAGCGGCACCCGCCGGGCTGGGTCCGGCCGTTTGCCTGCCTTCGCCGCACGGGCATGGTCGATCAGCGCGTAACGCATCAACCGCGCGGAAAGGGCATAGAAGTGACGACGGTTCTCGAAATTCGGCTCGCGCCTTTCCATCAGCCGCAGAAACAACTCATTGACAAGTACCGTCGGCTGAAGCGTATGGCCGGGGCGCTCGCTTCGAAGGAAACTTCCTGCAAGCTGTTTGAGCTGGGGATAAACCAGAGGCGCAAGGCGATCCAGGGCGCTGGCATCTCCGGCGGCCCATTCTGACAACAACCCGGTGATGTCTTGCCCGTGCATTGGCGATCGCCCCATCATAACAGTGGATAAATCCGACGACTCCGGCGGAAGACGGAGAAACCCTGTACGACTGGCAGGGGCAGTCGAAATGTGGCGATCGACGAGCCATGCGCACGGCACAGCCTCAATGCACCCATTAGCAACTCTTATTCATTTTGCGTCTTGCATTTGGGAAAATTGTGGGCTAACCTAGCGTCATGGATACGTTTCCCCGCATCGGCCGCAACCAACGGCCTGTGGTGTGTGTCCCGCTAAGGGCCGTTGTAATTATTCGAATTCCGGTATCCCGAGTAGTACCCTACTCGCACCACCGTACGGCCTGACGCACTCTTAAAGGTAAGTTCAGAAGGCCACCGGTGGGAAACCAACTCCCCGGTGGCCTTTTTCATTGCCCTAAATCGCTGTTAACGTTGATAAGAGGAAAGATCCAGTATGTCCACCGCCATGGCCAACAAGTTAATGTCCGGCTCAGAAGTACTTCTCGAATGCTTGGTTCAAGAGGGCGTCGAAGTCATTTTCGGTTATCCCGGCGGAGTCACGCTGCCTCTATACGATGCGATGTATGACCATCCGATCCGCCACATCCTGGTGCGGCACGAAGCGAACGCCGCTTTCGCCGCCCAGGGTTACGCGCGGTCAACAGGCAAGACTGGGGTCTGCTGCGCAACGTCAGGTCCGGGTGCGACGAACCTCGTCACCGGCTTGGTGGACGCCATGATGGACTCGATCCCCATGGTCGCCCTCACCGGCCAGGTCACCAGCAAGTTGATCGGCACCGATGCTTTCCAGGAGGCTGATACCTTCGGCATCACCCGTTCGGCGACCAAGCACAACTTCCTCGTGAAGAAGATTGAGGACCTGCCGCAGATTCTGCACGAGGCGTTCTATATCGCCAAGAGCGGCCGTCCGGGTCCGGTGCTGGTGGATATTCCCAAGGACGTCTTCCAGGCGCAGGGCCACTATCAGCCGGTGAACAGCATTCATCTGCCGGGCTATAAGTTCGTCGTCGACGGCCACAACGGCCAGATCCGCCGCGCCGCGCAAATGATCTGGGAAGCAGAACGCCCCTACATTTATGCCGGCGGCGGCATTCTGCATGGCGACGCCTCCGAGGAACTCGTGGAGACGGTGGACATCGTCGATTGCCCGGTGGTGAACACTTTAATGGGCCTGGGCGCTGTGCCCGCCAATCACCCGCGCTTCATCTCAATGCCCGGTATGCACGGCAGCTACGCCGCGAACATGGGCATGTACAACGCTGACCTGCTCATCGCCCTCGGTACCCGCTTTGACGATCGCGTCACCGGCCGCCTGGCCGCCTTCGCGCCATTTGCCAAGGTGATCCACGTCGACATCGACCCCAGCGAAATCTCGAAGATCCGTCACGCCGACCTGCCCATCGTGGGTGATGTGAAGCGCATCCTGAAACGCTTGAACTTTTACTTGCGCGAGACCAAGGATGAGATGGCGCCCAAGACCGAACCGAGCCGAGCCGCCTGGCGCACGCAGATCAAGGAGTGGATGGAAGAGCATCCCTACGATCGCCCAGTCTCGGTGGACGAAATCAAGCCGCAGCACCTGATGACAGAGATCGACCGCATCTCGGGCGGAAACGCCATCGTCTGCACCGACGTCGGCCAGCACCAAATGTGGGCCGCTCAGCTCATCCGCTTCAACAAGCCGCGCCTCTGGATCAACTCCGGCGGTTTGGGCTCTATGGGTTTCGGCATGCCTTCGGCGATGGGCGCGCAGGTGGCCAACCCCAACCAACTGGTCTTCTCCATCTCCGGCGATGGCGGCTTCCAGATGTCGCTACCGGAACTCGCCACCATCGTCTCGAACGGCCTGCCTATCAAGATCATCGTGATGAACAATGGCTACCTGGGCATGGTGCGGCAGTGGCAGGAGTTGTTCTACAACAACCGCCTCTCGCAGGTGACACTGGATACCTTCCCCAAGGCTGACTTGCTCGCTGCCGCCTACGGCTTCAAGGGCCGCACGATCGAGCATCCGCGCGATCTGCGCTCCGCGCTTGAAGAGGCGGTGGCCGAACCCGGTCCATTCCTGCTCGACGTGCGCGTGACGCCGTTCGAGAACGTCTATCCCATGGTGCCGGCTGGCGGCGCCATCAACGAAATGGTGCTTGGCCAACCGTCGCCCGCGCCTGCTGGAGTCAAGTAACATGGTTGAAATCATTTCCCTGCTCGTCGAGAACAAGCCCGGTGCGCTGATGCGCGTCACCGGCGTGCTGGTCGCGCGCGGCTACAACATTGAATCGCTCACCGTCGCCCGCACACTCGACCCCACGCTGTCCCGCATGACCATCGTGGTGGACGTCGATGACCGCTTGCGTCCCCAGGTGATCAAGCAGATGAACAAGCTGATCAACGTGCTGCAGGCGCAGGACCATACGGAAGCGCCGGCCGTCTCGCGCGAACTGCTACTGTTACGCGTGCGGGCCATCGCCACCGAAGGGCAAAACAAGGATGCCCGTACGGCGATCCTGAAGGAAGCGGAGATCTTTGGCGCCCGGGTTGTCGCCTCCAATATCGAAGGCTTTGTCCTCGAAGTGACTGGCGATCCCGAGAAGCTCGACGAGTTCATCGATGTCATGCGCAGCTACGGCGAAATCGAAGTGACGCGCAGCGGCATGGTGAGCGTGTCGCTCGAATCGAAAAAGTTGAAGCTGGCCCCGCCCATCACGCGCGGCGCCACGCAATCGGAAGAAGAGGAGAACGGAGTCTTAAATGGCTAAGCGTTATTACGAGAAGGACGCCGACTTCCGGCGTCTGATGGATAAGACGATCGCGATCATTGGTTACGGCTCGCAAGGCCACGCCCACGCGCTCAATCTGCGGGATTCGGGCTTGAACGTCATTGTGGCGTTGTACCCGGGGTCGAAGAACTGGGCGAAGGCGGAGACCGCGGGCCTGAAGGTGATGTCGACCGCCGACGCCACCAAGGCCGCGGACGTCATGATGATCCTCGTTCCGGACCACATTCAGGCCGACCTTTACGAGAAAGAAATTGCCCCGCATCTGACGCCCGGCAAGACCATCATGTTCGCGCATGGTTTCTCGATCCACTTCGGCTTCATCAAGGTGCCGGACTTTGTCGACGTGTCGATGATCGCGCCGAAGGCCCCTGGCCATCGCGTGCGTGAGCTCTACACCGAAGGCGTGGGCGTCCCCGGCTTGATCGCCGTCGCGCAGAACGCCTCCGGCCAGGCCACCGAAAACGCCCTCGCTTACGCGTTGGGTCTTGGTTGCTTGAAGGCGGGCGTCATCGAGACGACGTTCAAAGAAGAAGCCGAGAGCGATCTGTTCGGCGAGCAGGCCGTGCTTTGCGGCGGCGTCAGCGAACTGATCCGCGCTGGCTTCGAGACCTTGACCGAAGCCGGTTACGCTCCGGAAATCGCGTACTTCGAGTGCTTGCACGAACTCAAGCTGATCGTCGACCTCATCTATGAGGGCGGTCTCGGCTACATGCGCTTCTCCGTCTCCGACACCGCCGAGTACGGCGACTACACGCGCGGCCCGCGCGTCGTCACCGCCGAAACGCGCAAAGAGATGAAGAAGATCCTCGCCGAGATCCAGAGCGGCGAATTCGCCCGCAACTGGATGGCCGAGAACAAGGCCGGACGCCAGGGCTTCCTCAAGATGCGCGAAGACAATGCGAAGCAGCCGCTCGAAACCATCGGTGCGGAACTGCGCGAGATGATGACCTTCCTCAAAAAGAAGAAGGAAGCTGGCATCCCGCAAGCGTAGTTGTTCTTTGGGGCGGGCCTCGGCCCGCCCCCATACTGAGTAATAGGACCGATATGCGGATACAAACTTTCGACACCACGCTCCGGGACGGCACGCAAGGCGAAGCTGTCTCATTCACCGTCGAGGACAAACTCCGCATTGCCATTAAGCTCGACGAACTGGGCATCGACTATATTGAGGGCGGCTGGCCCGGATCGAATCCGAAGGACAAGGAGTTCTTCGCCCGCGCCGTCCATCTGCATTTGAACCACGCCAAGCTCTGCGCCTTCGGAGCCACGCGGATGGCGAAGTTGACCGTCGAGACCGACCCCAGCGTTCAGGAACTCGCCAACGCCGGCACCCCCGCCGTCAGCATCTTCGGCAAAACCTGGGACCTTCATGTTCATCGCGCCCTCGGCATCACGCTCGACGAGAACCTCGTCCTGATCCGCGAAACCGTCGCCTACCTGAAGGCCAAAGGCAAAGAAGTCATCTACGACGCCGAGCACTTCTTTGACGGCTATCGCGCCAACCCGGACTACGCACTGCAGACCCTGGCCACGGCCCTCGAAGCCGGCGCCAGCGTCCTTTGCCTGTGCGACACCAACGGTGGACGCATGCCGCACGAAGTGGCCGAGGCCACTAAGGCGGTGCGCGAGCGTTTCCCCGAAGCGCGCATTGGCATCCACGCGCACAATGATTCGGAAGTCGCGGTAGCCAATACGCTGGCCGCCGTCGAAGCGGGCGCCACGCATATCCAGGGAACCTTCAACGGCTACGGCGAGCGCTGTGGCAATGCGAATCTGCCTAGCGTCATTGCGAACCTCGAATTGAAGTACGGCCATGAAACTATTGGCCCAGAGCGCGTCGCCATGCTCACTCCGATGGCCCGCTTCATCGCCGACCTCGCCAATTTGCAGTTGCCCAATAACCAGGCCTACGTCGGCCCCAGCGCCTTCGCCCATAAAGGCGGCATTCACGTCAGCGCTGTCCTCAAGGACTCGCGCACTTACGAGCACATCGCGCCCGAGTTAGTCGGCAACGTGCAGCGCGTGCTGATGTCGGACCTCTCCGGCCGCGCCAACATCGTCCACAAGACCACCGAAAAAGGCTTGCCCGAGTTATCTGAAACCGGCCGCCGCGACTTACTCGACCGCATGAAGCAGCTCGAGTACGAAGGTTACGAATTCGAAGCCGCCGAGGGCTCCTTCGAGTTGCTCGTGCATCAGGCTGCACGGCCCGAATCAGCACCTTTTGAAGTGATCTCTTACGAAGTGATCACGCACGTCAACCAGAGCAAAGCCATTAAGCACACGGGCTCCATGAGCGAAGCCACCGTGACCGTACGCATCGGCGAAAACGTCTACGTGGCCACCGCACGGTCCCAGCAGGGACCGGTCAACGCCCTCGACCAGTCGTTGCGTGAATGCATCGAAAGTACGTATCCGCGCTGCTCAGAAGTGACACTGGTGGATTACAAGGTCCGCGTCCGCGAGACGAATCGTGGAACGGGCTCGCGGGTTCGCGTCCTGATCAACTGGAACGATGGGCAACGCTCGTTCACCACGGTGGGTGTCTCGGAGAATATCCTGGAAGCCAGTTGGAAAGCTATGGTCGACGCACTCCAACTGGAGATCTACCGGGAACAAGCCTCAGTTGCCAACCCGCTCCGCACCCCGACGAAAGCCTAGTTAATGAACCGCTACGGCGGCTGCCTCACGCATGGAAACCAGGAGGCGCTCCAGTTCGTGGGCGTCGATCGGCTTCGGGAGGTAGTGATTCATACCGGCCTCGTAGCATCGGGATTGATCTTCAGGCAATGCCGCCGCGGTGAGCGCGATGATCGGTAGGCTCGCCCAGCGTCCGCCTCGCGAGCGGATCTCGCGGGTCGCCTCGTAACCGTCCATTTCAGGCATGTGGCAGTCCATCAGCACGACGTCGTAAGTCTTCTCAGTCGCCATGGCCACGGCTCGCCGGCCGTTCGCCGCCACATCCACCTGACACCCCAGCCGCTCCAGGAAAGCGGTGGCGACGCGCAAATTCACGGCATTG
>JALHNI010000226.1 GCA_022843605.1 Bryobacter sp.
ATCCCGAGCCCTTGTCTCGACGGAAACGCGCGCAATTCGAACCATTTCTCTCGGGGAGCGAAGTACTCCTCGAAATTCACAGGTTGTTCCAGTTCCAGCGCGCGTCTGAACTCCTGGTGAAGAGCGGTCCCCACGGCCTCCGGAAAGATGTCCCAAATACACTTTTGCAACAGTGCGTTCCGGTCGTGGTGGAGCAGCAGTTCCGCATGGCGGTTCACGAACGTCACCCGCCAATCGCGATCAAGAGCGATAAAGGCGTCCGTCATGCTCTCCAGCGTTTCGCACAGTACCTTCTCTGAACGCTCAATCTCCTGCTGAAGGGTTCGCTCCTCGGTCACATCGCGGCCAATGGCGTAGATGGCGTGTTCCTCGGGAATCGAGATACTCGTCCAGTCCAGGGTTCGGACTCCTCCCTCACGGGTGGTGAACCGGCTGAGGAAATTGAGCGAGGGCTCTCCTTTGGCCAAGCGCTCCAGATCTTTGGCCATCTCCTCGCGATCCTCCTGGACGCTAAACTCGATAATCGGCTTGGCCAGAAGTTGCTCACGGCTCCAGCCCAACGAGCGCTCGAAGGCCGGATTCACCCGCTCAAAGAATCCGTCGGTGCTGGCAATACAAATCAGGTCCTTCGAAATCTCAAATAGCGTCTCCAGGTCGCGGGTGAGCGTCTTGCGCTCCGTGATGTCCTGCACTGTCCCCGCAATGTAGATCGGTTTGCCGTCCGAGTTGTGCACCAATTCCCCGCGTTCATGCACCCATCGGACCGCGCCATCCGCACGGTAGACCCGATGCTCAATGTCGAGGGGTTTCCCTAATAGGGCGTGTTGCTGCGCCGCTGTCACCGCCGCGAGGTCAGAGGGATGCACGGCCCCCAAAAAACTGCCCATGTCGCCGCTGAACTGTTCCCGAGAAACGCCGAAGATTTCGAAAACGATGTCCGACCATATTAGTTCGTCGGTCTCGAGATCACACACCCACTTCCCAACCCGGGCAATCCGCGCCGTCTCGTCCAGGTCGGCGTTTCGGGCCTTCAACAGATCTACCGTGTAGCGGTAATTCAGCTGGGCCATCACCTGATGTGCCAGCATGGTTAAGGTCCGCCGCTCCAGGGAGGTCAGCGATCGAGGCTCATAGCCCAGCAGGCAGATTGAGCCGAGCGGTTCTCCCAAGGGGGTCCGCAGCGGTACGCCCGCATAAAAACGATACTTCTCGTCGCCAGTATCGGCGATCTCCACCAGTTCATCGCTCCGATTTGTCTCGATGAACCAGGGGCGATCCGGAAGGTTGCTGCTTCCCCAGCCGAACTCCGATTGAATCCGGGCGAGGTCGTTGTCTGCGAATGTGATCAGGCAGATCGGAGCCGCGCAAAGCTCAGCGGCCAGCGCGGTAACTTCATCCAAGTCCGGTTCAGGATTGGTGTGCAAGTGGCGATAGCTCGCTAATGTTGAGATTCGATTCCGAGAAATCGGCCTTTGAGGTGATCGCATGGCACCTTAAGTCTACTGCTCACCGTTCGTACGGGGACTGAAAAACTTTGGATATTCTTCTGGTCGTGTGCTTTTCGGTGAGCCGCGTCGATCGAGTGTTTGGCGCAGGCTTCGTGCGAGTTCCTCTGGGCCGAACGGCTTTTCGAGGAAATTCAGGTCATCGTCCGTGGCTTTCCCGCCTATCACATCCTGTTCCGTCAATCCAGAGACGAACAGAACCTTCAAACCGGGGCGGAGCCGCTTGGCCTCCGTCGCCAGTTGGACGCCGCCGATCGCCGGAACGGTTACATCCGTCACCAGCGCAGCCAAGGGAATGCTCAAATCGCCCAGAATCTGAAGGGCCTCCTCGGTGGAAGCAACTCCAATTACCCGATAGCCCCATTCCGTTAGTGCCTCCACTGCAAACTCCCGCACCGTCGGCTGATCGTCGACCAGTAAAATGGCTTCAGTTCCGGCCGGGGTCCGATGTGTCGCGGCGTCGTCCGTGCTGGATGTGGAGTAAGCACCTGGAAGCGAAGTTTCTGCATGAGATTGCTGAAATATGCACACGTTTAAATGAAAGTTTGGAGTCCTCGCGAGCGACAATGGAAGCTGCTCGATCGGACAGATAAACGCTTCGTCGGATACGCTACCGCAGAAGCGATCCGGCGTGGTAACTGCTTGATTCTTTGGAAAAACTTGCGACTGCTCCGAGCGAGGGTACGAGCGGTTAAGTGGGAACACGGTGCAAACCTCCTACGCCGTTCTCCGATGCAACTTACCTTCCAAACCACCCTAGTGGTCCTGGCTGATCTCTTAAGATAAGCTTTAATTTATAATTAATCAAGACAAGTTAATGCGGCAATACGCGGAAAAGATTATTGTCATGCGCGTGAAGACAATTGCGCGAAGGACCGATAGTCCCATATGGCGCCTCCCGCTCAGTCGCGTTCCTTTATGGTCGAAGCGAATCCCGGTTCCCCGGACCCGCTTAACCTGCATGACCTGCTGAACGGGCTTCACGCCGCGCAAGGTTTCCTCGAACTCTTACGTCTCGAACAGGCCGGTCCCTTAACCGAAAGGCAGAGGCGCTACGTAGCCAAGTCGATCGAGTCGGTGGCCGCTTGCGTCTCGAAGGTCAAGCACTCCCGTGCGCGTGCTCCAGGAAACGTATGAAGCAGTCCCCCACCGCCGATTCCCGCGACCTCGTCCTGAACGAGTTGCTGCTGATGATCGAAGACGATCCTCTCGCCGTTGAACTCGCGAAGGAGGCCCTCGCCGACCTCCCGGTTCGAGTGGTGACCGCCGCTAACGCCGCCCGCGGCCTGGAAGCGTTCTCGCAACTGAAGCCCCATTTGGTCCTGCTGGACCTTCATCTCCCCGACCAATACGGCCTCGACACCCTGGCGCGTATTCTGGAGATCGACCCCGGCGCCAACGTCATCCTGGTGACCGCTGAGTACTCCACCGAAGCCGCCGTCGAAGCCATCCGGCGCGGCGCCATCGACTACATCACGAAGCCATTCCCAATCGAGCAATTCCAGAAGCGGATCTCCCGCTGGCTCTCGGCGCCGGACCGTCATGGCCGCAATGCCAGTCCGCTTTCGCCGTTCCGTTGGCACGGGATGATTGGCCGGGCGCCCGGCATGCGGGAACTCTTCTCCCGGATTGAGCGGGTGGCGCCCCACTATCGCACGGCTTTGGTGACCGGCGAGACCGGCACCGGCAAGGAACTCGCCGCGCGCGCGGTGCACGACAATAGCCCGGTTGCCCATGGCCCCTATATCACCTGCAATTGCGCCTCCTTCGCTGACTCGCTATTCGAGAGCGAAGTCTTTGGCTATGTGAAAGGCGCGTTTACCGGAGCCATGCAGGATCGCCCCGGCCTGATCGCGGCCGCCCACGGAGGCACGATCTTTCTGGATGAAGTGGGTGAGCTTCCATTGGGCGCCCAAGCTAAGCTGCTCCGCGTCCTGCAGTCGCGCGAGGTCCGGCCCGTCGGCTCCACCAAGAGTCAACCGGTCGACATCCGGGTGATTGCCGCCACCAACCGCAATTTGCGGGAAATGGTCGCCGCCAAAACCTTTCGCGAGGACCTCTACTATCGCCTCGCCATGCTGGAACTACCGGTACCGGCGCTCCGAGGCCGGTCCGAGGACATCCCGCTCCTCGCCCGTCACTTCATCCGGTCCTGTGCAGAACAGTATCGTAAGCCCCATCTGCAACTGGAACTGCGGGCCCTGATGGCGCTCACTCGCTATCCCTGGCCTGGAAACGTTCGAGAGCTTGAAAACGTGCTCGGCGCGGCCGCACTGATGGCCGATAGCGACACCATCGACTTGCGGCATCTGCCCCTGGACCTGGGTACGGGCGCCCGTGCCACCGCCGGCAATGCCTTGCCGACCATGGCCGAACTGAACCAACAACATGTACGCTTCGTCCTGCGCGAACTGCGCGGCAATCGCCGGCAAGCGGCCCTGGTGCTCGGCATCAGCCGCGCCACGCTGTACCGGTTGTTGCGGGAGATGGGCGAGCCAATCAACGGAGATCCCTCGTCGGCAGATAGCAGATGGTCCTTGACGTCAGTGTCCGCAACTGAGTAATCACCGGTCCGCCTTCCTGCACCACCATCTGTTGCCCCGGGGAAACCAGTTCGCCACCATACTGACGCACCAGTCCCGCTAGCGCCCGCGGTTCCGGATTCTTCAGCCATCGATCGTACTCCTCAAGCCCTTCAGGGATGCTGCTGCAGTACGTGAGGCCATCCACCTCCACCAGTCGCTGCGCCTTGAATGTCGCTCCCGCTACGGCGTGTTCTGACGTTAGGGGCGTCGAAGCCGCCACGGGCTGTTGCGGGGCGAACACCAGCCAGGCGACGCCGGTGAGCAGCACCGCAAACACCGCCAGTGCACCAAGGATCACCCGGCGCAAATACCGGGCCGGGCGCCAAGCCATCTCTGAGACCGCTCGCACCACAATCGGCACGCGCCGCTTCGGCGCCAGGGCCATCGTTTTCCTCACCGGAGCATGAATCGTGATCTGTCCCATTCCATCCTCCTTAGGCATTCAAGGGCACTTGGAGCCCTTGACTCTGTAGCTCGTCGACCGCCGCAAAGCGTTCCAGGTTGGGCTCTGCCGCGGCAATCGGACCGGCCGATCGCACCACCGAAAGCAACTCGAATGAACCAAACGACCGGTAGAGGTTCACCGTCTGCACGTCGATGCGCAAACCCGGTTGCCCCTCCTGCCGGATCTCGATCCCCCGCACTTTTCGCTGTTCGTTCATCCCCAGCAACAACGGCGCGAATGAACTCTTCCACGCCGCGTCGCCCACCAGATCCGGGACGTTCAAACCGATATCCTCGCCTAGGCCAATCGAGAAAAGCTGCCGTGCGGCGCCGTTCATGTAGGTCACGTTGCCGTCGCTGTTGTATCCGAACACTGGCTGATACATCAGGTCCAACAGGTTCCGGTAGGAAGTCTCGATGTCCTGAAACTGTTGCCCCGTCTGATGCTTCTGTTGCGAGGTGTTCGCCAGTACGGTGGCGCTCCGCCAGACGATCACCACCATGACGGCGATACTCGCCAGCACATGCACCAACAGCCCGACCGAAGGACTCAACCAACCGGCATCCTCTGCCACCATGCGCAGCCAACCCAGCGCGATCGGCACCAGGATCGACGCCGGTAGTAGCCGCCGCGCCATGATCCCTCCCATCGAGTCGGCCACTACGACGCTCAGGAGACCACGGTTCGATTGCAGATACAGCAGGGTTAACGCCGCCACCAGCATCATCAACGCGGCCGCCGGTTCCATCATCAGGCCGCTGCCCGCGCCGCGCGCGCCGTAAAGGTGCCCTAGCAAACCGGTCAGGCTCAGCAGGCTCAGCAACCCCAACGAGAGTTGCCCGCCCAGCAATCCGTGTCCCGCGTGCTTTAGAAACACCGTCACGCCCAGCACCATCAGTCCGATGCCTGCCGCCTCAGACGGCCAAGTGTCCGGTGCGCCGCCCACCCACGCATTCTCGATTGCCGCGCGGCCCAGCCAGCCCTTTCGCGTGGCCAGGATCAACGCCCCGATTCCCACGATGCCCACCCGAAGCGAAACGCTCAGCCGCGTGATCCTGGGATTGAAGCTCTCCCAGCGGCTCAACCGCAACAGAAACCCCACAAATACCAGTCCCAATGCCGTCAACGGGTGGAATTGAGCGACCCACGGATGGGCGTCGCGCATCATGCCGGGAAACATCGCCCAGCCCCCCACCGTAAAGAGAGCTGATAGAAGAATGAACAGTGCGGCCAACCTGGGATGCATTTCCACGGCAGTTACGCCGAAGCCCAATGCACAGTGCCACAGCTCTTTAGATTTCAACATCATCTCTCGGTATTGCCTCTTCTCAAGAATTCACCCGCTATCGGGCATAAGCGTAATAGCAAGCCTAGGACCAATCCGAAATTACCCGTAAACACTTGTAAATGATGGAGGTTAGTCCTTAGTACGAATGGCTCGGCGTGCCTCAATCTTAGACCCGAGTGGCTCAAATTGAGACACTTCCGGGATCCGCAAACTCAGTTGGCCGCCGTAGCTCTACTGAGGGGTGAGGGGGGCGTCGATGGCTTTTACATAACGAAAGCAGAGTTGCCTTAGACGCGACTCAGGAATCGCGAATCCCCTCCGCTTCCTGAGTCGCTGGAGATCTTGTCCATGCACATCAGCAGTCATTCCGGCGTCGCGTTGGTCGGGTCTTATGACCTGAGGCTGGTCGTGCTCTCCGTCGCGATCGCCATCCTGGCTGCCTATGCGGCGCTCGATCTGGGCGAAAGAGTCACCGCAGCGCGAGGGCGCCTCAAGACGATTTGGCTCACCTGCGGCGCCATGGCCATGGGCACGGGCATTTGGGCTATGCACTACATCGGCATGCTGGCTTACAGCTTGCCCGTCACGGTCTACTACGACTGGCCGATGGTCCTGCTTTCGCTCCTGGCCTCGGTCGGGGCGTCAGCGGTTGCGCTGTATCTGGTCAGCGGCCAGACCCTGGGCCCGCTCCGGATCGGTACCGGCGCGCTGCTGATGGGATCCGGGATCGCCGGCATGCATTACGTCGGCATGGAAGCCATGCGCCTTCCGGCCATGTGCCACTACTCGCTCCCGGTGGTTGCCGCCTCGGTCGTGCTGGCCGTGCTGATCTCTCTGGTGGCCCTCTGGCTGACCTTTCGCCTGCGGACTGAGACCTCTTCGGTCGGCTGGCGAAAGCTGGTCAGTGCCGTGGCGATGGGTGCCGCGATCCCCGTCATGCACTACACCGGCATGGCCGCCGTGTCGTTTGTTCCGAGCGACCACTTCGTTGACTTGGCCCATGCCGTGAAGATCTCCTCGCTTGGCATTGTCGGAATCGGTACCGTCACGCTCTTGATCCTGAGCATCGCGATTCTCACCTCTCTTGTCGATCGCCGTTTCTCGGCCCAGTCCCTCGAACTCCAGTTGAGCGAGCAGCGCTATCGCCAAATCGTGGACTCCGCGAAAGTCATTCTCTGGCGCGCCCGCGCGGACACCCAGGAATTCAGCTACGTCAATCAGGAAGCCGAAGACCTGCTCGGCCACCCCCTGCATCAATGGACCAGTCAGCCCGGTTTCTGGCTCGACCATGTGCACCCCGACGATCGAGCTCTCGCCCTCTCCG
>JALHNI010000227.1 GCA_022843605.1 Bryobacter sp.
CGACCGTAATCAGGCCTTCGTCGATCGTCGCGTAAATCAAGTCGTTCACGTCGACGATCAGGTGCCGATTGCCCGCCTTTACGACCAGCTTGCTGCGGCGCTCGCTGGGTTCGGCGACTACCGTGGCGGCTTGCTCGGCGGCGCGTTGGCGTTCGAAAACAACGCGGCGAATGCGCTCGAGGGTCTCCACCAGCCGGTCACGGTCGATTGGCTTGAGCAGGTAGTCCATCGCCTCCAGCCGGAAGGCCTCGACCGCGTAATTTTCGTGCGCCGTAGCCAGAACGAAAAACGGCAGGGGCACATCCCGCTCTTGAAGGCGGCGGATGACTCCCAAACCGTCCAACCCGGGCATGTCAACGTCGAGAAATACAACATCTGGTTCGTGCCGCTCGACCAGCGCGGCGGCTTCCAGGCCGTTCGCAGCTGTCGTTAGGACTTCAAAATCCGGAAAGTCTTTGAGTAGGAATGCGAGTTCCTCCCGGGCGAGTTGTTCGTCGTCGGCGAGAAGAACGGAAATAGTAGAGGTCGCGCGAACCGACATGCGTTTGTTAGTATAACGTTTGGCCCTCCACGACGCTTCGTATGAACGATTGGACGCGCGCGAGGGAACCTCTGAAGAGTCAGCAAGTTGCCCCAAGATCCAGTAGCACCACCCACCAAGATTGCCCCAGCCAAGGGAAAACTCGGGATTCTGATCCCGGGAATCGGCGCCGTCTCCACCACATTCATGGCTGGAGTACAGGCTGTCCGGAAGGGATGGGGCGCTCCGGTGGGGTCTCTTACCCAGTTGGGCACGGTCCGTCTGGGCAAGCGTACCGATAATAACACCCCTGCAATCAAGGACTTCGTCCCGTTGGCGGGACTGGACGACCTGGTCTTCGGCGGCTGGGACATCTTCGAGGACAACGCCTACGCAGCGGCGAAGAATGCCAATGTTCTGAAGCCGGAACTGCTCGACAAGGTGAAGCCGTTCTTAAAGAAAATTAAGCCGATGCCGGCGGTTTTCGACCAGAACTACGTCAAGCTGATCTCCGGACCGAATGTGAAGACGGCCGGTACACTGATGGACAAGGCCGAAGCCTTGATCGCGGATATCGCTGAATTTAAGAAAGCGAACAAGTGCGACCGCCTCGTGATGATCTGGTGCGGCTCCACCGAATCTTTCACCAAGCCGACGGCGACCCATCAAACCCTGGCTAGCTTCGAAAAAGGCCTGCGCAAGAACAGCAAAGACATTGCTCCCAGCCAGATTTACGCCTACGCCGCGCTACGCAGCGGAGTGCCGTTCGCCAACGGTGCCCCGAATCTGACCCACGACATTCCGGCCCTGCTCGATTTGGCCCGTGATCGCGGCTTGCCGGTGTGTGGCAAGGACTTCAAGACCGGCCAAACGTACATGAAGACCCTGCTGGCGCCGGGAATCAAGGCCCGTATGCTGGGCATGAACGGCTGGTTCTCGACGAATATTTTGGGCAATCGGGACGGCGAAGTGCTTGAGGATCCCGGTTCTTTCAAGAGCAAGGAGGAGACGAAGCTCTCCGTGCTCGACCAGATTTTGCAGCCGAAGCTGTATCCGGACTTGTACGGCGACCTCTACCACGCAGTCCGAATCAATTACTATCCGCCGCGCGGGGATGACAAAGAGGGTTGGGACGCCATCGACATTTTTGGTTGGCTCGGTTATCCGATGCAGATCAAGATCGATTTCCTCTGCCGCGACTCCATCCTGGCGGCTCCCCTGGTACTGGATCTGGTTCTTTTCCTCGACTTGGCGCATCGCGCCGGGATGAAGGGTATCCAGGAATGGCTGAGTTTTTACTTCAAGGCGCCGATGACGGCGCCCGGACTCTATCCCGAACATGACATTTTCATCCAGCTGATGAAGCTGAAAAATACCTTGCGCTGGATGAAGGGTGAGGAGTTGATCACTCACCTTGGGCTTGAGTATTACGACTAAGTAGCGCATCGGCGCATCCAATAGATTTAGTGCGAGCGGCACCGGCGCAAGACGACCGGAAGCCGCGTCTAAGAAAGCGATCGAATCGAAGAGCGATGAAAGTTCTCGTCATCGGTGGGACTCAGTTCATCGGGAAGCCTTTGGTGCAAGCCCTGGTGAAGGCCGGGCACGATGTCACGATCATGCACCGGAAGCGTACCCACAAGTACGGCAAAAAGGTGGGTAACCTGGTCTGCGACCGCAACGATGCGGAAGCGGTGAGCAATGCGATTGCGCCACACAGGTTTGAAGTCGTTTTCGACAATGTCTACGACTGGGAGCGGGGAACCACCGCGAACCAGGTAGAGGCCGCGGTGCGGTCAGTCGGTGACCGCCTTACCCGATATGTGTTTATGTCGAGCGTTGCCGCCTACGGCGATGGCTTGAACCATCACGAAGCCGACGCACTGGCGCCGGACGACCATCCGGACGCCTACGTTCGTAACAAGGCCATGACGGAGCGGATGTTGTTCCGGCTCTATCACCGCAGTAAGACTCCGGTGGTTACCCTCCGTCCCCCGTACATTTATGGCCCGGAGAACCCCTTCTATCGCGAGCAGTTCTTCTGGGATCGTTTGCGCGCCAATCGCGGCGTGATCCTGCCAGGGGACGGGCGCCGTCTGATGCAGTTCGTCTACATTAAGGATCTCGTGGCGGCGATGCTGCGGGTGATCGACGAACCCACGGCCGTCGGTCAGGCCTTCAACATTGCCAACCCTCGTCCGGTAACGCAGGAAGAATTGTTGACCGCCTTCGCCACGGCTGCGAAAAAGAAGATCAACATGGTTCGCCTACCGCGCCGATTGATCTTTCAGCACGGCGGCCACCCGATGGGACCGCTGCTTTACTTCGGCTACTACTACGACATCCCCGCGATCACCGAAGTGGTGGCGAAGGCGCAACGTACCCTGGGCTGGAAGCCGACCGACTTCTCGAAGGGTCTGGCCGAGACCTATCGCTGGTATCTGCGGAATCACAAACGGCCTAAGCTGGACTTCTCGTTCGAAGACAAGCTGATTTCGTCCGCTCCGGACGCCCAAAGTGAGGAATTTGCATTCTCCGGTTTGGGCGTTTCCGAACTGGCCGCCCGCCGCCGCTAATGGGCGCGCCGGCTAAGGTGATTTCCTAGGTGTAGGTTATTTGTTTTACGCCGATTCTCTCAGTATGGCCGCCCTGAGACGAATCCCGATCCTCCTCGTTCTTGCCCTTCTGGCTGCGTCGTGGGGCGAAGCTACCCCGCTACGGCTCGACTATTCCAAGTCCTGGAGCGCGAATGGAATCGTCTACTACACCTTTACTCTGACGCTGGAAAACGCCGACGAATCCTGGGCTCCCGGTCAAGGCTGGTCCTGGCTGATCTTCGGCGATTCGCCCAATCTGGGCGAGAGCGCGTTTTCCGACTTCACCTTGGACGGCACCCTGTTGGGCGTGGGTCCGTGGAACGAAGTGAATATGTCCGCTGGTGCGCACAACGGACCAACCTTGGGGCCTGTCTCAAACTTCTGGGTACCCACCAACATCGGTGACTTTCTGACTTGGCACGGCTTCTCGTCGAGCAATGTGCCCGACGGCGCCATGTTCTTCAGCACATTCTTTACCCAGGGCGATGCCGTTGCTGCAGACTTTGTGCTGGCCAACAACCTGTTCCCGGATGAAACGTTTCCGGACAGCCCGGCGTACGTGCCGCCCATCGACGCCGAGGGCAGTGTTCCATCGGGATCCTCCAGTTCCTCAAGTTCGTCGGGTTCTTCCAGCAGCGGTTCCAGCTCATCCGGTGGCCTGATCACCGAGGAGGAACTCTGGATTCAAACGCTCGCCACGCCTGAACCCGGCACGGTCGGATTGGCTGGGCTCGCCCTGCTGGCGCTTGCCTGGCGCCGTCAGCGCCGGGAAAGCCTTGATCGACCGCCCAAGCGGCTGTAACAATGGGGGATGCCACTGCGCATCGGATTCGATCTGCGCCACGCCCGTGATTTCGGGATCGGGTCTTACATCCGCAACCTGATCGGGGCGTTGTCTCGCCTTCCGGACTCCAACGCCAGATTTCTCCTGATCGGCCGTGCGGACGACTTTGCCACGCTCGGTAAACTACCCGAGAATTTTGAACTGCATCCCTTCGCCCGTGCCGACTCCGGCATCATGCACCAGCTCTCCTTTCCCTGGTTCTGCCGGAACCTTCACGCCGACGTGATCCACATTCCCTTGAATCTCGTGCCGATCGCCATGCCGCGGCCCTATGTCGTCACGGTGCACGATCTCAGCACTCTGCTCTACGCCGAACAGGAGAACGGGGCGCGGCATAACTATAAACTGTGGCGTTCGCGCCATGGTTTGGCCCGAGCGGCCAAAGTGATCGCGGTCTCCGACGCCACCCGCACTGACTTGGAGGACCTGCTCTCTGTCGCCCCGCAACGCATTGAGCAGATCTACAACGCCATCGACCCCCAATTTCTGCAGCCACCGGCGCCGGAGTTCGAACAGAAACGCGCTCTCGAACGCTACGGCATCAACTACCCTTACATTCTTTACGCGGGCAATATCCGCGTGCACAAGAACGTGCCACGCTTGATCGAAGCATTCGCTGTTGTGCGGGACGAGCTCTCTTCGCATCCGGTTTACCGGGAACTTCGGTTGGTCATCATCGGCGACGAGATATCCAAACACGCCGCCGTGCGACGGGCCGTGATCCAAACCCGCACCCAAGCGGCAGTCCGCTTTCTCGGCTTCGTTCCTTTTGAGACCTTGCGGGCCTTCTACGAGGGTGCACAGGTCTTCGCTTTCCCGTCACTGTACGAGGGCTTCGGTCTCCCACCACTCGAAGCGATGGCCTGCGGAACGCCGGTGGTGACTTCGAGCGTGAGTTCGCTACCCGAGGCTGTCGGCGACGCCGCGGTGATGGTGAGCCCGGAAAACGTCTTCTCGATTTCGCGGGGTATCAAAGAAGCCCTGCTGGACCTCGAGTTGCGGCGCGAATTGCGGGAGAAAGGTCATCTTCAGGTGCGGAAGTTTCGCTGGGAGCGGACCGCGGAGCAGACGATGGCCGTCTACCGTGCAGTTGCTTCCGGACGCACGGGGGCGGACTAGCCAGGGCCACCAAGTCCTCCACGCGCAGGCCTATCACCAGCGCTGCGCGATCCGCATAGTCCCAACTGAAGCCTCGCTTACCTTGGAGCACCAGGTGCAAATGAGGTTGGGAGATACCCGCGCGTCGCGCCAACGAAGAGACCGATGTATCTCCCGCGTCAACGCGCCGGGAGATCTCTCGAATGAGCTGGTTGTGAAGAGTTTGAAAAGTCAAGTCAATTGCTTTCGGAAATAGTATGAATTATTTCCCATATTGGGACAACTATAAAGTTTGAATTCAGCCCTGCCGATTCAATCTATCCACTTGTAAACAAAGAGAAAATATTTGTGAGAATATTGTCACCGTCAATCGACTTATATTAATGCGGAAACTTATATTGACTTTGAATTTAACCAGCTTAGGATGAACTCAACTGGGCGCGAGAATGCGGCCGCCGGGACACTCTACGCATACCGGCGAGATTGCGAAGCGCCCGAATCCAAAGAAGTTGAGGATTTTTGAAATGGAATGGACACGATCGGAAACCCTGGCCCTGGCGGCCAATTCCTGCACCTATTGCCATGGTTTAGGGTTGCGCACCGGGCGGAGAGGACATGACAAGCCGTGCCTGTGTGTGTTTCGCTCCGTATTTCGCATTTGCTTCGGCCGGTTTCGCCTTTGCTATGAGCGCGAGAAGCACAAGACCGGCGTTTCGTTGGAAGGGAACGTCTGGGGGCGGAAAAACGAGGAATACGTGGTCGATTTTCTGAACGTCACGCGCCGGGCGCTCAGCGAGGAAGATTGGCGCATCTTCAACTATCACTACCTAATGGGTGCCGATTGGCGGCTCTGCACCAGGAAGCTTGGAATCGACCGGGGGACCTTCTTCCACGAAATCTACCGGATCACGCAGCGTCTCGGCCGGGTCTACCGTGAACTCCACCCCTATCCGCTCTTTCCTCTGGACGAGTATTTTCACGGATCGACCCGCGAGCAAGGTCGTTTGATCGAGTTCCGTGACGCCCGGCGTGAGGGCCCGTCGTTTACACCCCCCCTGCGGGAAGCAGCCTAGGGGTTTGTGGCTTGAGGCGGCCCCCGGTATCTGTCCGGGGGCCGCCTCGCGCCGGGAACGGAGTATAGAATTAAACGGCGGAATTCTTTTATCGATAAGGGCCCCAGTATGGCTACACGAGCATTTGTTCTTCCCGACCTTTAACGCGCGCGGCGGACGCTCGAAGTCAACAACGCTCTCGCAAGCGTCCGGATGGAGGGCCTTGAGCCCGCGGATGAGGTGAAGGCACTGTTTCGACGCTATGTCGACGGAGAATTAACCTCCGGCCAACTCGACGAATCCCTGGACCGCTATTTTGATGCGGAGTCTGGATCCATACCTCTACCCGGGAACTGACGTCCTTCAGAATTTGCGGGGATTTCGCGATACCCATGTGCTCAATCGGTATGAGGCCGGTGTCATTGCAAGAAGAATTCGACAATTGCAGCACAGTCCCACGCCAGGAGACTTTGACGCCCCGCACCTTTGCGCGATTCACCGTCATATTTTTCAGGACGTGTATTCTTGGGCTGGCGAGTTCCGCACCGTCGGTATCTCGCGCTCTGGACCTTTCGCATTCTGCGAGCAGATCTTACCAAGCCTGAATCGCCTTCATGGGGACCTCTCACGCGAGCGCTACCTGGAAAATTTGGCCAAAGCCGCCTTCACGGCGCGCGCCGCGCACTATCTGGGCGAGTCGAATGCCATTCATCCGTTCCGGGAAGGCAATGGCCGGACGCAGAGCGAATACATTCGGCAACTGGCAAATCGCGTGGGCTACGGTCTCGATTGGACGCCCATTTCGCGCGGCACCATTTACGCCGCGGCCCGCCTCAGCTTTGGGCGCGGCGACAATTCCGGTACGGGAGGCACTCCTCCCGTAAAATCCCCCTGGCGCGCTTTTTTCCACAGAATATTTGACAGCCCGCCATCGCCAGGCTATATTAAGAAGGTTTGGCGAGCAATCTGTCTGCTCCCGGCTACCGCTTGTCTTGCGTTTAGGCCATACCCAGAGAGCCA
>JALHNI010000228.1 GCA_022843605.1 Bryobacter sp.
ACTGCCGGATGGACCAAGCAGCACCGTGAACAACGACGGTCGCACCTCGACATCGATGCCACGCAGCACGGGGACCGTGACAGCGTCCATCTGATAGGACTTTTCAACGCCCGACAGCAACACGACCGGGACTGCAGGGCCGACGGGTTGCACCGGTGATGTGCCTGCGCTCATGCTGGGGCGGCTGAAATGGGGTTTGGCTTAAGAATGTGAAGTGTAGCCGCCATGCTGCGCTGGAGACAGCACTGGTGCTGGGCTGTACGCGTCGCACCTTCACCTGCGTGGCAGCGGCACACTCCTGCCAAACTCACCGACCGGATCTGTCCATGCAATGGGCTGAGGTGTTGGCCAAGCCTTGGCTGCAGAACATTCCGTTCAAGATCGAACTCAACCATTGGGGTCGGATCGAGATGAGCCCGGTCAGCAATCAGCAAGGAGCCGTGAAGATCGACATTGCGTCGGAGCTGCGGCGCAAGCCCGGGGAGGGGCCCGCGTGCTGGGTGAGTGCAGCATCCAGACCAGCGACGGTATGCGGCAATCACCGATACCGAGGCGCCCGGCTTAAGACTGCGCTCGACGAGTTCGCTCTTGAAGCTCGCCGCATACCGGCGGCGCAGAGGTTTGGCATGTGAGTCTTGCTTGGACATGGTGTGCACCTGTTGCGTTAAGTGCACCCCATCCCTTGGCGAGCACGATCGGCGAGCGTGCTCATACAGTGTTTCGGTTTCTAGAGGGCCTCGATCACCCGCTCACCAATGGGCACGAGCCCTGGGCGTATCTCAAGGACGTGCTTACCCGGCTGTCGAGGCAGTTGAACAGCCGGATCGACGAGTTGCTGCCCCACAGGTGGGAGCCCGCTGGCGCAGGCTGACCGGGTCACGCTGGCGCAACGCGTCGGGAACACAACCGCCGCCTTGAGACGCGCTTTCAGCATGCGGCCCGCCAGCATGCAAAGCGCGGCGAGCGCCATCACCGCCGTGCACGCCGCATGCGGCTCAACTCAAGATGCCACCGCCAGACGCTTACCCATGGACGGCAAGATGCTGTTGTTGACGAACGTGCCCGACATGAGCGCCGAGCAGATTGTGGCGCGCTGGCTGGGCCGACGCGCAGAGGCTGAGCAACCTGCAGGGCGTGGTCAACAACGCGAGGTTCCTGATCCTGCCCTGGGTGCGCAGCAAGGGCCTGGCCTCCAAGGTCCTGGCGATGGCAGCGCGCAGGCTGCCTCAGGATTGGCAGCAGCGCTACGGCTATCGGCCTGTCCTGCTCGAGACCTTCGTGCAGATCGACCGGCACCTCGGCACCTGCTACAAGGCCGCAAACTGGGTTCACCTCGGCCAGACCGTCGGGCGGGGCAAGAAGGCGCCGACCCACAAACAGATCCTACCGATCAAGGACGTTTGGATATACCCATTGCGCCGCGACTACGTCGGCGTGCTCACCCGCGTAGGATCCGTCTGCGCTCCCGCCGCCCTCGGGCGGAGCTACGACGGGATCACCGAATATTTACGAACTTCGGTGACCAGTAAGCGTTCCTCGAACGACACCCTTACGCCTTCAAGAGTGCGCCCGTGCCGGGCCCCCAAAAAAAAGGCGGGACGAAGGCCCGCCTTTTCGATCCCATGCCCCGTTTAGGGGGGCACAGAAGTAGATTAGCTCCGACGACGGCGACGGGAAACCGCACCGACACCAAGCAGAGCCAAACCTGCCAGTGCAATCGAAGTAGGCTCCGGCACGAAGAAGTCTTGGTTAGCATCGGCACGGAACATCGCTTCGGGGCCGGTAGCCGTAACATCGCCGACCACCGTTCCGTCAACCGAAGTCGGCCGCGAGAATGAGCCTGTGATGGCCGGGAACAATTGCAGCGTCGACGAAATCAAGGTGCCCTCCAATGCCGGGGTGAACTGCGGGCCTGACAGCGAAATAGTCCCGACAAGCGAAACCGAGTTCGGAGCACCAGCCGCCGTGTTGAAGCTCTGGTCCGTCGGCGAAAAGAGATTGCCGGACACCTGCTTGACACCATCCTTAAAACCAGACCAAGCGCCACCGCTCGCGATCTTCGCGTTCGCAGCAGTGTCGTACCAGATGTCGAAGGTGCTTGAACCGCCGATCGAATAGGTGAACGACGTACCGCTGAATCCAGTGAGTGTCGCGTTAAGCGTCGCGAACATCGTGTACTCGTAACCCGCATCAACGCCATTGGCGGTCACGTCCAAGCCAGGAGCCGCGCCCCCCAGAGGGTTGCCATCGGTATCGTTGATGGCCACCGCCCAGCCGGCATAGAAGATAGTGAAATTACATGACGCTACGCAACCCCCGACAAGGGCAGTCTCGGCAGCCGTCAAACCATCGGTCCACGCTGCGGCGCCGCTAGCCCAGTCGAAACCGCCGAACGAATTGGAACCATCGTCATTGGTGATCGTGAACGCCCCAGCACCAGAGCTGAAGGCAGCTGCGGCGGCCAGCGCAACGGTCGTGGTCAACTTGGAAAACTTCATCTTCAGCTCCTTTAGAGGTCGAACATGCGATTCATGCTCTTGCTATTGACTTCAGCAAGGGGTATGCCAACTTTCGCAAGCCATTGATTTTAAACACTTTTTCTGGCAATCCGCTCAATCGCCCGAGCCATCCTGTAAAGCAGGCCGACACTTTTCGGCGATCCACTTGCCTACTTGGAATCCAACGCCCTGCGCAGTTTGACCACGGCCTCTTGGCCTTGCAACTGAGCGTCCTGGGCGATCGCGGCATCCAGTTCGGCCTTTGCGCGCGTCTTGTCGCCGGCAGCGATCAGATGTTTGACCAAGTTCACGCGAAGCGCAGGCCGCCCCTTTGCCTGGTTCACAGCCTGCATCTGGACTTCGACCGCCTTGGCATAGTTCTTTTGAGATGCCCATGCGGTGGCCAGCGTGTCCAATACTGCCGGACTCTTTGGCGCCAAAGCCAGCGCTCGCTCCGCCGTTTCCACCGCGACTCGGCTGCCACCGAGTGCCTGAACCCAAGCCAAGTTGTTCAGGGCGGTCGGTGACCTTGGATTGAGTTCGACCGCTTGCTTGAGCAAACTTTCGGCTTCGAGATACTTGCCCCGTTTTAGGGCGATCAAGCCCACATGCTCGAGAAACGGACCGTCTCTTGGATGGGTCTTGAGCCAGTCGGCAGCGAACCGGTCTGCGGCAGCCTCCTGTCCGGATGCAAAAGAGGCGTCGAAGACACGGATCGGCGCCGCGCTGTGTTCATCTGGCTTGCCGAGGGCAGCCTTGAAGGCTGCAATCGCTCGCACCCAGTCGCCGCGCCCAGCATGCACATCGCCTTCGAGGAGGTAACCGAGCAGGCTACCTGGCCATTTGCGCTGGAGGTCCTTCGCTGCCGTCAACGGTAGACTGGTATCCTTAGTAATTCTTGCTAATGAGAGCATTCTCACGTGCACTTCGCGGCGCTCGGGCGCGAGCTCGAACGCCTTCCGAAGGTTCTGCGCCGCATCCACCATGTTTTTGCGCTTGCCGTGAAGGTCGGCGAGTCGCACGTAAGGCGTAGGATCTGAAGGGTTCAGTGCAATGAGCCTGCCAAATGTAGATACTGCTTGCTGATCGTTGCCTGTGTCCGCTTGGGCCCGCCCCAACGCATCGAGCACTTCGACGTTGTTCGGGAACGAGGCCAGGGCCTGCTGAGCGACGGCGAGGGCAGCCTTGGGGTCGGACGACTTCAAATCGTGGCTGACGAGTGCCACACGCACCTTGGCATCGTCTCCGATACTGGTTGCCGCATCGACCAACACCGCTCGGACTTCGTCGGGCTTGGCACCAATGCTCTCGAGTAGGCTTGCGAGGGTGAGTCTCGCCGCCGCGTTTCGCGGCTGAGCAGCGACGACGCCTTGAAGGCGCTTCCGTGCCTTTTCCTCAAGACCATCCTTCAAGTCGATCTCCGAGAGATGGGCCGCAGCCAAATAGTGTGACGGCGTCACCTTGAGGACATCCTCGAAGGCAGTTCTGGCGCCGGTCAAGTCACCCTTGCTGCGCAGGATTAGCCCGCGATAGAGAGCGGCCTCGGCAGGATCGCTGCCCTTCTTCGCAAATCTTTCGACAACCGCCAAGGCGGCATCAAATTCCCGACGCTTCAAATGGACACTGATCAGTGCCTTGCTCGCCACATCGCCAGGATCGGCAGCCGCCAAGCGTTGCAGGGTATCGATGGCGTCAGCAGCCTGTCCCCGCGCAAACCCGATCAGTGCGATCGCCGAATTGATTCGGACATCGTCTGGACGGAGCTTTGCGGCAGTGGCGAACATTTGGTCGGCTTCCTGGAGTTGCCCCGTCTGCAAATGTGCCTCACCACCCAACGCGTAGTCATCAGCGGTCGCGTTCGGCGACTCCAAGATTGGTCCTATGGTGGTGATTGCCTTATTGGACTGCCCCATCTTTAGATAAGTCACGGCAAGCAGCCGTCTGGCGAGTACGGCGGTTTCCGGTTGCTGCATGGCCTTACCCAGACTTGCCTCGGCGAGCAGCAACGCCCCCCGGGCCAGATCAATGCCCCCAGAGAAGAGTAACAATCGTGCGTCGTTGGGGCGTTGACGCAACACCTTGTCGAGGCTTTCCCGTGCAGCCGCGTAGCGTCCCTCGAGGTAGCCGATCTGTGCTTCGATCACTGCCACGCCAACCATGCCCGGATCGGTCTTGGCCAATTCCGTGTGAAGCGCTCGCAACTCAACAACCTTTCGGTTGACCACGTAGAGTGACGCCAGCGAGCTGATGGCGAGCGCCTTGAATCGACCATCCTTGGCAGCTTCTTTGAAGGCTCGCTCCGCTCCGGCCACATCTCCTTTGATCGCCTGCAACATCGCGCCCTTGAAGTGCCAAGCTTCGCCGTTCACTGTGTCCGTGGCAATGGCCGCCTCTACCAGTTGATCGGCCGCGGCACGATTTCCTCTGTGCAGCTCGATACGGGCCTTGTTGAGCATCGCCCAGCCAAACTTGGGATCTGCTTGGAGCGCTTCATCAAGTGCCCTTTCTGCCTTGTCAACCCTGCGCGCGCTCAAGTGCGCAACGGCCACTGCGGCACGGACTTCCGCCTGGGCTTTTGCATGCTGTAGAGTCAGCGTCTCATACTCCTTGAGGAGTTCTTGCATCCGTCCGGTTCCGACCAAAGCCAGCGCGTGCTTGCCACGTACTTCATCCTTGTCATAGCCATACTCCAGCGCCCTGTTGAGTTCGTTCAAGGCCTGGGAGAACTCACCCTGGCCCAGCAGCGACACGCCAAGCAGATACCTCGCTTGACCGGACGTCGGGTTCGCGGAGAGCACCTGTTTGATCGCAACGACGGCGGCTGAATAGTTTCGGTTCTGCACCGATTTTTCAGCCAACTCCATATTACCTTCGGTCGATCGCTCACCGCACGCAATAACCAGGAGAGTCAAGGCAAATAGCGCGGCGCGGAAGCAGAGGTTTTCGACATGCAGCATTCGGGTCCTTTTCTTCGCAACACTTCCACGTCTATCGAGTTCACCAGACGCAGACAAGACGCAGGGGTCGATCTATTCAATAACGAGGTTATGCCGAATCCCCAGCCGGGAAACTAGGTCGTACAGCGTCGGACGGCTGACACCCAGCATTTCTGCCGTCCGCGCCATGTTCCCCGCAGATCTTGCCAACGCCGCCAACACCACCTGACGTTCCGCAGCCTCACGCGCCTGCCGCAAGTCCAGAACGGGCTCGGCGGCGCAATCAGAAGCCTCGTCATCGGACTTGGCGGCCAACCCCAGGTCTTCAACACCCACCCGGGCACCGTCGGCCATGATCGCCGCACGCTTGATGGAGTTGAGCAGTTCACGCACATTGCCCGGCCAGGTATGCCGTTCGATCGCGGTCATTGCCTCGTCGGCAAACGCCAGATTGCGCCGCTGCTCCAATGCAAAACGCCGCATGAAGGCCTGCGCCAACAAGAGCGCATCCCCTTGCCGGTCCCGCAACGACGGAATGTTGACGACGATTTCGGCTAGGCGGTAGTACAAGTCCTCCCGAAACCGCTGCTGCTTGATCAGTTCCTGCAGATTCTGGTGCGTGGCACACACCACCCGCACGTCGACCGGAATCTCCTGCCGCCCGCCGATGCGCTCGATCTTGCGCTCCTGCAAGAAGCGCAGCAGCTTGGCCTGCAGGGGGTGCGGCAGGTCACCGATCTCGTCAAGCATCAGCGTGCCGCCGTGGGCCGTCTCGATCTTGCCGACCGTGGTCTTGGCGGCACCGGTGAAGGCGCCCTTTTCGTAGCCGAAGAGTTCGCTTTCGAGCAAGGCCTCCGGAATGGCCGCACAGTTGATCGCGACGAACTTGCCGCTGCGTTTGGACGCCTGGTGCAGTCCCTGGGCCAAGACCTCCTTGCCGGTACCGCTTTCGCCCAACAGCATGACCGTCGCGTCGCTGCTGGCTACGCGCTCGATGACGCGGCAGATGCGCAGCATCTCGGGGTCGCGCGTGATCAGGCCCGCCAGCGTGCCGGTGGGCTGTTGCGCCTGCAGGCGGCGGTTTTCGCTCTGGAGTTCGAAGAGTCTATAAGCGCGGTCAATGGTCAAGGCCAGCAGTTCGGGCTCGAAGGGCTTGGCAAAGAAGTCGTACGCGCCCATTCCCACGGCGCGCAAGGCGTTGGCGCGGTCGTTCTGACCGGTCAGCACGATGACCTTCACGTCGGCATCCAGCTCGAGCATCTGGCCCAGCAGACGAAAGCCCTCGGCCGTGCCGTCCGGGTCAGGCGGGAGTCCGAGGTCCATGGTCACTACGGCAGGGCGATGGCGGCGAAACGCAAGCAGCGCAGATTCGCGATCGGCGGCGGTGACCGATTCGAAGCGATCGAGCGACCACTTGATCTGCTTTTGCAGGCCAAGATCGTCCTCGACGATCAGCAGTGGCGGCGATTCGCTGTCACTCATGGTGCGACCGCAGGTCAGACTCACGCTTCACGTCGAGCAGAGGCAGCAGCACCGTCATCACCGTGCCACCGCCAAGCTTGCTGTCGACCGTGATGGAGCCGCCGATCTCCTTGATGTACTGCGAGCTTTCATACGT
>JALHNI010000229.1 GCA_022843605.1 Bryobacter sp.
TGCCATCGGGTAATCGGGTCGAACGGGAAGCTGACTGGCTTTGGGGGCGGGTTGGATGTGAAGCGGTCGCTGCTGCAGCTAGAACGTGGGGAACAGAATCTGTTTTAAAAGGAAATGGCCGGAAGGCTTTCACCTTCCGGCCGCGGGACTCCGAGAACTAGGTCCGATCGGCGCGAGCCATGGGCTTATCGGTGACCGAGAAATCTGCTGGAGCTTCCGCTGAGGCAGCAATGTCGGCCGCTCCAGTCTTCTCAAGCAAGTCCTTGGCGCGGGTGGTCCATTCGGAGTCGTCACAGTGCACGGATAGGAGAATGCCGCCTTCTTTGATGCGGCCTTCGTAGCGTTTCGCTTCGTATTCGGGCATGCCGAAGCCGGTTAGAGCGCCGATGACACCACCGGTGACGGCACCAGCTCCCACCCCAGCCAACGCGCCCATGATGGGCCCGGCGGCGATAAAAGGACCGATACCGGGGATGGCCAACGCACCGATGCCCGCGAGCCAGCCCAGCGTTCCGCCGAGGATGGCTCCAGCGGAGGCTCCGGTGGCGGTGCCTTCGGGCGCCTTGGTGTTCATCTCGATGGCGAAGTCCTTGGTGCCGGCATTATCTGGCAGAAGCGCAGAGATGTCGGTGTTCCGAAAGCCCGCGACACGCAAGGCCTCCACTGCGGTCGAGGCGTCTTCGCGGCTTTTATAGATGCCAAATACGGATGTGTTTTTTGCCATTTTCTAGCTCCTGTTTCTGATTGGCGATGACGTCCGTTAGGAGGTCTCGGCAACGGTTTCGCGGTAAGCCTGGCGGCCCGCATCGACGGCGGCCACAACGCTGGCTTTATGCTTTTCCAGCGACTCTTTGCCCTGGGTTGCCAAGGTGGAGGCCTTGTCGGCTATGTTGGAGGCTTGGTGGGTAACTTCCCGGCCCAGATCCCGACTCTGCCGTGCAAGGTAGTCTTTGCCTTCGTTGACCCGGCCACGGATGGCCCCTCGCGTCTCCTGACCGGACCTTGGCGCCAGGAGGATGCCGAGGCCGATGCCCAGGCCGGTGCCGGCAAGGAACAGGAAAGCGTCGGTCTTGCAGACGCCGTGTTTATGTTGATTGTTATCCATAGACATATCTCTTCTTTCTGTGTAGTTACTTTTTGTGAAGTTCACGGTAGGAGTACTTCGAAAGTTGCGCAATCAGGGTGGCGGCAGCGGCCGGAGCACGGCCCTTGCCGTCGCGGAGAATCTCAATCGTGCTGAACTTACTGCCGTAGAGCAAGTTGTTTTCATCAAGATCCTGACGCAGGGTGGAGCCTTCGAGTGAGATTCCAGCGAAGAGTCCACGGGAGCGGGAGTAGCCAAGAATCTCGGCGCGCATGAAGGCGTCGGTGTTCGCTTGAGCAGTGCGGCCAACCGGGCCGGCCATTGCGGAGGCCTCGCCACCGATCTTGAACTGAGATTGCATCAGACGGTCCGCGCCGCTGGAATTCATTACCAGAAGGACAAGGTCGACCTCTCCAACGCCGATCTGAAGACCAATGCTACCGCCTTCGAGCCGAAGAGCCGCCGGGTTGGTCCAGCCGGAACGTTGCGGATTGCGGCAGGACATAAAGCCCTTGCCGTACTTGGCTCCAACGATGAAGCCCGCCTTCTTCATGCCAGGGACGATGATGATGCAGTGGGATCGCTCCAGCAGATCCTGGGGAATGGCTTGGTCAGCGACGGCCATGATTTCCTGGAAAGTGGTGGACGCGGCCTGAAGCCGCTCGACGCTTTTCTGATCCGGAGTGTGCTCGGCCGCAAGGGCGATACTCGAGAGCGCGAGGGCTGCGAGAAGGATTTTGGGAATTGGGCTCTTCATGCCAACAAACAGATGCAATCCGGGGGCCATTGAAGATGAGCCAATAGATTCAAGGGAGTTTACAACGAAAGGAAGTGCAAGCGGCAACAAGTTCGCCCAAGAGTGCAATCGTTGCGCGGCAAGAATGGTGGGCGAATTGCAAGGCCGGTGGCGAAGGAGATTCCTGATGAATTGGGATCAAGTTGAAGGAAAGTGGAAGCAAATGAAGGGCTCAGTCCTCGAAAAGTGGGGCAAGCTCACTGATGACGACCTGGACCGGATCCAAGGAAAAAAGGATCAACTGATTGGCCAGGTTCAGGAGCGCTACGGGATTGCCAAGGAAGAGGCGGAGCGACAGGTTGGCGAGTGGCTGGACGCACGCGACGAAAACGCGGCCACAGCCAGTAAACGCTAGACTGGCCGTAGCGCGAGACGCCGCGTGATCCGTTCGGATGACGCGGCGTTTGAGTTTTCCGCTACTATTGGACAGCGATGGAAGGCAAAATCGGTGGGCGAGTCCTAATTGTTGACGATGACGAGTTACTGCGAAAGAGTTTACGGGCCATTGTGGCCGAGAACGGCTGGGATACTGCCGAAGCGGGTGATGGTCAGGCGGCCCTGGAACAGCTCGCCACCTTCGACGCTGATGTAATTGTGACCGATCTGGTGATGCCTCGGATGGATGGCATCGAGTTCCTGCAGACACTGCGGACCGGGGGCGATGAGCGTCCGGCGATTGTGCTGACGGGATTCGGTAGCCTCGACAAGGCCCTATCGATGGTCCATGATTTGCGGGCGTACTGGTTCCTAGAAAAACCAGTGAAGGCGAATGCTCTGAATGCGTTGCTAGAGCGGGCGATCAGCCATCGCCAACTGGACCTGGAAACGCAGGTTCTGAAGCGAGACCTTGCAAACAAAGGCTATCTGGGCGAGATGGTGGGGACATCGAAGACCATGCAGCAGGTCTTCCACCTGATCCGGCAGGTAGCCCCCAGTACGGCCTCGGTGCTAATCAGCGGCGAGAGCGGCACGGGTAAGGAGCTGGTGGCGCGGGAGATTCACAAGCTGAGTCCGCGGCGCAGCCAGCCGTTTGTGGCGATCAATTGCGCTGCTTTACCGGAGAGCCTGATCGAGAGCGAACTCTTCGGGCACGAGAAGGGTGCCTTTACGGGCGCCCTGGACCGGCGGCCTGGCTGCTTCGAACAGGCGCACGGCGGCACTTTGTTTCTCGATGAGTTAGGGGAGATGCCGCTGGGCACGCAATCAAAGCTGTTGCGGGTGCTGGAAGACCGGAAGGTGCGCCGGTTGGGTGGGCGGACGGAGATCGAGGTGGATACGCGCATTGTGGCGGCGACGAACCGGCCGCTGGAAGCCGCTTTGCGGGACAAGTATTTGCGCGAAGACTTGTTCTACCGGATCAACGTTTTTCACATCGAGCTGTCGCCGTTGCGGGAACGGAAGGACGACCTTGCGGCGATTGCCGAGTCGATGCTGCTGGCGCTGAACCGGAAGCATGGGTCGACGGTGACGCGGATTGAGCCGGCGGTGATGAGCCGTTTGGAGGCGCATCAGTGGCCAGGCAACATTCGCGAATTGCGGAATGTGATGGAACGGGCGGTGATTCTGGCCTGGGATGGGCCGATTCAGCTGCGGCACCTGATTATCGATTCGGAGGCCAAGGCGGTGGAGGCGTCCAGCGTCGAGATGCCGGTGGCGACTGAGGGG
This sequence comes from Bryobacter sp., assembly GCA_022843605.1. GTDB lineage: Bacteria > Acidobacteriota > Terriglobia > Bryobacterales > Bryobacteraceae > JALHNI01. The sequence continues at coordinate 3,546 of JALHNI010000229.1, forward strand.
ACCATTTCGTTTCGAGCTGGGGAGCCGTTGAGCAAGGTGGAAGACGCTTACATCCAACTGACCTTGAAGCATGTGAATCAGAATCGGAAACGCGCGGCGAGTCTGTTGGAGATCAGCGTGCGGACTCTACATAATCGGCTGGCAGCATTGCGGAACGAGGGTGCTCCGGCAGAAGAGGAAGACGAGGACGAGTAGAAATGCTCGTCCTGGACTTTGTCCGACGACGTTGGTGGTGACAGGTCAGGCGGCGGGCAGGGTGAATGAGATGGCGGTTCCGTCGCCGGGAGTCGAGTCCAACCAGATGCGGCCACCATGGAGTTCGATTGCGCGGCGGCAATAGGCGAGGCCGAAGCCTTCGCCGGGGACCTCTCGCCCGTGGAGACGCTTGAACATGTCGAAACAGCGCTCCCCTTGGGCCGCTTCGATGCCAATGCCGTTATCCTTCATGGTGAAGCGCCAGAGTCCAGTGGACGGTTCGAGGGCGGCACTGAGGTGAATTGAGGGTGGTGCCGCGCTGCGAAACTTCAGCGAGTTGTCCAGCAGTTTGGCCAGCACGGAACTGAGGATTTCGAAGTCACCCAGGACCCGAGGCAAATCCTCACAGTGGATCGCGGCCCGATAGTTTTCCCCGAGACCGCTGATTACGTTCTGGCTTACCAGATTCATGCTGATCGATTTCGGATGGAAGTGCTCTGGCAATTGAAAGCACTCGAACATGCCGTTGATGAGGACTTCCAAGCGCTGGGCCCCTTCGCTAATTCGCGCGAGGCAGACGCCGGCATCGTCAGGCTGCTCTGCCAACAGGTCGACATAGCAGCGAATCATGCGGAGCGGCTCCCGCAGGTTGTGGGAGGCAACTGAGAGTTCGGCCTCGAGACGTGCAAGTTCACTCATGCGCCTATCTTAGCGACCAGCGGGGTGCAGATCTTGCCGCCGGCGGAAAAAACTGCATGCCGAGGGTGGAGACGTTACAAATAAGTCTCTTGTTTCTTGTGTTGGCCCTCCGCTTGCAACTAGAGGTTTGTTGACTCAACAAGGAGGCAATTTCATGAACTTATTCAATCAGATCAGGCATTTTGGCTTGGCGACTGGATTGGCGACGACCTTCGCATTGGCGCAGGTGCCGAATCCCACGCAAACGAATTTACCAGAAACGTCGAAAGACGGGATCCCGATTTTTCGCACGACCGTCGTTTCGAAATCAATCAAGTCGATTAACTACAATCATCGGCAAGGCTCGACCGTCGTTGGCCTGGAAGGCATCGGCGAACTGCACAAGGCTAAGGGTGAGGCCAAGGTAGAAAGTAAGACGGGCGCGACGAAGATCCAGGTGGATGTCGACAAGATGCCGGCCGCGCAGACGTTGGGACCGGATTTATTGACCTATGTGGTTTGGGCGATTACGCCCGAGGGCCGCGCCGAGAACCTGGGCGAACTAATGCTGGACGGGGATCACGCCCGTCTACAGAGCGCTACCGAACTGCAGTCTTTCGGGCTCGTGGTGACGGCGGAACCCTACTATGCGGTTTCCCAGCCGAGCGACATGGTGGTGATGGAAAACGTACTCAAGCCGGGAACGACAGGCACGATCTCGGTGATTGAAGCGAAGTACGAACTGCTGGAAAAGGGCAGCTTCGTCAATCGGCTTCCGGCTGCGGACCGGGCGAAGATCCGAGAAAACAAGGATGCGCCGCTGGACCTGCTGGAAGCTCGTCACGCCGTGGCAATCGCTCGCTCAGTGGGTGCGGCGCAATATGCCGCCGACACGCTGAAGAAGGCGGATACCGATCTCTACAACGCGGAGGCCTTCTTCCGGTCGAACAAGGGCGACAAGAAGAAGGTCCAGTCCTTGGCGCGGAATGTCACGCAACTGGCCGAGGATGCGCGCATCATCACGGTGAAGAAGATGGAAGAGGCGGCCCTTCAGGCCGAGCGTACGGCTGCTGCGAATCGCGTAGCCTCGGCGCAAACGGCCGCGGAACAAGAGATGCGTAAGCGGGAACTGGCGGAAGCCGATCGCAAACTCGCCCTTGAGGCGGAACGGCGAGCGCAGTTCATGGCCGAACAAGAGCGCCGGGAACGTCGCCGCGCCGAGTTGCAGACCGACGAGGCGAATCGTCAGACGGAAGAGGCCAAGCGCCAAGCCGATGTGGCTCAGAAGGCGGCTTTGTTGGAGCAGGAACGGTTGAAGCTGGCAACGGAGACGGCGCGTTTGGCGGCGGCTCAAGAGCAGGCTAAGCTTCGTGATGAGACCCTGGCTGCGCAGCGCTTAGCAGATCAAGCCAAGAAAGAGGCCGAAGAAATTCGCGCCAAAGCCGAAGCTGAGTTGGCTTCAGCTCGCCAACAGCAGCAGGCATTGCAGACCAAGGTAGCTGAGGCAGAAGCCCAAGCGATTGCGGCACGAGCGGAGCTGCTACGCCAACTGAATGTTGTCCTGCAGACACGTGAAACGGCCCGAGGCCTGATCGTGAACATGTCCGATGTTCTTTTCGATACGGCGCAATTCACCCTTCGTCCGGGAGCCCGTGAGAAGCTCTCCCGGATTGCCGGTATCGTTACGGCTCATCCAGGCCTGAAGCTGGAGGTAGAAGGTCACACGGATAGTGTGGGCGACGACGCCTACAATCAGAGGTTGTCGGAACGGCGGGCGGAGAGCGTAAAGACGTTTCTCCTGTCGAACGGGATCGTGGCCGACTCGATCTCTTCGAAGGGGTTGGGCGAATCCACTCCGGTGGCCGACAACATGACGGCTGATGGCCGCCGGGCCAATCGGCGTGTGGAGTTAGTAGTGAGTGGCGCGCCGATCCAATCGATGACGACCACTACGACGACGATTCGGTAAGCATTTTCCGAGGCGCGATGATGGGCTCTGGAGCGGTTTCGCCGCTCTGGGGCCCATTTTTATTTGGGTGAAAGCTCCGATGAATGGGGGCTGCACCCCGTGGCGCAGTGGGTGGAGCCGGGAGCCTTAGGTGCAGTTGGTGTGTCGGCTGCGGCGGGGTGTTGGCGATGGTAGTAAGGTCGCGCAGGCATTGAGCGCTGGAGAAGATGTGTTTGGCATGAAAGTGATGCCCGAGAGATGACCTTCTTTATAGCAGCCTATCGGACGCAATCTCAGCGGGGCTGCCAGAGGATTGCTTCGACGGAGATGATAGATATGCCCTCGCTGGACCGTATCTAAGAGGGGACTGACGGCAGGGGTGGGGATGAACACTGGGAAGGTACGAAGCGAGGGCGCGAAGCGGAAGACTAACTAATAGGGGGGGATTTGCGGCGGCCTTCGATCACCGTTTTGTGGATGACGCGGCCGAGGTCCATGAAGCTTCGTAAATCGGTGGGCTTGCAGAAGTAGTGGTCGGCGCCCAATTCGAGAGCGCGAGCGCGGTCCCGGGAGGAGTCCGAAGACGTCAGAACAATGACCGGCGTGTCTTTGAAGTTGGGGTTGGCTCTGATCCGCTCCAGGACTTGTCCGCCGCCAAGGCGGGGAAG
>JALHNI010000230.1 GCA_022843605.1 Bryobacter sp.
CGGAACCGTATTCTGCACCGTACCCTGGCGCGGGTAGCGCATGGATTCCCAAGTGAAATAGAAGAACGTCTTATTCCTGCCGTCATAGACCTTTGGGATCATCACTGGTCCACCAATCGTCCCTCCAAACGTGTTTCCAATTTTCGCGGGCAACGTGTTCTGGCCGAATGCGCGTGCATCGAAAGCCTTATTCTGGTGGTACCAGAACAGCGCGCCTTTCACTTGGTTGCCACCGCTCTTGGAAGTCACCGTGATGTCGCCGGGCTGACCGAACTCAGCTGTATTTCCCACGCCCTGCACCTTGATCTCTGAAATCGACTCGACTGAAAGAAACTGGTTACGATTGGCGCTGTTGCCGGTCAACTGAGTGATCGAGATACCGTCTACGCTCGATTCTGACTGCGCTGGTAGGCCGCCCTGAATTGAATACCCGCCGCCATTGTCCGATTGAACACCAGGCAACGTTTGCAACAGGCCGTAGGGCGTCGTGCTGCCCGCGCCCCGCACGTTCGAAGGCAGGTTCAGGACGCTCTCCGGGGTCAAGCTCGAACTGATTGCCGGACTGTCCGTCGCAATCACGCCCGCGCTCGAAGTCACCTCCATCGTCTGCGTTTCTTCACCGATTTGCACCGCCACGTCGACGCGCAGTGTCTGTCGCGCAATGAGATTGAGGTCTGACACCTTGAACGCCCGGAAGCCGGTGACGGTCACGCCAATCTCGTAGGGACCCGCTTTTACGTTCTGGAACTCGTAAACACCATTTCCGTCCGAAGTGGTCTCCCGTTTGGAGTTCTCAGCTGTATTCGTCAGCCGGACCTTCGCTCCCCTCACCACTGCTCCCGACGCATCTCGCACATCGCCCAACACAACGCCAAACGTCGACTGCGCGCTCATGCCTACCGACCCCAAAATAGCCAGCAGACACACCTTCCAAGTGTTCTGGTTCATGACTCAAGAGGATAGCAGCTACACGTTTGCGTTTCATGACAATTCCTTAGTGAAGTGCGGTAGCAGATGCTTCTGCACTTTGCCTAAAGCTGTTCTCGGCAGGGCCGAAATTTGAACGAAAGCCCTTGGCACCTTGAATGACGCCAATTCGGCCCGGCACGCCTCCTCCAGTGCCGCCGGGTCCCATTCACCCTCGCTCACCACGTAGGCCACCGGCACTTCCCCCCGCCGCTTATCGCTCACTGCCGCTACAGCCACTTCCACTACCCCCGGCTGTTCAGCCAGAAACTCTTCAATCTCCCGAGGGTAGATGTTGAAGCCTCCCGAGATAATCAAGTCGCTTCGACGCCCCTTCAGCGTGTAGTAGCCATCAGCCGATCGTTCTGCCAAATCACCTGTCCGGAACCATCCTCCCTCTCGAAAAGCTGCGGCCGTCGCCTCGGGAAGCCGCCAATAGCCCGCGAAAAGATTCGGCCCCTGCACGTGCAATTCCCCCAACTCCCCGTCTGCAACGGGTTCCCCGGAGACGCTTAAATTCCGGACGCGCACCCCCGGCATCGGCAACCCCACTGACCCTGCCCGACGTTCGCCCACGTACGGGTTCGACAAGTTCATCAGCGTCTCGCTCATTCCATACCGCTCCAGAATCCTCTGGCCATACATCCGCTGGAACTCTTCCAGCACAGAGGCAGGTAATGGCGCGGAACCCGACACCCACAGCCGCATGTTCACGCCGATCTCCCTCGCCGTGTCCTCGTCCCACTCCAGCATTCGGCCGTACATAGTCGGTACACCGAAGAACACCGTCGGCCGGAACTCGAGCATCCACCCGGCAGCCTGATCATGCACAAACCGTTCGGTGAGTCTCATCCGGCAGCCGCTCGCGAGCCAGCAATGCAAACCGTTCCCCAACCCATGCACGTGGAACAACGGCAACGTGAGCAGCAACCGGTCCTCCGGAGTAAATTGCCAGGCTGTCACCAGACTGATCGCGTTGGCTACGAAGTTGCGTTGGGTCAGCACCGCGCCTTTGGCGACGCCGGTTGTGCCCGACGTATAGACAATTGCTGCTGGGGCATCGCCCTCCGTGACGCTGACCAGCCGAGTCTCCGGTTGCCCAATCGCGGCCGAACGGAGATCTTCCACCAACCAAACCGGTGCGTCACCTATCACGTGCTCCCGCAAGGCTTCACACGTCACGATAGCCGCGGGTTCAGCGTCGCGGGTGATGTGCCCGATCTCCCGGCCCCGGTAGAGCACGTTCACGGGCACAATGATCACACCGAGCCGCACCGCCGCCAGAAAAAGCTCGATGAACTCGAGGGAATTCGGCAAATAGAGGCAAAGCCGGTCACCCATCACTAAGCCACGACCGGCCAGGACGTGCCCCATGCGGCACACTCTCGAGTCAAGCTCGCCGAAGGTGTATTCGCGATCCCATTCCAGCGCGATCTTTTCCCGGCGGCCCACCAGTGATAGGTCAAAAAGGGCAGTTAATGTCACTGTCCCCTAACTTACCAATTCGTGAACGATCCGTCCGGCCGCCGCAACGTTGGAATTGCCTGATAGCGCTCCCGATAGTCCCCGATCTGTTGCAACTGGGCCGTATCCACTTCCACACCGATCCCTGGCCGTTCGTTGGGCCAAAGCTTTCCGTCCTTCATGTCGTACCCGTACTTCAAGTACGGCCACGGGCGCGTGCCGCCCATCACCAGTTCCATCAGCACCGGCCCCGAAAAAGCCGTCGAACAGTGCACCATCGCCGCTTCCGAAATCGGCCCCGTAAAGTGCGGAACCAATCCCGTGTAGTGTGTCTCGCAAATCGCCGCGATCTTCTGAAATTCCGTTATCCCGCCCACGTTCGGAATCGTCACCCGCGCGTAGTCGATCAGGTGCTCCTCAATCAATGGGTTCCATTCCCACTTTGGACCAAACTGCTCGCCCACCGCGATGGGCACCTTCACCTGTTGCCGCAACTGACGGTAGATGCCCGGATTCTCGCTACGCACCAGGTCCTCGACAAAGTAGGGCCGCAGCGGCTCTATCTGATTTGCCAAAGTGATTGCATCCGGCATATCCAGTTCCGTGTGGAAGTCGATGCACCACGCGCCATCGCGCCCCACACCCTCCCGCACCTGTTGGCACGTCTCGGCGACGCGTCTCACAGTCTCGAACCGATCCATCACCGGCCCGCGTGCATCCGTCGAGATCCGGTATGCCCGGAATCCTGCATCGACGCACGCCTTGGCAACTTCCTTTGGCGTTCCCTTCGCTGGGAAACCGGTCGAATAGCATTCGACATAGTCCCTGGCTTGGCCGCCCAACAACTGGTAAACCGGCACTCCCAAGGCTTTTCCCTTCAAGTCCCAAAGCGCGACGTCGAGCGCTCCCAGCGCATGTACCTTCTCTCGGCCCGCCGGATAGAAGTAAGCCCGGTACATCGTCTGCCACAAGCGGTCCGTACGAAATGGATCCTCGCCGATCAACAGGCCCGCGCACTGTTCCATCGTGTCGCCCGCGCCACCTTCACCTACCCCGATCAAACCCGAATCAGTCTCCACCAGCACCACGTTCGTACTTTGGTTGAACGTCGGCTGCTTTACGTTCGGGCGGCCGGCCGCATCCGTTGGCGTCTTGTAGTAGCGGATTCGCGTGATCTTCGTTTTCGGCAGGCCCAGTGCATCCGCTCGCTCCGCCAAACTCATTGCGCCAACTGCGCCCAGAATGCTGTTCAGAAATGCTCGTCGATTCATGCTGCAGTCATCCTATCGTCAATCCTTCAGTTGCGGCTACTGATCGTGTTCAGTTGGCGCGAAGTCTCCTGTGCGAGGGCGGGGAATTCGCAATCGCCGTTGGGCACTCTGGCAGCTTCGCGCCCTCACCAGCAAACGAGGCAGCGGCCCGTTCTGACGCCTTAGAACACTCGCCCGGCGAACGCTCGTGCGACCGGGTCGGCATCTTTTTCTTCCAGACCGACCACGCCCATCAGATAAGCGTTTTTCGTAAACGTAAACACCGGCACGCTGCCGTCGGTCCCATAGTAGCCGCCGAAATGCGGCACAAACTTGGCATCCTTCAGGTGATTCTTGAGGTCCAGCAGCAGAATGGCCGCGCGGTCCGGCGAAAAGGACTTAGCCAGAAACAACCGGTAGCTGACGGTGCCCCGCTTGTACTCCCCCAGGTTCCCGCCCGGCATGAAGTCTTTTCCCAGCAGCTCCTTCTCTACCAGCGTGACGCTCACCAGGTCCGCCTTAGGAAACTTGCGCGTCTCGTCCACTGGTTTCGGGGCTGGGTCCACCTTGGGCTTCTCGGCCACCTTCGGCGGCTCACTCGCGCAGGAGGCCAGCCACAATACCGAGGGCAGAGTGAAAATGAAGCGCCGATCAACCATAGAGGACATTATGCGACACTGCGGTCTAGTGAAACTCCTGCTCTTGCTCTCCGTTCTCACCACTGCCCTACTCGCCCAGGACGCCATCACCCCCACCAAGAAGATCGTCCTCTTCAACGGCAAGAATCTCGATGGCTGGTACAGTTGGCTTCGCGAGACCCGCTACGAGGATCCCAAGAAAGTCTTCACCGTAGAAAACGGCCAGATCCGCGTTTCCGGAGAGGACTGGGGCGGCATCGCCACCAAGCAGGCTTACCGCGACTATCACCTCATTGTCGAATGGCGCTGGGGCGGCAAGACGCTCCCCCCGCGCGTCAAGAATGCTCGCGACTCCGGCATTCTCATCCACGCCGTGGGAGAGGACGGCAAGTACAACAACACTTGGCTTGAGTCCATCGAGTCGCAGATCATCGAAGGCGGCGCCGGCGACATCATCCTGGTGGGCGGTGCGAACAAGCCGACCCTCACCGTCAACTCAATTCAGGAAGGCAAAGAGACCTACTGGAAGCAGGACGGCAAGCCGGTCACCAAGGACAGCGGCCGTTTCAACTGGTATGGCCGTTCCCGCTTCTGGAAAGACGTCGTCGATTTCCGCGGCGTCGAAGACGTGGAAGCGCCCATGGGCAAGTGGAATCGCCAGGAGATCTTCGCTCAGGGCGACAAGATAACCTACGTCGTGAACGGCAAAGTCGTCATCCACGGCTACGACTCATCGCACCGCACAGGAAAAATCCAACTACAGAGTGAAGGGGCGGAGATCTATTTCCGGCGCGTCGAGATGCGGCCGATCAAGAAGATGCCGAAAATCGACTAAAAGGAGGGGATGGGGTGCCCTACGGGGCTTGAACAGCCTCAGCACTTTTAGAATCAGTAAGTTGCTGATTCTATTCGCGCCAGATTGAGCCAATCTTAGCCGTCGCGAGTGGTGTTTGTACACCCTCGTACGACAGAGGTTTGGCCCTATGTCATCGTCCGCCTCCGCCCTCCAAGGCGTCAGCGCGCCGCCGTCTGACGCCTCCATCTTCCTCCCCGTCATGCAAATCGAGACTATGAAGGGCCGCTTTAACGCGGTCAATCAATTGGTCAAAGATGTGATGCAGGAGGGTATCCACTTCGGAACCATCCCTGGTGTCGCGAAACCTTCACTCCTCAAGCCCGGTGCCGAATCAGTATGCACTCTGTTCGGCTGGTCGCCCCGCTTCGAGATCGTCGAGAAGATCGAGGATTGGGACGCCGCCGAGCCCACCTTCTACTACTTGGTACGTTGCTCCCTGTACCGCGGAGAACTGTTCGTTGGTGAAGCCTTGGGCAGCGCCAACAGCCGCGAGAGTAAGCACCGGTACCGCTGGGTGGCTGAGGCGGAAGTTCCTTCGCACCTGGTGAAGGACGATCTTCAGCAGCGCGACGGCACGCGGACCCACAAGGCTTACAAGTTCGCCGTCGAGAAGGCTGAGACCTCCGGTCCGTACGGAAAACCCGCTGAGTACTGGCAGGCCTTCCAGGATGCCATCGACAATGGCACCGTACGCGAGCAAACCGTCGACCTGAAGGGCCGCCCGGCCATCCAATACTCGATCACCGTTGGCGCGCGTCAGTTCCGCATCCCCAATCCCGACATCGCCGACGTCGTCAATACGCTGGTCAAGATGGCGCAGAAGCGGGCCTTCGTTGCTGTCGTCCTGGTCGCTGCCAACCTGTCGGACAAGATGACTCAGGACGTCGAGGACCTGCCCGAGGCGCACATCACCACCGACCCCTTGCCGCAGAACACGCCCGCCCAGCAGGCCGATCTCGCCAAGCAGCGCATCGCCCAGGAGAAGGCCAAGGCAGCAGCCGCCCAGCCGCAGCCGTCGAAGCACGATGATTTCATCGCCGCCGGGCTCTCAAACATGAGCAGCCGGGTTCGCGCCGTCACCGGCAAGACCGAGCGCGCAAACGCCCTGATGAGCGAGTACCTCCAGCTAGTCGGCAAAGTCAACGCCGCCGCCGGTGAGAACCTCGGCAACACCATCGCCCTCAAGCACGGTATCAAGGCCGCTAAGGACTTCGCCAGCATGGCCGTGGAGTCCCAGGGCGGGTTATTGGCCGAGCTCTTCGAAGCGCTGGCCGAAGCGATCGAGAAGCAGCCGGCCGAGCCCGAGACGCCGTTCGACGATGAACGTATCGGCGTGGGAGAAGACGCCGGCAGCGTTGGACCCCACTCCCAAAAGCGCGCCCACCGCCAACACGAAGGCCCGGGCGAGGGTGCCCACTCCGACGACGTTGAGAACTACGGGGAGGGCCGCTAACCATGGCGAAGAAACTCACCGTCAAGCCCGGTGAGGTCATGTTGGTTGACGATCCGCACGGCCTTCCGACCATCACCACCCGCCGCGACCCCCTACACGACATCATCGACGAAATCCTCATGTACGAGGAATGCCTGGATGATATCGCCCGCACGGTCGATATCACCGTTGCGGAGAAGGAAGCCGAGGAAGCAAAATACACCGCCCTCCTCAACGAGGCCGGCGCGAAGCTGGTGCAGAAAGCCGACAACGTTCACGCCGTCCTGTGCCACA
>JALHNI010000231.1 GCA_022843605.1 Bryobacter sp.
GTCTGCTCGGTGGCGACTTCCGCTAATGTCTTGCCAAATGGAGGGAAGTAGAAATAGGGATCGTAGCCGAATCCACCCTCTCCGCGAGGCTGCTCCAGAATCTCCCCCTCCATCTCCCCTCGGAATACGCCTTGCACCTGACCGTCGAAAACGACCGCGAGGGCGCAAACATAGCGAGCCCGGCGGTCCTTGACGCCTTGCAAATTCTCGATCAGCAGGCGGTTGTTGGCGTCGTCGGGAGAGTTTGGACCGGCATAGCGGGCGGAGTAGATTCCCGGCGCTCCGTCCAAGGCGTCGACTTCGAGGCCGGAGTCTTCGGCAAAGAGGGGACCCGGGGCGTGCCGCGCGTAGTAAAGGGCTTTTTGGGCGGCGTTCTCTTCGAAGGTGGCTCCGGTCTCTTCGGGGGTGGGAATTCCGGCCAGCATCAGTGGCTCGATGTCGACTCCGAGCCCGGCGGCCAGGCGGAATTCACGCAACTTGCCCGCGTTCGTCGTGGCGCAATAGAGCTTCAAGCCTGCCCCAACGCTGCGTTCTGAACGGCGATCAGTTCGGCGATGCCTCCTTTGGCCAGGGTGATCATTGACGCCAGTTGTTCGTCGTCGAACGCCGTCTTTTCCGCAGTGGACTGAAGCTCGACAAAACGTCCGGCTCCAGTCATCACGACGTTCATGTCGACTTCGGCCTGGCTATCTTCCTCGTAGCAAAGGTCCAGCATGGCGACGCCATTGACGATGCCGACGCTGGTGGCGGCCACAACATCCTTCAAGGGATTCTTCTTAAGCGTCCCGAACTGCAGCAACTTGGCGACGGCGAGGCCGAGGGCGACATAGGCGCCGGTGATGGCCGCGGTGCGCGTACCGCCATCGGCTTGAATGACGTCGCAATCGATGACGATGCTGCGTTCGGCGAGTTGATGCAGGTCGACGACGGCGCGCAGCGAGCGCCCGATCAGCCGCTGAATCTCATGGGTCCGTCCGGACTGCTTGCCTTTGGTCACCTCACGCGCGGTGCGCTGGGCGGTGGCCCGGGGGAGCATGGCGTACTCGGCGGTCACCCAGCCGCGACCGGTACCGCGCAGCCAGGACGGAGTCGATTCCTCCACCGAGGCGGTGCAGATCACCTTGGTGTGGCCGCACTCAATCAGCACGGAGCCTTCGGCGGTCAGCAGGTAGTTAGGCGTGATTTTGATGGGGCGGAGCGCCCCGGGAAGTCGTTGATCCAGACGCATTGTTATCGTGAGCTCATCATTCCGTAAAGTAACAGCAGGGCAAGTCCGAAAATGATCACGATCACCACCAGGCAGGGGATCGCGCCCATGGCGTTCGGACTCAGTTGAGGTTTCTTACCGCTTTTGGCGGGCTTGTACTTGGCCATATTTCTTCGATTTCCCTGCGGCCTTAGCCTTGCGGCTCGGGCCTCACCTGATTGCCGCGCCGGACGAGCACTTCCACCCGCGTCTCAGCGTCTTCCAACTGCTGGCGGCACAGCTGGCTAAGCGTCATGCCGCGCTCAAAGAGCTGGATGGCCCGCTCGAGCGGCAGATCCCCGCTTTCGAGGTCGCGGACGACGGCTTCGAGTTCGGTCAGGCTGGTTTCGAAAGGGACAGCGCTGGGCGCTGGTTCCGGCGGCGGTTGATTCTTACTCACTGCCATCGATTGTAACGCCCACCCGTTTCGCCGTCTCCAACAAGGTCTCCCAATTGCCGTCGGGTAACGGGATGCCGGTGTCGCGGCGCTCGGCTTCGGTGCGGCGCTCGACTTCACCCGCCACCAGGACTTCGTCGTATCCTTTGGCCGGAGCCGAGGCGCGGACCATGTTCGCCAACTCGGCCGCCCGGGCGCTGATCGTGCTGACGTCGCCGAAGCGGGCCAGGTCGATCGCCAGAAAGAAATGGTTCAGGCGCGACGGCCGGCCGCGCTTCCGGATGCTGCCAATCTCGGTCGACACGGCGCCGCCTGAGAGGACGCCGCACAGGATCTCCACCATCATGGCCAGCCCGGTGCCCTTATGCCGCCCAGGGGCATCAGCAGGCCCTGCATGGCCGTTTGGGTGTCCGTGGTGGGGACTCCTTCCGCGTCAAGCGCCCAGCCCGAGGGAATCGAAGGCTGCTGATTGATCGACGCCTTGAAGATCCGGCCCGCCGCGACCGTTGTGGTCGCCATGTCGAGCAGGAAGGCCTCTTCACCGGGCAGGGCGAAGCAGATCGGATTCGTGCCGAAGCGGGGTTCGCGTCCTTGCCAGGGTGCCACCAGGGGTGACGCATCACACATGACGATGCCGATGTTGCCTTTTTCCGCGATCTGCTTCGCCCACCAATAGGCCGCGCCAAAGTGATTGCAGTTCCGGGCGGTGACGATTCCCATGCCGTGGGTTTGAGCCAAACGCGCGGCATGATCGGCACAAATGCGCGCGGTGACCTGGCCCATACCATTCGATGAGTCATAGACCATTGACGTGCCGCTCTCACTGACGACGTGACCGGTCTCGGCGGCTAGCATGTCTCCGGCGAGCAGTTGGTCGACGTAGAACGTCAGCAACTGGATGCCATGCGAGTCCGTGCCGCGCAAATTGGTGGCGACCAACGTCGTCGAAACTAAGTTGGCATGATCGGGGGGCGCGCCGGCGGCAAGTAGAATTCGTTCCGCCAGCCGTTGCAGGCGATCGTGTGGGATGAGGGGCATCTATTTCTTTTCGGGAGTCAGCAGGCGAATCACTTCGGGCTTGGCGAGATCGTCACGGCGCACCAGCCGCGCGCTGAGATCGACGCGCTTGGCCACCGGCTTGCCGGCGATCTTGTCCACTACGGACTTCACGGCCTCGTAGCCCATCCGAAAGGGATCTTGCACCACCATGGCCGAAATGGTGCCGCCCTTTAGATCTTCCACCAGGTCGGCACTCGAATCGAACGTGACCAGTTTGAGTTTGCCGGAGAGTTCCCGCGCCTTAACGGCCAAGGCACCGCCAACCGCACTCGGCTCCGAAGAGCAGAACATGCCCTTCAAGTCGGGATGCGCCGTCAACATATTCTCGGCCGCGCTACGGGCTTTGCCGCGGTCCGACAGCCCATACTGGCGGGCGGCAATCACCAGCTTGGGGAACTCCTTGGCGAGCGTCTCTTCAAAGCCGCGCTCGCGATCCATCGTCGACGTAGAGCCGGGGGCATTCATCAGCAGCGCGACTTTGCCCATGCCGTCCGTCAGGCGGGCGAGTTCGCGCGCGGCGATGGCGCCGCCTTCGTAGTTGTTGGTGGCGACGAAGCTGGTGTAGTTTTCGCCTTCGATGCCGGAGTCAAAGACAGTGACGGGAATGCCGGCAGCCATGGCGCGTTCAATGGGAGCGACGAGGGCCTTGCGCTCAGTAGCGGCCACCACGATGCCGTCGACGCGGCGGGCGACCATCGAATCGACAATCTGAATCTGGCGCGCGTAGTCGGTTTCAGAAGGTGGCCCATTCCACACCATCTCGACTTTGGCGTCGGCGGCTGCCGAGCGGGCGCCGTTCTCGACGGCGACCCAGAACAGGTGCGAGGTCGCTTTCGGAATCACGGCGATCACCCGCGACCCACTGCGTTGGCAGGCGCAGAGCAACGCGAATGCCGCCGCCAGCAGGGTGAGCTTAGCGCGCACACCATCCTCCGTCGATCAGAATGTCGTTGCCGGTGATGAAGCGCGCGGCATCGGAGCAGAGAAACGCGGCCAGCGATCCGATGTCCTGCACCTGGCCCCATTGGCCGAGGGGGATGTTGGAGAGAAACTGTGCGTTCTGCTCGGGATTCTCGGTGATCGGCAGGTTCATCTCGGTAAGGAACGGGCCCGGACTGATGCCGACCACGGTGATGTTCTCGGGGGCGAGTTCGAGGGCCAGCGCGCGAGTCATGCCCAGTAGCCCGGTCTTGGAGGTGGAGTACGCGATACGGCCGGGCAGGGAAACGTGGCTCATGATCGAGGTCATGTTGATGATCCGGCCGTAGCCCCGTCCCTTCATGTGTGGCACGAACGAACGGCACAGCAGGAAGGCACTGGTGAGGTTGGTGTTCATCACCCGGTTCCACTCTTCAAGGGTGAAGTCCGTTACGGGCTTGCGCAGGTTCATGCCCGCGTTGTTAATGAGGATGTTTACTTGGCCGAAGCGGTCGATTACGCTGCGCTCGAGTTCGAGCACGCTGGCTTCGCTGGAAACGTCGGCTAAAAAAAAATCCGCTTCGACGCCCAGGGCTCGTGCCTCGGCGGTCACGGCGATCAACGCCTGCTCGTCGCGCGCGGCCAACGCGACGCTGGCGCCGTGTGAAGCCAATGCCAAAGCCATCGATTTGCCGAGTCCGCGACTGGCTCCGGTGATGAGGGCGACTCGCCCGGTGAGTTGTTTGTGGGTCATAGAGGATTACCTTTGGTTGCGCGGCTATTGCGGCTGACGGCGGGCGGCGCTCAAAATCTGCTCGGCTACTTGTCGGGGCGAGTCGATCCGTTCCATGCGAATTGCACCCCCGGCGCTGGCCGTTTCAACGGAAATTGTCCCGACGCCGAAGAGCCGCTCGGCGATTGATTGCTCAACGCGCACGTCCTGGATCTTGTTCAGGTCAAAGCTGCGCTGGGTTTTGGTGACGAGGCCAGACTCAAAACTCAACTGGGGTGGCGCGATGGTGAGCTTCGTCAGGTTCAAGCGCAGCACGGCCACCGTCGTGATCAGGCTGAAGAAGGCGATTGGTGCGACCAAATAGAGAATGTTCTGCGACGCCGGCGGTAACATCGTGAAGTAGACAAAGGCCCACGCGCCCATCACAATTGCTTCGAGCATTGCGACGCCCACGAGCGGCTTCTTACTGGGCATGATTACCGTTTGAGTCATAACAAGGACCGGTTCGGTCATTGTAACGTTCCCCGTACTCAATTGTCTCGCGTTCCAGCCGATGAGTCCGGCAGAGAGTATGTTCGCGAGAATGTTTAAAAGTACGGCAATCGATCCGGGGATGGTCGAGTTGCACCGGAAGTGGCTGGCCGGCCAATCGGGCGGTGCGGTCCTCAACCTCAGTCATCAGTCACTCAACGATGTGCAACTGGAAGATGCCGTGCTGAGCGGCGCGCGCTTTACGTCGGCGACGTTCATCGACGCCAACCTGACCGGCTGTGACCTGACGCGCGCCGTTTTCGAGCGCGCCCACTTGAAACACGCCGTGCTGAACCGGGCCGACTTCAGCGAGGCGAACCTGCAGGGGGCGTGCTTCGACGAGGCGTGGTGCGAGGAAGTGCAGTTCAGCGAGGCGCTGCTCGATGAAGCCTCCTTCCGGGCCGCCCATCTGGAGCGGGCACGCTTCATTGCCGTGAACATGCACCGCGTGGACCTTTCGCAGGCCATCCTCACGGACGGCGCCTTTCATCAGGCGCGCTTCTTTGAGTGCCGTCTGGTGCTGGCCTGCCTGCGTGAGGCGAATCTGTCCGGGGCGACTCTGACCAATTGCCGTCTCGCTTCGGCCAGCCTGGAGGACGCCATCCTGGGCCGGGTTCGCGCGCAGAATTGCGACTTTTCGCACATCGTCGCCAACGGCTTGCTGGCGCCAACCTCCGAGTTCTCGCACTGCAATTTTCGTGATGCTGATCTCTCCGGCGCGGATCTGCGCGAGGCCAACCTCAAAAGTAGTTCGTTCGCGGGCGCCAATTTGGCCGGTGCTCGTTTCGGGGGAGCCAACCTGCATCTGGCTGACCTACGCGGGGCTGATCTGCGGGGCGCCCGGAACCTGACGGCCGATCAACTCGGCGTGGCGGTGACAGATCCGACGACGAACCTGCCGAATGGCGCTCCGGGTCCGTTCGTTAAGGGCAGCGGCGCGGAAAAGCCAGGACGCTAAGACCTTACTTCGGCATTCGTCCGGGCATCAGTCGCAGGGTGCCGAAGTTGTTGAGCTGCGTTCGTGTTTTCGCGCCGCCGCTCCACCAGTCTTCGTGGTGAAAGTAGTAGGGGTTACCGGTGCCACGTTCCCGCTGGTCCAGGTCGCCCAGCGCAATATTCAAGCCCACGGCCCTTTCACCCATTTTCGGCGAATAGAATTCGCCCGGAGCGACTTCCACACACGGGTTGAACTTTACCATCCACTCAATCACATAGCCCTTGGGCGATCGCTTGGCGACGCAGTTCTGCGCGCCCTGCTTGATCCAACTTTGGTAGGTATTCCAGGCCGAGAGTTCACGGCGGGGCTCGCCTTCCAGGATTCCGCCGACACCCACCCCCCCAAGCCGTGACTTAGTCAGGTTGCAGACCATCTGCCAGCTTTGCCCGTTGCCGGCGACACTCTCATTGGCCTGATAGGTGTTCGTGGCGTTCAACAGAATCTCCATCTCGTCGCCGAACCAGGGGAAGCCTTCCCGCGTCAGTTCGTGCACTTTGGGATTGTTGTCCGGCAACCAGCGCGGCGTATCGATTCCGTAAAGGACGTCGTCGGTGATGGAGAACGCGAAGTAGAGGGCGTTGCCGTCGTGCTTCACCCAGCCTTCCAGTGACAGGTCGGCGTCGTCGGTGGTGGGGTGAAACGTGTGCGCCCAGTCCTTAACCCCGGTGATTCGGGCCGCATCGCGATACTCGCCGGGCGAGATCGTACCGTCCAACTTCGGCGTGCTGCCCAGCCAAGCCTTCACCTCCGGCTTTTCCGCCGCTGTGCCTGCCGCAGCCGTCGCGAGCAAGAGGCACAGGGCAAGGACGGCTCCGCCGGAACCAGACTTCAGTGCGCGATGCTCCTTCAGGAGACAGCGATCCATCACGACGTCCAAACCCGCCGCCCGGGCGCTCTCGGCGGCGGCTTCGTGAACCACCTCCTCTTGCATCCAGATGGACTTGGCGCCAATCGCGATCGCCGCC
>JALHNI010000232.1 GCA_022843605.1 Bryobacter sp.
GGGGGGGTATTGCAACCCTAACACCCAACGCCTCTATGACCCTGCCGCGTAAACGCTACCGGTCACGCTCCCGGTACAACCGCCGTTGCGCCTTGTGGATCGCCTTCCAGCGATCTTTGTAGATCGCCCGCGCCTCTGGATCTACTGTCCGCTCCAGGTGAGCGAGTTCGCGCTGGAGCTTCAGATAGTTGCTCCAGCGCCCCGGCTCGATCGTCCCGGCCTCGAGTGCCTGGCGCACCGCGCAACCGGGCTCCAATTGATGGCCGCAGTCGCGAAAGCGGCAGGCGGCCGCCAATGCACTCACGTCTGCGAAGGCACCCGCCAACGCTCCGTCTTCCGCCGAACTCCATAACTGGATCTCACGCAATCCGGGGACGTCCATCAGCAGCCAGCCCAGGCCCAGCGGAATCAGTTCGCGGTGCGTCGTCGTATGGCGGCCGCGAGAATCGTACGCCCTCACCGGCTGCGTCCGCAGGGCCTCAAAACCGCGCAGCCGGTTGGCGATGGTGGACTTCCCCGCCCCGGACGAGCCCAACAGCACCGCCGTTTCGCCCGGTTCCATCTGCGCCATCAGTCCTCCAATCCCCGCTCCCGTCAGCGCATTCAGCGCCACCACGGGCGCCAACCGCTCACAGGCGCGGCAACGCTCCTCCAGTTGCATCGCCACGTCCGTCTTGTTCAGCACGATCACGGGCCGCGCGCCGCTGGCTGCCGCAAGATACATGTACCGCTCCAACCGCCGCTGGTTGTAGTCGTGGTCCAGCCCCATCACCAGAAAGGCGACGTCGGCGTTGGCCGCCAGCACCTGGGGCCGCATTGCCTGCCCCGGATCACGACGAACGAAGACCGTTCGACGCGGCAACACGGCTTCGATCCGTTCGCCTCCGGGAGACAGCGCCACCCAATCGCCAGTGGCGGGCCATTCCTCGGCCAGACGCAACTTGCCGCTGGCCACAGCCACGCGCTCACCCTCAGCGGTGAACACGGCAAACTGATCATGATAGGCCACGCGCACGCGGCCGGGAACCAAATCATTGGCGAACGGCGCAAAACGGCCGTCCCAATGGGCATTCCAGCCCAAATCTTCTAATTTCATGGAGGGAATCCTCAGGCACTCGTCAAAAAGACACACCTCAGGTGAGTAGGGTGGTCAATCAGCGGAATTAGCCGAGGACAGTGGGAGACAAAGGCAAGTCGTAGGATAGCATTTGGACATGAGCGAAGAACACCTGCGCCGGGTGCGCCGCATCTGCCTGAGCCTGCCCGAAACCAGCGAAAAGATCTCCCATGGCGAACCTACGTTTTTCGCCCGCAAGAAAGTCTTTTGCATGTTCGCCAACAATCACCATCAGGATGGCCATGTCGCCGTCTGGATTCCTACCGCACCTGGCGCACAGGCCGTTCTCATCCAAACCGACCCCGAAACGTACTTCCGCCCCCCCTACGTCGGCGTGAAAGGCTGGGTGGGCGTGGAACTCCCCAGAATCAGCGACGAAGACCTGGCCGTGCATCTGTACGAAGCGCATCAATTGATTGCGTCCCCCAAAGGTAGCTGAAGTTCAATAAAATCAACGAGTCCCCGGTTCGTTTCGTGAAGCCCCCAAACGCCGTCGAAACGTCGCGCGGCTGGGCAGCGTCATACTAGGCATGATGATGAAGACGTTCCTGCTGACGGTCCTGGCTGCTGGGTCACTTGCCGCCTCTCGAGGCACCGAACTCTATGAGGCTCACCAATTTTCAGAAGCCGAGAGCGTGTTACGCGAAGAGGTCGGCGCGGAACCCGAAAACGCCAAAGCCTGGTACGCCCTGGGCATGTCCTTGCTTCGTCTCAATAAAATGAATGACGCGCAGGAGGCGCTGCGGAAGTCTGGCACCTTGAATCCGGACAACGCCGACGTGCCCCTGGGGCTCGCCGAAGCTGCGGCCCACGAGAAAAACTTCGATGAAGCGAAACAGCTCGTTGAGGAAGCGGCCAAAATCAATAACGACAGCAGCAATCTGTCGTATGTGCGCGGCGTCATCAATGCCGGTCAGCGCGACTTTAAGTCGGCGGTGCGCAACCTTGAAGAGGCAGTGTCCAAAGACGACCGCAATGCCTACGCGCATTACTACGCCGGGCTTTCTTACAATGCCCTCAAGCGGCCCGACAAAATGATTGATCACTTCCAGAAGTTCATGAAGCTGGCCAATAAGGCCCCCGAAGCGGACCGCGTACAGTCCATCCTCAGGACTGCGCGGTAAAACGTCTCCGGGATGGCAATCCTCCGGAGCAGAGCCGCCCGCAACAGCGCGATCGCGCTGGGTGGATTGCTATTGCTTCTCGTCGTGGCCGTCTGGCTCCTGCAAACCGATTGGGCGCGCGAAGCCGCCTTCGCGCGCCTGCGCCAAGCGCTCCGCCAACAAAACATACTTCTTGAACGGGGTCGGCTTGACTACGACCTTTTCGGCCTCCGCGCCGGACTGAGCGACGTCTCCCTGCGCTCCACACAAACCCCCGACCTGCCGCCCATCGCCACCTTCCAAAAAGCGCAAATCGCGCTCAACTGGAAGACGCTTTCCACTTTCACCCTAGACCTTGACTCCGCCACGCTCAGCGGCGCCCAGTTGCACCTCGTCATCGACAAAGACGGCCGCAACAACCTGCCGCAGCCGCCCAAAAGCACCGGCCCAACGCCGGAGTGGCTGATCCGTTCTCTCGTCGCCAAAGATGCAGCGCTCCGTGTGGAAGATCGCCTGCACGACGTCAACGTGTCTCTCAAGCCCTGGACGCTCACCATGACCGGTTCCCCGGCAACGCGTCATCATGCCATCTTCCTGACCACCTCGCGCCCCGGCGAAGTGCTCTATCAGGGACGGCGCCTGCCCGTGGATCAGCTCTCGCTGACGGGCACCCTCGAGAAGGACGCGCTGAGCATTGAACGCGCACTTCTCGCTAGCGGCGCCTCTCAGATTACACTGAGCGGCCGGCTTGACCAGTTCGATACGCTCGACGTCAAAGCCCAATCCACTCTGGACGTGGCGCCACTCGCCCTCTTCCTGGGCCGCCCCGAGCGGACGGGTGGGGAATTGAAGCTGGAAGCTGCGGCTCAAGGCAAATTCGATCAGTTGAAGCTTACCGCCACCGCCACCGGCCAGGATCTCGCCTTCGACGAGTTCGCCGACGTGAACTTTACGGCCAAGGGCGACTATGACGGCGCCGCGAAGCACGCGCGCCTCACCGAGTCCAACATCGAGTCGCCTTACGGCGTGGTGAACGCCACGGCTGACGTTGCCCTCGAAAACGGTCTTAGCCGCGCTTCGGCGCGCATCAATCAACTCGACGTGGAGAAGTTTGCCCGCTTC
This sequence comes from Bryobacter sp., assembly GCA_022843605.1. GTDB lineage: Bacteria > Acidobacteriota > Terriglobia > Bryobacterales > Bryobacteraceae > JALHNI01. Next base: position 3,343 of record JALHNI010000232.1, read on the forward strand.
GCCAAGTCCACCATCATGCCGGCTTCCCGAGTCGCTGTCGCCGCTGAAACCCAGTGGCCGGCTCTCGACTTTCAGAAAGCCACCGCCTCCGGCACCCTGCGCGCCACGCCCTCGCAAGGCGACGCCGATGCCAACCGCCTGCCCCTTGCCGCTGACATCGGGTTCAGTGGACGCCTCGATCAGTTGAAAGTCCAGGTGAATTCGCTGAGCGCGGCCGGCGCGGAAGCCTCCGGCACCATCTACTTGGCGAATCGCAAGAGCCTCAGCGGCACGTTTAACCTCGGCAGCGATCATTTGGCCGAGGTATTGCGCCAATCCAACTTACTCCTTTCCAGGAACGTCGCTGTACCGAACTTCGATGGCCGTGCCGCCATTGAAGGCACTCTCGGCGGCACCATCAATTCGCCAACCGTCGAGGCCGCCGTGGCCATAGAAGACCTTCAGGCTGATCGCGTACGCGGCGCCACACTGCAAACCGGTCTCACTTTCGCTAATCAACTCGTAACACTTTCCGGCCTGGCCTTACGCTGGCAAGGCCAAGCCGTACTCGCCGACGGCACACTCAACCTGACGGACCGTATGGTGGACGCCACCGCGCGCACCGAGAACGTCCGGATCGAAACCGTGCTGGCCGGCCTGGGCGAGGAAGTGAACGCGAAGGGCGCTTTGAACGCGGAAGTAAAGGCCGGCGGCACGCTCGACCAACCCACCGCCTCGGTGTCGCTGACGGGCAGCGGCCTCACGGCTTTCAGTGAGCCCCTGGGTACGCTCGACGCGCGAGCCGAATTTAGCAACGACCTGCTGCACGTTACGGAGTTTCGCTTACCGCAAAAGACCTTGATCGCCACCGGCACTTATCAGTTGCAGACAGGAGCCTACACGCTCGAAGCCAAAGCGCCCGCGATGCCGCTCACCTACGGCACCTTTGCCTTGTCCGCTCAAGGAGCGGGGACCGTCGCCGACCCCAACTTGGAAGCCACCGTCAACGGCACCGGCGTCACATATCAGGGCAATGACTATGGCGATATCAAGTTGACCGCCACCGTAAAGGACCATGCCGCGAACCTGCAAGGCAGTGCCCCAAAGTACGACGTCAGCGCCACGGGCCGCGTCGGCATCGGCGCCCCGTATGCCGCCACCTTCGCGATCCGCAGCGCGGGGACGAAATTGGCCGCTCTCCCGCTGCCCGCCGGTCTGCCACTGACGGGAGCCGTCCTCGGAACCCTGGAGGGCAAGGGCAACCTGAACGCTTGGCAGAAAGGTACAGCCAGCTTGAGTCTGGAGCCGCTCGACCTGAAGTGGAACAACGAAACGGTCACCACCCAGGGGCCGATTCTGGCTGAGTACGCCAACGAAATCTTCGCCGTGAAGCAGGCGCAGGTGCAGGCGGTCGGCTCGAACCTGGCGCTTTCCGGCAGTCTTCCGCTGGACCCGCAATCCACTCAGGGCTCTATCCAGATCAATGGCGAAGTCGACCTCGCCGGTGTGCCCAAGCTGATTCCCGATTGGGAGCAGCCCGTGGGTGCCAGCGGCAAGCTCACGCTGGCCGGCGAAGTCCGAGGCAATCTGAAGCGCGTTGAACCGACGATGACGGTGACCCTGCGTGACGGCACCGTTATTCCCACCGGAATGAATCCGGTTTCTGACCTGCAGCTCGAAGCTCAGTTGGGCAACGGCACGCTGCTGCTGAATAAGCTCAGTGGCACCTGGGCGAAGGCGCAGATCAATGCCACCGGCGAGTTCCCGCTAGGCCTGCTGCCTACCGGGCTGCCCGTTGAGTTTCCGCGTAGATCCGGCCCGGCGAAGTTGACCTTCGACGCCAAGGGCTTGGACATTTCGGCGATTGAGGGAGTCCCGGCGAACACCAGTGGCACGGTCGCGGTGCATGTGGAAGCCGAATCCGCCAAGGCCGACATCGCGAGTGTCACGGCCAAAGCGACAATTGAGGAACTGCGCCTCAAAGTGGGCGACATCATCCTCGAGCAGAACGCGAAGTCCGTGATCAACGTGCAAAACGGCCTGGCGCGCATTGAGAGTTTCACGCTCGCCGGACCTGGCACGGAGCTTGCCCTGCGCGGACGCGCCAGCCTGCTGGGTGACAATCCGATCGCGGTGCGCTTGGCTGGAAACATCGAAACCGCGGTCCTCTCTACCTTGATCGCGCCGGCCCGGATGCGTGGTCCCGCTCGCATCCAGCTCTCGGCTTACGGCCCTGCGCGGGCACTCAAGGCCGCGGGCTTCGTCGAACTCACCGATGGCCAGTTATTGATGCCGCAGCCGCGCATCGCGGCCGAAAACGTCAACGCGCGCATTGACCTGACGGGCGACCAACTGTCCATCGTTCGCTTCGATGGCTCACTGAATGGCGGCACGCTGAACGCCAAAGGCGGGTTCCGTTTTGCGGCCGGCGAGGCGCGCGACATCAACATCTCGCTTGATGCGAAGAGCGTCTACCTCGACTACCCCTACGGCCTGCGCACCCTTTCCGACGCGGCGCTCACCCTGAAGCAGAACGGCCAGCAGATCGCTCTCGGCGGAAACGTAAACATCCAGGAAGGCTCCTTCCGGGAGTTAGTCACCATCGAAGGCAACTTACTCTCGATGCTAAACTCCACCGCGGATCCAATCTTCAACGAAGAACGCAACCGCTATCTGGACCGTACGCTGTTCAACGTCAATATCAAGACGGACTCGCCCTTGCTGGTAAACAACAACCTCGCCAAAGCGGGGGTCAACATGGACGTCCGTCTGGCGGGTAACTACTACCGGCCCGCACTGCTGGGGCGAATTACCCTCGAGGAAGGCGGCGAACTCTACTTCTCGGAACGCTCTTACAATGTCGAGCGCGGCACCATCACGTTCACTAATGACCAGAAGATCGAGCCTACCCTCGATATCCTGGCCCGCACCCGGGTCGCCGGCCACGATATCTCACTGCTCATCGCGGGCGGCGGCCCGGAAAAAATCTCCACGACGCTCTCGTCTGACCCCGCCGTCCCCGAGCAGGACATTCTGGCGATGCTGATCACCGGTAAGTCGCCGGAAGAATACAAGAACACCGATACCGCAACGCTCGCCAGCCGCCAGGCCCTCTCCTACTTCGCCGGAAGTTTCGGCAGCCGCTTTACCCGCCAATTGGAGAAAGCCACCGGCCTCAGCACGGTGCGGGTGGAGCCCGACCTCATCGCGAACGAAAGCAATCCCACGGCCCGGCTCACCGTTGGACAGGATCTCTCCCCGGTGGCGCGCCTGATTTACTCGATGAATCTCGCCAACGGGGGCGACCAGATCTACGTGGCCGAATACGACGTAACCAAACGCTTCACCACGCGCGGCATCAAGCAGATCGACAATACCTATCGCTTTGAGTTTCGTCACGATATCCGCTTTGGTGGAGAGAAACCACCCTCGGCGATGTCCAGGACCGCGGATCGCC
>JALHNI010000233.1 GCA_022843605.1 Bryobacter sp.
ACGATCGTCGTTCGCGGGCACTCTTTGACGGCTTCGGTGCACAGTGGCTGAGCGTCGGCAGTTGGAAAACGGTGCCACCCCCGGAAAACGGTGCCACCCCCGGGAAAACGGTGCCACCCCCGAGTATCCTACGCAAAACCGGACCACCCCGGAGGTGGTCCGGTTTCCCACGGCCACTACCCCCAAGGCCAAGAAAGCGGCGACTAAGCGACCCGGCAAGTCACGAGACCAGCGTTTCTGCAAAATCTGCAAGATCAACGGGCACGACGCCAGGGCGCACAAGTCACAGGGCAAGAAAAAGAAGCCGTTCGCTGCCGAGGAAATGGCTGCACTTTTCGGCTAGATCGGGCCTTGGAAGTATGTTGAACATTGCGGCAGAATTTGTTGATGAGACGCCGTTCTAGGTGGCATAGTCAAAATCATGAATCCAGTGCCACCCGACGAATCCGTTGTCTTTCAATATCTGAGCTTTCCAGAGCTTCTCGCCGTCCTCCAGAATAAGGCATTGTGGTTCACACGGCTCGAAGAGTTCCGAAAAGATCCCCAAGAAGGACGGCTGGCTCCTCCACCAAACGCCACCAGCGAGGCCGTAAAGACTTTTGCGAGGGTCGAGCAAGAAATGAGACGAAGATGTGCGAGTTGCTGGACCCTCGATGAAGGGCTTTCCGATCTGATGTGGCTTGGGTATGCGCCGCACTTTGGCGTTGCGATTGAATCGACTGTTGGCAAACTGAAGAGAAGTTTCCCTGGTGTCTCACATCCCCATCTTCTAAACTTTAACCCCATTCACTACGGGCCTTCAAATACTGGGGGCGTTCAACTGATGGCGAAACGAGCACGATACAGCCGTGATAAGGAGTACAGGGTCTTGTATACTGAACCGGAACTGGGGGATCACAAAGGGATCTCCGTTCCGGTAGACCTTGATAGCCTGATTATTGAAATCTGGGTCTCTCCACATGGAGGCGGCTCATGGTTTGCAGACGTAGTTCGCAAAGAAGTTGAGAAGTACCTGCCGCACGTACGAGTTGCCCAAGATTCCTTCGACTAGGATCGATGTTAGCACCTAGTCCGTCGTCCTTTGGGCCATCCGATCCTGCCTGTTCTTCACGACCGCACACTGATCGCACAACGGCTGGAGATTCGACCGGGCGTACGCTAGATCGAGCCGAACGGACAGGGGCCGGATATGGTCCACATTGGTCGCCAGTGTTGCCCTTCCAGCGTGGGAGCAGACCCGGCAAAGTGGCGCTTCTCGCCTGACTGTCGCCCGAAGCTGATTCCATCGGAGACTTGCATAGACCTTTCGAGCTTCAATATTGTTCCTGAAGCGCTCTCGTTCGTACCAATTCACGAAGTTTAGATCATACGAAAGCCAATTCTGCTATAGCAAGGGAATCAAGTCTTCGAGCCGCTTCTCAACGACTCAAGTCGCTCTGCGAAGTCGCTCAGTCTGCTATGAGCCCACTGCACCCGCGTCGCCCGCAAGTGAGAACGCAGGAAACCCCTGTTGGTGGGTAACAGGACAACCGCGTGGGCGACAGGGGGATCGCTGTCGTACACGCTCCTACCCCGGATCCCGGCTAAGCGTTCGTACACATTGGCTTAACCCATGCGGGAAACTGGGGCCCTGGCAGCCCCTACCACCACCGCGTACTCGAGTCGGCAGTAGGTCCCGACTAGCGGCGAATATCCTGTGTCGTCCGCGTCACCGCGTGACGGCTCCGTCGTGCACCGCCGGATGGTGCCGCAGTGCCAACACCGGACGAAAAATCTCGATCGCAACGGTGCCAGCACTTTTCCAACCCTTTTCCAGAAGCAATAAGTGACAAGCGGTGACAGAAGTTGGAGACGCAATAAAGATAGCCGAATCAATAAGATACCTTCGGAACTATCCCGACGGCTTCCAGGCTCCCGACGGCTCCATCTACACCTCCTATGACCGCAACCGCGCTACCGACGGTGAAATTCTGTTCGCCCGATTCACCGAGGAGGACATCCTCGCCAAGTCAATCGTCAGCCCCAAATCCAGACAGAAGAACCTCATCAGCCGACCCCTCAAGAAGCGCCCATGAGCACCTGCCCAAAAGCTTTAGTCCTACCGGCGCGAACGAAATGAGATACAACGTCGTGTTCCTAACAAGGGTTTGGAATCCCTCTGCCGACTGATACGCTATCCCGTGGGCAGCACGCTCGGCGCGCCGGGCTCGCCTATTCGAGGCATGCCAGAAACAGCGGATTCTGCTCGAAACGTTAGCCGTTCCGTTAGGCTGAACAGTTGTTGACGCCACAATTCGAAGGCACGATACTGGCAAGCGAACAATGGCAGGCCAATCAAGAGCGAAGCGTTCAGCCAAGCCGAACGACCGGAGTTACGCCGTTTCCTCCGTGCAGAAGGCGCTGACGCTCCTCAGCTCGTTTTCGCTGGCGACGCCGCAATGGGCGCTCTCCGATCTGGCCCGCGAGCACGAATTACCCAAAAGCACCGCTCACAATTTGCTCAAGACACTGCAAGCCTTCGACCTGGTCCGTCAGGACCCGGAAGATCGCGTCTACCGGCTGGGGCCGCGCTCGCTGGAGATGGGCCTCGTCTACGCGCGCAGCACGGAGCTATTAGCGCAGGCGCGCCCGCTGCTGCGGCGCTTGACCGAGAAGTCACGGGAGACAGTGAAACTCGGCATGCTCTCCGGCAACCAGGTTCTGATCGTGGCCGCCGTAGAATCCACGCATCAATTGCATACGCGTGGCGACATCGGCACACGCTGGCCGCTCCATTCCACCAGCCTCGGCAAAGCCATTCTAAGCGCGTTGCCGCTCGCCGAAGCCGAGGCTCTGGTGGGGCGAAAGGGCTTGGCCTCCTACACCAAACACACCACCACGTCCTGGCCCAGGCTGCGCACCGACCTGGGCGCCATTCGCGAACGCGGCTACGCGCTCGACATGGAAGAAAATGAGGCCGGCGTGCGCTGCGTGGCTGCGCCGTTCGTCGATCCGCTGCGCGGCGCTGTCGCGGCCGTGAGCGTTTCCGGACCCAGTGTCCGGTTGTCCGATTCTGACTTGGCCAGCCTCGGCAAAGAGGCCATGGCCGCGGCGCGAGCCATTCGCCCGCATACATATTGGGAGGAACTGTGAGCAGCAACATCGATAACATTCGCGGCATCATTCCGCCGTTGGTAACGCCGTTCCGTCAAGACGGCACCATTGATGAGCAGGCGCATCGAGCCGAGGTCCGCTACATGGTGGAACAGGCCGGCGTGCATGGCTTAGCCGTCTGCGGCAGCACCGGCGAAGGCCACACCCTATCCACCGAAGAGACGCGCCGCATCGTCGCATGGACCACCGAAGAGGTCAACGGCCGCGTGCCGGTGATCGCTGGCATCATCACCGATAGCACGCAGTCCACCATTGACCGCGCTAAGGCGGTGGCCGACCTGGGCGTCGCCGCTTTGCAGGTGACGCCGGTGCACTACGTTTTCCGGCCCGATGACGATTCCATGGTGCGCCACTTCGGCGCCATCGCCGACCAGACCGGCATTCCCGTGATTATCTACAACGTGGTGCCGTGGTCGTATCTGCTGCCGCCCCTGCTGGTTCGCATCCTGCGGGACGTCGACGGCGTGATCGGCGTGAAGCAAAGCGCCAGCGATATGAAGGCTCTGGCCGACTTACTACTGCTGAGCGAAGAAGCCGGCATTCGCGATCGCGTCCGGATTCTCTCCGCCGTCGATGCCTTGCTCTATCCGTCGTTCCGGCTGGGCTCGGATGGCGCGGTAGCGGCGATCCTCAGCGCGGCGCCCGAAGCCTGCGTCGCCTTGTGGGACGCGGTTCATAAGGGGGATGACGCCGCCGCGTTGCCGCTCCACAAAAACCTGTTGCGCTTATGGAATGCGATTGACGCGCCGAATCTGCCTGCCAACGTCAGAGCCGCCATGCGGACCCAAGGCCGGAAAGGCGGCGTCCCTCGTCCGCCGATGCCGGTCAGCTCGGAAGCACAGGAAGTGAAGATCCAAGCCGCCATGGCGGCCCTCCAGACCCTGATGGTCTAACGCCGTTCTCCCAGTCGAAACAACAACCAAAGGAACTCCCATGTCTCCTCGAAGTGCCGTAGTGTGTCTGCTCATTTGCGTGCAGTCGCTTTTTGCCCAAACCTCGTCGGCCCGCGTCTCCGGGCTCGTTACCGACCCTGCTGGGGCCGCAGTGCCGGGTGTCACAATCACGTTCCGTAACACATCGACCGGCGTAGAGGCAACCGCCAGCGCCAACGTCGAGGGCTATTACACGGCCGCATACTTGAGGCCCGGTCCGTATGAAATGACGGCTGAAGCCAAAGGATTCAAACGATTCGTCCGCCAGCAACTCGTGCTGGAGACCGGTCAGGCGCTGGTGGTTGATGTCCGGCTTGATCTGGGCGCCGTCACCGAATCCGTGGTGGTCTCGGCGCAGACGCCTTTGCTGCAGGCCGACTCCTCGGCCGTCAGCACACTCGTCGAGAACGCGACCATCCGCAACATGCCACTGGCTAGCCGCCGGATCGGCAGCCTGATCCGCTTGATGGGCAACGTCACCTTTGGCAGTGAGGCGTCGTGGGAAGGCATTACGAACTTCTCCATCGCCGGTGGCCGCGCGCGGCAACAGATCTGGCAACTCGATGGCGGCAACCTGCAGGGCGTAATGCTGGTGACCGGCATCGTCAGCGTGGCGCCGCCCGTCGAAGCCATGGAAGAGTTCCGCGTACAAGCCAACGGTTATCCGGCGGAGTTCGGCCGCAGCACCGGAGGCTTCATCTCGATGACCACCAAGTCCGGCACCAACCAATTCCGCGGATCGCTCTACGAATTCCTCCGCAACGATGCCTTTGACGCTCGCAACTTCTTCGCCGCCACCAAGCCGCCGCTGCGCTACAACGTCTTCGGCGGTACGCTGGGCGGGCCCATCCGCAAAGAGCGCACTTTCTTCTTCTTCTCCTACGAAGGGACTCGCCGCCGCGACGGCGTCACCCGCATCCTGAACGTGCCGACCGTTGCCGAAGTGAACGGAGACTTCTCCGCCACGCCGGGCATCCTCATCGATCCGGTTTCGCGCCAGCCGTTCGCGGGCAATCGCATCCCCGCCAACCGGCTCGATCCCGTTGGCGCCGCTCTGGCTAAACTCTATCCGGCGCCGAATGTGCCCGGCGCACCCAGCGGCAACCGCAACTTTATCCAGAACGCCGTCAACAGAACCACCGGCGACAGCTACATCCTCAAACTGGATCACACGCTGTCGGCGAAGGACAGGATCTCCGGGCGCTATCTGAAGTTCCGCAGCCCGGTGCAACCCGGCCGCGTCTTCCCCAATCCCGCCGCAGATACGGTGGGTGATCAACTATCCGACCAGTTTCACGTCACGGCCAATTGGGTGCGCAACGTTGGCGCCTCGCTCTTCAATGAACTGCGCTACAACTACAACCGGCGCACCAACGAAGATCCGTCGCTCTATCCCAGCACCATCACCGCCGATGTGGGCCTGCGCGGCGTCGCGCAAGACGGCACGCCCAACATCAACATCACCGGGTTCAGCGCCATCGGCCCGGGCGGGCAGTACCGCCTCGCGGGCCCCGGGTTCCAGCACCAGATCATCGAATCCGCCTCCTGGTTCCGGGGGAAACACCAACTGAAGTTCGGCGGCGAGTGGCGGTCCTCGGAGATGCCGGACCTGTGGGGCGATTCGCGCGCTGGCCAGCTTGGGTTCAACGACGTCGCCACCGGGCGTGGTTTCGGTGTGGCCGCGCTCTTGCTGGGTTGGACAAATACCGCCACCGTAAACACCGGTTTCACCAGCGCCCGCATGAATTACTTCGCCGGCTTCATACAGGACGATTGGAAAATCTCCTCCAGGCTGACGTTGAACATCGGCTTGCGCTGGGACATGGACACGCCGCGCTCGGAGAAGAACAACGTCCAGACTGGCTTCGATCCTTTCGCCATCAATCCCGTCTCGCGCACGCCCGGCAGCATCACCTACGCCGGCCGCGACGGCGCCTCCGTCTACGCGCACCGCTTTGACCGCAACAACCTCGGTCCGCGCTTCGGTTTCGCCTACCGGCCCTGGGACGAGAAGCTAGTCGTGCGTGGCGGTTATGGCCTGATGTACGGCGCCATCTATGATGATTCCATCACGCGCGCCAACGTCGTCGGCTTCGGTGACGTGCGCCAGTTCCAGTCCTCCGACAATGGCATCACTCCCACATTGCTGTTGCGCAATGGCGTTCCACTCCCGCCGGCCGAACCAGTTGGTCCAGGCTTCGGCGCCGTGCCCGTGGGCCAAGCGCCTCGCATTCAGCCGGACTTCTACAATCCGGATCAACAGATGCCGTACGCTCACCATATCAATCTCAGCCTCCAGCGGCAGTTCGCTGGTTCGTTGCTGATCGAAGGTTCCTACACTTCGAATCTCGCCCACCGCATCAGTGGCCGCGCCACCAACGTCAATGAGATCCGGCCCGAGCGCCGCGGCGCTCGCCAGGATCAGGCGTTGCGGCCCTTCCCGCAATATGCCAACGTGATCCTCCGCGCGAACAACTGGGGTAACTCGTCTTATCATGGGTTCAATCTCAAGGTGGAAAAGCGCTTCTCCAAGGGGCTCAACTTGCTCAGCAACTACACCTGGTCGAAGTTCCTCGACGATGTGCAGTCGGCATCCGACGCTGGCGGCGCGGGCGCCCAGAGCTATCACGCGCGGCATCTGGACAAATCGTTTAGCGGGAATGATATCCGGCATCGCTGGGTGTCGAGCG
>JALHNI010000234.1 GCA_022843605.1 Bryobacter sp.
TAGTGTTGCTGGTGGCCGTTGGCGGCTACTTCGCCTGGAGCCGCATGAAGACGGACGACGAGGGGGTGCTCCGGCTGAGCGGCAATATCGAGTTTAAGAAAGTGGACATCGCCTTCAAGACCGCCGGGAAACTGGTGGAACTGAATGTCGACGAGGGGGCGAACGTGACGAAGGGCATGGTGATCGCCCGGCTCGACCGCGAGCAGATGACGCGGATACGCGAGCGCGATTCGGCTACCGTACTGGCAGCCGAAAGCCAGTTAACGCAGTTACAGACCGGCATTCGCTTTCAAAAAGAAATGATGGCCGGAGAGTTAGCTTTGCGCAGCAGTGAAGTACGGCAGGCCAAGGCCAAACTACAAGAGTTACTCGACGGAGCGCGCCCGCAAGAACTGGCACAAGCCCGCTCAGCGCTCGCTGACTTGCGTTCGTTGCGCGAGCAGGCCAGCCGGGAACTCGAGCGCGGCAAGAAGCTGATTGCGAAGGAAGATATCAGCCAGAATCAGTTCGAACAGTTTCAGACTCGCTTTGACTCGCTTTCCGCGCAAGTCAGCAGCGCCGAACAACGGCTGGCGTTGTTGACCGAAGGTCCACGGAAGACAGACATTGAGGCGGCTCGAGCCGCGGTGGCCCGTGCCGAGGCGGCGCTAAAAATGACGGAAGCTCAAAGGCTCGAGATCCTTCGACGCGAAGAGGATCTGGCCGCGCGAAGGGCAGATGTCTCTCGCGCCAAAAGCGGAGTCAGCGTGATCGATTCACAACTGGATGACACAGTAGCGGTCGCTCCGATCGACGGCGTTGTCCTGGTAAAGTCAGCTGACCCGGGAGAGGTGCTGGCGGCCGGTACGCCGATCGTCAGCATCGGCGATATCGATCAGCCTTGGCTGCGGGGCTATGTGCCGCAGAGCCAGCTAGGCCAAGTGAAACTCGGCATGACGGTGGCGATCCATTCCGATTCTTACCCGGGCAAGACCTATCAGGGCAAGATCAGCTTCATTGCCAGCGAGGCCGAGTTCACTCCCAAGCAGATTCAGACGACTGAGGAACGCGTGAAACTGGTCTACCGCATTAAAGTGGACGTGGCCAATCCGGGCCGCGAACTGAAGCTCAACATGCCCGTGGATGGCGTGATCCAACTAAAGCCATGAACACGAGCGCGGTCGTCGCGGCAAATTTGAGCCGACGCTTTGGGCCACTGGTGGCAGTGGATCAGTTGAGTTTCACGGTAGAGCGCGGTGAGGTATTCGGCTTGGTGGGTCCCGATGGCGCCGGGAAGACGACCACGCTGCGCATGCTGTGCGGCTTGATCGATCCGGACGCGGGCGAAGCCACGGTGGCCGGCCACAAGGTGACCGGAAATCTGGATGCGGTGAAGGATGCGATCGGCTATATGGCCCAGCGGTTCGGCTTGTATGGCGACCTGACCGTTGAAGAAAACATGGACTTCTACGCGGATCTCTTCGGCATCTTGGGAACAGAGCGGGAAACGCTGAAGGAACGGTTGCTCAAGATGACGCGCATGGCGGATTTTCGCCAGCGTCCGGCAGCGAAACTCTCGGGCGGCATGAAGCAGAAGCTATCGCTGATGTGTACGTTGCTGCATAAGCCGGAAATCCTGTTTCTCGATGAGCCAACGAACGGAGTTGACCCGGTTTCCCGCCGGGATTTCTGGGAGATCCTGCAGGAGTTGGTTCGCGGCGGGCTCACCGTAGTGGTGACCACAGCCTACCTAGACGAGGCAGAACGGTGCGACCGCGTCGGCCTGATGGATAAGGGCCGCATGGTTTCGTGCGACACGCCGGCGGCGCTGAAGGCTGCGATTCCGGAGCCATGCTTTGCCGTTCGCGGCAGCCGTCTGCGAGACGTAAAGCTGGCTCTCGAGAGACTGCCACAGACGAGCAGTGTGGAGATGAGCGGGGCGGCACTGCACTTATTCATTCAACCGGATGCGCAGGTGGGCGTTTTAGCGGCGGCGATGGACGCACAGGGCTTCGGCGACTTACTTTTCGAACGGATCGTGCCGACACTTGAGGACGTGCTGATCGCGGAGATCCGGAGGGCCGCGGCATGAACGGCGATTCGGTGGTAATCGAACACTTGTCGAAGCGTTTCGGTGATTTCGTCGCCGTCAGTGACGTCAATCTTCGGGTGGCCAAGGGTGAGATCTTCGGCTTTCTTGGACCCAATGGCGCTGGCAAGTCAACGACCATCCGCATCCTTTGCGGGTTGTTGGCGCCCACCGAAGGCCGCGCAATGGTGGCCGGATTTGACGTAGCCGTCGAACCAGAAAAGGTTCGTGAAAACATCGGCTATATGTCGCAGCGCTTCTCGCTTTATGACGATTTGACGGTGGAGGAAAACATCGACTTCTTCAGCGGCATCTACGGCGTGGAGAAGGCCAAGCGACCAGCCCGGAAAGAGTATGCCCTGGAGATGGCCGGACTTCAGGGTCAGGAGAAGACGATGACCCGCACCTTGAGCGGCGGTTGGAAACAGCGGCTGGCCCTGGGCTGCGCAATTCTCCATGAACCACCGATCGTGTTTCTGGATGAACCAACCAGCGGCGTGGATCCCATTGCCCGGAGAGCCTTTTGGGACTTGATCTATCAGTTGTCCGAAGCCGGGCAGACGGTCTTCGTCACCACGCACTACATGGACGAAGCCGAGTATTGCCACCGCATCGCGTTGCTCTATCACGGCAAGATGATCGCGCTGGGAACCCCAGCGGAACTCAAGACGGCCATGAACAAAGGCTCGATGGAAGAGGTCTTTGTGGCGAGCATCGAGTTGGAGGATGCCGCATGAACTCCCGCCGGGTAAAGGCCGTCGCCCGCAAGGAGTTTCTGCATATTGTCCGCGACCCGCGGAGTTTGTATCTGGCCCTTGCCACGCCGTTGCTGCTCTTGTTGCTTTTCGGCTACGCACTCAGCTTGGATGTCGATCAAGTTCCAACCGTCATCTATGACTTGGATAGGAGTTCCGAAAGCCGGGAGCTGGTGCACCGCTTCAGCGGCAGCAAGTACTTCAAGATCGTCAGAGTGGCGGAGACAACGGAAGAGGTAAATCGAACGATCGACCGCAGCCAGGTACTCGTAGGCGTGCTGATCTCGCCCGGCTTTGGCGGCAGGATCAAAGCAGGGCAGGATGCCGCGGTGCAGTTACTACTGGATGGCAGTGACGCAAACACGGCCAATATCGCGTTGGGCTACGCCCAGGGCCTGGTGACGCTCTACGGCGCCGAGGTCCGCGCCGCCGCTCGAGAGAGGCTGGGTGCACCGGAAGTGAAGTCGCTTGACCCTCGCATTCGCGTCATCTTCAATAGCGATCTCAAAAGCCGTAACTACATTGTGCCGGGCCTGATCGCCGTAATTCTGATGATCGTGGCGGCGATTCTTACCAGTCTATGCATTGCTCGCGAATGGGAAAACGGCACGATGGAGCAGTTGCTGTCCACGCCCTTGCGTCCGGTGGAATTGCTACTAGGCAAGTTGATCGCCTACTTCAGCATCGGCATGGCCGATATGGTCATCGCGATCGTCACCGGCGTCTTCCTGTTTCAGGTGCCCTTGCGCGGCAGCGTTCTACTCCTGATGTTTACCTCCGGTCTCTTTTGCTTCGGTGCCCTGTGCTGGGGCATGATGCTTTCGGCCGCGGCACGCAATCAGTTGATCGCCTATCAACTCAGCATGGTGAGTAGTTTTCTTCCGGCGTTTCTCCTCAGCGGATTCATTTACTCAATTGACAATATGCCGCAAGTGATTCAGGCCGTAACTTACATTGTTCCGGCCCGTTATTTTGTCACGATTCTGAAGGGGATCTTTCTGAAGGGTGTGGGCTGGGAGATCCTCTGGCTGGAGATTCTCGCCATGACGATCTACGGCGCGGTGGTGTTTGGACTCGCGATGCGGCAGATGCGGCAGAAGGTGGCTTGAGATGGTGTGGGAACGCATTCGCGAGATGATCATCAAGGAACTGAAGCAATCGTTGCGGGAACCACGCATGCGTGCGACTTTGTTCGCTCCCCCCTTGATTCAGTTGCTGGTTTTCGGTTTTGCGGTGAGCCTGGATGTCGACCATGCGCGGATCGCCTGGATGGATCAGGACCGGAGCGCGGAAAGCCGCGAACTGCGCGAGGCGTTCACCGGTTCAGGCCGATTCGAGATCGTACGGTGGTTAGAAAACGAGGCGGAGACCCAGAGAACACTGGACCAGAGTGAGGTGATGGCTGTCATCCGCATCCTTCCCGGGTTCGCCGCTGACCTCGCCCGCGGCCGCGAGGTTCCCGTGCAGGTACTGGTGGACGGCTCCAATTCGAATACGGCAAACATCGTCGCCAACCAAGCCAGCACCGTGATTCGCCAGTTTTCGCAGACGCATTTGGAGACCTTGGCCCGGCAGAAGATGGTGGGCCGCGCGGTGGATCGGCCGCTGCGCGCCCCATTGCCGACGGTCCGCGCCGAACCGCGGGTCTGGTTCAACCCCGAACTCAAGAGCCGCAATTACTTCGTGCCGGGCGTGATCGTCAACATCATCATGCTGGTGACTTTAACGCTGACCTCAATGGCCATCGTTCGTGAGAAAGAGATCGGCACCATGGAACAGTTGATGGTGACGCCGTTGCGCCCCATGGAACTCATCCTGGGAAAGACGCTGCCGTTCGCGGCGATCGGGTTGGTACAGTTGCTCCTGGTGACGGCGGCGGCCATGCTGCTCTTCGACGTTCCCCTGCGCGGCAATCCCTTACTCCTGCTGCTGGCAAGTGTGGCTTTCCTTACCTGCTCACTGGGTGCGGGTCTGTTCATCTCCACCATCTCGAACACGCAACAGCAGGCGATGATGACCACCTTCTTCTTCTTTCAGCCGGCCTTCATGCTGAGCGGCTTCAGCTTCCCGATTCGCAACATGCCGGAGATCGCGCAGTGGATCACCTACGTGAACCCCATGCGCTACTTCATGGAGATTGTGCGCGGTATTTTTCTGAAGGGTGTGGGCATGGAAGTGCTGTGGCCGCAGGTTGTCGTGCTGACGGCTCTGGGTACGACGATCCTGTTTGCGGCGGCACTGCGCTTCCATAAGCGGCTGGACTAGGTCCGCGGGAGGTTTATAGTGGTGAGAGGTGGCATACCCACCGACACCATGCGCTCTCTTCTGCTCCTTAGTCTGTTCACCGTTGCGCCGCTGGCCGCCGAAGTAACTTACGCGAAGGAAGTTTCGCGGATCATGCAGGCCAAATGCCAGCAGTGTCATCGCCCGAATGACATCGCGCCGTTCGCGTTGTCCACCTATGAGGATGCCGCCGCTTGGGCCGAAGACATCAAGCGGGTGGTGAACGCCGGTCTGATGCCGCCATGGAAGCCTGTGGCCGGGCACGGCGAGTTTCGCGATAGTTTCGCCCTGACGGAACAGGAGAAGATCGACCTGCTGGCCTGGGTGGAGGGCGGAGCGCCGTTGGGCGACCCTGCGAACCTGCCAGAGCCGCTGCCCGCCAAGGGCGACTGGAGCTTGGGTGAGCCCGACCTCACCGTTCAGATGGGCGAACCGTTCACTCCTCCGAGAGGCAGGGACACCTATCGCTGTTTCGTATTGCCTACTGGTTTGGAAGACGACAAGTACGTCAGCGCCATCGACATCGTCCCCGGCAATCGTGCCTCGGTGCACCACGTCATTCTCTATCTGGACTCAACAGGCAAAGCCGAAGAGCTCGATGCCGCGGAAGAGGGCCCAGGCTACAACTGTTTGGGTGGGCCTGGTACGCCGATCGTCGGAAACCTCAGCCTTTCGGACCTTGGCAATCTCGCGTCGAACCTGGCTTACACGCTCGGTGGTTGGGCGCCTGGCACCCGCGCGCATCTGCTTCCCGAAGGCATCGGCATTCCGCTGAGCAAGAAGGCGCGGATTATCATGCAGGTGCACTACTACACCAACGTCTCCCGGGATCCGGACCAAACGCGGGTCGGCATCTACTTCGCGAAAAGCCGGGTACGGAAGCCGCTCTTCTTCCTGCCGCTGGTGCAGCAGCGGCTGAGTATTCCGCCTGATGTTCCGGATCACGTCGCGTCAATGAATCTGACGATTCCGTTTTTCCTCGACAACCACGTCATCAATATCTTTCCGCACATGCACCTATTGGGCCAGGAGATCAAAGTGGAAGTGACACGAGGAAGCGAAGCGAAGCCGCTGATTCTGATCGATAAATGGGACTTCAACTGGCAAGGGCCTTACACGTTCACTGAAGCGCAGGGAGTCTCCGCCGGGTCCACTTTGCGGCTGAGTTGTAAGTACGACAATACCGCGGGAAATCCGCGCAACCCGAGCAATCCGCCCAAGCAAGTTACTTGGGGAGAAGGCACCGAGGACGAGATGTGCGTGGCCTTTTTGGGTATCACGCTAGATCGCTTCAGCTTCTAGCTGAATAAAGTAGGCTGGTCCAACGCGCGACCGCCATGACGCGGCACGTTGAAATACTGGTAGGCCCGATCCGTGCCCATGCGGCCGCGGGGAGTAATCTGGATGAAGCCCAGTTGGATCAAATACGGCTCGTAGACCTCGGCGATTGTGTCCGCCTCTTCATCAATAGAGGCCGCA
>JALHNI010000235.1 GCA_022843605.1 Bryobacter sp.
AAGCGGTGCACCACCCTTCCGGCTGGGGAACACGGGAGAGTTCGAGGGGGCGTCGCTACGGCTGGCGAGCAGCGGCAGGCTGACGACGGCCGGCAGCAAGACGGGGCGCAGCCGTTCGCCTTTCCCCATGACGCTCAGTTGCACGCGGCCATCAAGGCGCGTGAGCACGTCCGCCCAGTTGAGCCCGACGAGTTCGCAGACGCGAAGCCCGCCGGCATAGCCGACCCCAAGCAGGAGCCGGTCGCGCGTCGTGGGAGCGGCGCGGATCAGAAGGGCGATCTCGGTCTCGCTGGCGATGCGCTTGGCCCGGTCGACTGTCCCACTCTTGGTCCGCACGGCGACGCCGGCATTGAAGCCGACATAGCCAAGGCGGTGCGCATAAGAGAGCAGCGACTTCACTCGCTGTGCGTACTGCACGGCAGAGGAAGCGGCCTTGCCTGTGGCGATCTCGGCAATCGCCTCCCGCACATCCTCAACGGTCGCAGTGCGAAGGGTCACCCCGTGGCGGGCCAGGTGCGAAAGGAAGCGCTCGGCCGTTGTCGCGAAGTTGGCGCGGCTTCGATCCGATCCGAGGCCCGAGAGCCATGAGGCGACCAGTTCGTCATCCGAGCGCGCGCGAGTGTGAGAACCGCCCGCAACCAAAAGCGTTGGCGGTGCATCAGCAGCCAGCGTCGATTGGTGTTCGTCCCGTGCCATGGTGTGCCCCTAGATGCCACGAAAATTTGTCTCATTAGATACCTAATCGGTCTTTCACTTCCACTATAATACGCGATACCGGCCCGCCGTAGTGCTTCACAGTGTGATGGCTCCAGCCCGCGCGCGAGGGTGGCCGTTTTTTACGCTCAGCGGAACGCGCTAATCATGACCCGCTCTCGGTCCACTTGGTGACCGGGGGCCCCCGCTGGGAATGGAGCTACCACTTCTTACCTCCTCGCTCAGCCGGAGAGTGAGCTAAGGAGCCAAGCCGCCAGCAAGAGGGCCGGCGAGACTTGGGGTGAAGGTGAACATGGCCGAGCCCGAACTGATTGGTGCGACCCGACTTTCAGTGCGGGCTCGACCAGTCGTGGAGTTTCTTATGTGCGGCGCCGTGGGATGGTCCGTGACGCTGCTCGGACAGGGTAGCAGCCAAGGCAGCCTAGGCAATGTGGCAAGCGGAAAATGTCCACAGCGGAAGAAGAAGCCCCTTTCGCCTCCTTCTCGTGCTCCTGGCAGGCGCACGGGCCGTGCCACCGGCCGGACCCTGGTCACGCGATCAGCAATCCACTCATGCCTGGTCTTTACTCAGCACTGCGTCTTTACTCAGCACTGCCCGTACGTGAGAATCCACAGAAGGCAGCCAAACGCCGCCGCGGGGCTGGGCATAAATGGCGCGACCATAAGAGTCAGTGGCTGGACGATCCGCAACCCGTGTGCGAGGCACCAGCGCACTAACTCGGAGTTGCGTGTCGGCAGCAAGAAGCCGGGGCCTGCGAACACTGGCGCACCAGCGATCAGCGCAGAGAGTTCTCGTTCGTCTCCGCGACCGCGTGGCCGAAGAAAGCGATCTGGGTCGAATGGCCGAAGATCCGTCCCTCCGGCTCAACAGACGCTCTTCCGCGCAGTGAAGCACGGCCTGCGTCAGCCGCCGACCGACCCGGACATCCTGGACCTCCGGATCGACGGTAATCGGACAGACGTCAGCAACGCGATCACGCTCGCCCAGAAAATTGCTGGCGACAACGCAGTCGCCCACATGGGCCACGACGTTGAAGAAGCCCGGATGATCGATAAGCTGCCCAATCAATCCGACCGCGCGATCTCGGAAGAGGGAAAGTCGGGGGGTGACATTTGGCTCTACTCAGCCCTCTGTGAGGCCGCCACCGGAGCAGCCGCCGGCTAGCCAATTCGCACATGCTGGTCCCAACTTCTCGAGTGCGATGCGCTCGTACTTCGCGCTCTCCTGTTCGGTCAGTACGTCGCGCCAGCGGCCATTGACGCCTTTGTGGATGAAGGTCTCAGCACCTCCGTCCCAAAAGACGCCGCCAAGCGGCGCTGCCTTGGCTGCGTTGCGCTTCATGTACTCGAAGCTGCAATGCTCAGCGAGCGAGGGCCACCGATGCTCGTCGACTTGGATGTCCAGAAACGCAGCGATGCGCCTCATCTGGCCGACAAGGTCAGCCTTGAGGTCGGCGAAATGCACGAGGAGAACATTGGGAAGTTGCCTGACCGCCCACCAACTCGCGATATTTTCCCAGAACGGCCAGAACGGGTGACCGTCGCGATCAAGCCAGTCATGATAGTACTGGCGGATCGAGGCGGGTGGGGGGCAAATCGGGTCGCCAACGAGCCCCGGCGTGTTGTTTAGTGCCGCGTACCACGCTTCATTAGCCCGAGCATGGTGATTATACATGCTCCAGACGACGTCTCGCCCGTCGCGGGCGACGTAGATGTATTTGGCGTTTGGCGAGAAGACGAGCGCATCCACGGGCAGATGGGTCTTCAGGAACCGACGATGCGTCTGCGCCTCGACCGCCGCCAGCTTGATCTCCTTAGACGGCACTCGCAAATCGAGCCAGGGTGATATCTCCGATACGTTCACGTTTTCCGCACCGTCGAAGACAAGTTGCCCGACAATCTGCTGTGTCCAGGTTGTGCCGGACTTGGCATAGGTGGCGATGACGATGTCATCGTCGCGGAAGAGGAAGTCGTTCCAGACCGTCGAGTCGAAGTGGTGGTTGTGAAGCTCGCGCGTTTTTCGTGGCCAGACGAGAGGAGGGGCGTTCATGGTGTCGAACTCCAGAATGCACCCGGAGCGTCCGTAGGGAAGAAAGTCCCTATCCGGTTTGAACTAGCGGCAACGGGACTCTGCTTCACCGGCTTGGGCGCACCTGTGCGCTGTCGAGAGTGATTCACGCTGAGGTTCCTCCCCGACTCGGCGGTAGTATGCCAGAATCATGGCAAACTCAGAAGGAGCGAACCCACGCCACCCTCGGCCGAGATGATTAGGCTGCTGCATCCCGTGACACCGCGCGCGGCTCAGAATGCGAATCCGCAATGTTACTCCTACACCTCCTTCACCGTTGCCCTCACCAGCGCCAGCCATCCGGCTAGTTCCCGGCGGTCCTGGATCGCGTCCTTGGTGAACATACCGCCATTGTAGCGGCCATTCCGCTTCCCCTCGGGTGCGCCTGAGCCCAGCGCCCCGCCGTGCATGCGGCACCGCCGCCTACCCCTCACCGCTGGCGACTGGCACAGGCTCCCGCTCCGCGTCTTCGCTCCACAACGGCGGCAGCCCCGCAGGCTCGGCGGCTGCCGCGATTGCCTTTGCATGGGGTTGATTTCGGTTTTCATCGCTACCCCCTCCCCCCGCGCCAGTGGCGCCAGTGGTTGTCGTGGTCCCGGTCGTCACATTTCCTACGATCGCCTGCCCGCCCGGATGGACGTGAACGACCTTCACCACCTGCTCTCCACCGCGCTTGAGCTTGGCCAGCGCCTCGGCCTGCAACGTGAACGTCCTTGCGAACTTCACGGCAAGGTTCCCAGCTGAATCGACCTGGGGGATCTGATCCACGCGCATCGCGCGGTTCACGAGCTTGAGCGTCGCGAAGTGCGTGACGGCCATCTGCACCGCCAAGGCGGCCTGAAGCTCGTTGTCCGGGCGCGCGGCTTCGACCATCGCCAGCATTGCGTTGACGCGACCGGAGTCGATCTGCCCATCGCCGTCCCGCGAAGCAACCATGATCTGGTTGAGCTGCGAAATTGCAAATGTTGTTCCTCGCGAGCCGAAAGCATTCGCCAGCCGAGCAAGCCAGCCGGAGTGGTCATTGTGCTCAGCCCCCTGGAGCTTGACCGTCCCCTTGTCGTCTTGGCTGAACTTGACCGACACCGACGGCTCTCGAGCCCTGATGCGCTTCAATGCTGCTTCGATAGCAGCCACCTCGATGGCGTCAGGCGGAGGGAGCGGCTGGGTCTCCCTGTTCGCCTTGGTCGTCTGCTCAGCTTTCAATGAGACCTCCTCCGTGCGCCTGCCGGCGGCCGTTGGCTGCAGAAGACTGCATCCCACCCGCGCCCTGCCTGCGCTGCGCGACGCGTATACGCTCCGCGCAGGCAGGGCGCTGATCGCATACCCAAATTGAAAGCGAAGTGGGCAGCTTTTTTTTAATTCTGCCTGAAGTCGGTTCCTCTTGGTAGCTACTCTTCCAGGTCTCTACAGGTATCTACAGGAGTACTCCCGTCTGCGACGTCACTGACGGGTTGTCGACGACGTCATTGGCCTACTGCCGCCTACGGCTCTTCCTTGCTGCTGCTACCAGTGTCACTGCCATCGCTGTCACCGACGCCCGCGTCACCGTCTTCGTCGCCAGTGGGAAAGTGCTCTGCAAGTTCTAAGTCATCCGGTCCGCCGGTAAGGATATAGACATTCGCACTCCAGCCCTCACGTTGACTTCGAGGGCCTTTCACCTTGCGTATCCACCCCCGATTCTCCAGCGCTCGGCGCGCCCTGACAGCGGAGCGCGGAGGCATTTTGAGATCGCGCGCCGCTCCCTCGATGGAAAATTCCGCCTCACCCCGTTCCGCTTTGAAACGCCGGAATACATAAGCCGCCATCGCGAGAGCGTTCCCCGACTTCCGCAGCTTGGCGTCGGCGCTGACATTTTCGAACCAACTGAAGCGAATCGAATTGATTTGCTTGCGGACTTCTTTATCCGATCCATCCGACATGAGAACACTCCTAACGCGTCTGCTCATGTCTGCGATTTGTCCGAAGTGGATCGCCGCCTGTTCTCGGCTAGCCACGCGTCGAGATCTTCGACGAGATAGACCACCCGGCGGCCAAGCTTCGAGTAGACTGGTCCGCCGCCAGTCAGTCGTAGCTTCTCAAGCGTTGACGCACTGGAGCCGCAATACTCCGCGGCTTCCTGGGTCCGTAAGACAGCCTTATGAGCAACATCTCTGGTCATTGAGGAGCTTCCATATGGCAAGCGGAATTGCTTGGTGCCCCGTGGAAGCTCGGACTCAAGCGCCAGTTTGTCGATGGGTCAAAGGGTTGGACCCAGCCGCGAATTGGGTCAACCCCCTCGGGTCCAACCCTATGGTGAACCCGACTTTGGCCTCCGACCTCCGCTAGCTGCTAATGTGCGAACAAAGCTTGCCATGTAACCGATCATCACTTCAGAAAGACCATCGTCACCACGCCATAGTTCTCGGATCTTTGCTTCAACAACCAACTTCTTTGGCTGATTCGCGGTCGTGATCCCGAGCGCCTGTACGACTTCGCGCATGCAGACCATGTATTCCGACTCGTATTCGACACCATCCTGATCCGCCGCAAGGCGCGACCCTGCGCCCTTATTATTTGTCGCGCGCTTTACTGATCTCTCGGTTAAGTAAATCCATTCTGTCTCACTCCAGTGAGGTGCCCCGAACGGTTCGCGCGCGCTCATCCGGAAGGATTCGAACCGTGGCCCGTAGTTTGTGGTTCGCCAGAGAGAAGTTGGCAATGCAGGCGTGAACTCACCGCCGAACAGAGGAAGCAAGGCAGTTTCCAGCTCCCCGGATTCGCACATCCTGACTATCGTGCGTCGCGTCTCATCGCGCCTTTGCGTGAGTGCCAAAGCGGTGCGGCGAAACCCTCGATCAATCTCTTGTGCTGCTCGCCACTCAGACACGGTAAATGGTATAGCCAACTGCATCCCAAGCCCCCCGAGCAACGGGCGAGCGAGATCGGGGCGATGATCGCGAAGCATACAGTCAGCCCGTAACAACATAGACTGCGTTGGCGGCTTGGACCAACGCGCCGGCATGGCATCAAATGCCGACGGATTAGCAGTGCAGGCCAGCAGACCGAGCCCAATTACATCGGGCAGAGCTTCGGGAACACTGGCCGTCTGCTCAAGCCCTGACCAATCTTCGGGCCAGTAGTGGCTCCCGATCACTTCGAACGCCCGCGGAAGGAAGATCATACCATTCCAATCACCGGGATCGGCAAGCGGCGGCGAGGTAAGCTGGGGCGAAGCGAGATAATTTCGAAGTTCACTGCGGCAATCGACGAGGGCCTTGGCAAGCATTGACGGACATCCCTTACGTTGGCAGCGGTGCCCCTTCCGCCTGATTGTCCCGGCAACGTAGCGAACGATTCGGCCACACCTGGGGCGTCAATGCGATTTGGCTTGGATTTCCACATGGCGCCATCGCACGGCAGGGTTGTATGAGTGTCGGAACCTGCGGATACTGACCGCTACGAGTCGGAGAGTGCGTCCTTTGCTGGCGTCACGCTGCCGACCTGCATTCTGCCGGAAACGGCAATGTCGATTGACCAGGGGGAGCTTGATGGCCACGGCCACCACGGACCGCTGTCCATCGTCAGGCTTTTCCGGACAGTTGAGCGTCTGACATAAGAGAGGATCCGGCCCATCGGTTTTATCTTCACACTGCTGCTTGGAAGTGCATTCTGCGTCTTTGCTCGATGGTC
>JALHNI010000236.1 GCA_022843605.1 Bryobacter sp.
TCAAACCAAATCTTCAGCCTAACCCAACTCGTCAGACACGCTGATAAGCATATCCGAAAGCCATTGGGGCTCACACAACATTTTTGCATGAAGTTGTTTCAACCCAACCGTGTGATATCGTCAGGATCGAACTCATGACTTCTTCCCGCCGTTGGACGATTGTTGGCCTCTTGTGTCTCGGTTTCATGGTGGCCTACTTTGATCGCGTGAATCTCTCCGTTGCCGTCACTGACGCCACCTTCCAGTCCCACTTTCAACTCACCAAAGAGCAAAAAGGCCACCTCCTCTCCGCCTTCTTCTATTCCTACACCCTGCTCCAGATTCCCGCGGGCTGGTTCGTCGACAAATACGGAGTCAAGCTCCCCTACGCCGGTGGCTTTCTCATCTGGAGCCTGATGTCCGCCGCCACCGCCTGGGTCGGCAACTTCCAGCAACTCTTCGGTCTGCGACTCCTCCTCGGCGTCGGCGAAAGCGTCATCACCCCCGCCGGCATGCGCTGGATCCGCTTCAATGTCGCCGAACACCAACGCGGCCTCGTCGTCGGCATCTACATGGCCGCCGCCAAAATCGGCCCCGCCATCGGCACCCCCATCGCCGGATGGCTCCTCGTCGGCTACGGCTGGACCAACATGTTCGTCATCATCGGCCTCGGCAGCCTACTCTGGCTCATTCCCTGGCTCCTGCTCGTCAAGGACAATGACCGCGAACTCGAAGTCGCCGTCCAAAAAGCCTCCGGCGCCACCAACCTCAGCTTCTGGGACACCCTCATGAGCCCCGTCATGCTCGGCACCATCATTGGCACCTTCTGCTACCAATACTTCGTCTATTACTGCCTCACCTGGCTCCCCTCCTACTTCGCCGAACAGCGCGGCCTCAATGTCTCGAAGAGCAGCGTCTTCACCGGCGCCAGTTTCCTCGGCATGGCCATCGTCGCCATCCTCGCCGGATGGTGGGCCGATCGCCTCATCGCCAAAGGCGCGGACCCCGTCACCACCCGCAAACGCTTCATCATCGCCGGCTTCCTCATCGCCTCCACCGAAATCCTCGGCGCGTACTCCACTTCCCTGGAAGTCGCCCTCTTCTGGAGCATCTTCTCCCTCTCCGGACTCGGCCTCACCACCGCCAACTACTGGGCCCTCACCCAAACCCTGCTCTCCAGCGCCGCTGTCGGACGAGTCGTCGGCGTCCAGAATGCCGCCGCCAACCTCCCCGGCATCGTTGCCCCCACCCTCACCGGCTACCTGCTCACCCAAACCGGCAGCTACACCGCGCCCATGTACTCCATCCTGTTCTTTCTGGCCCTCGGCATTGGTGCCTACACCTTCCTGGTGAAGCGCGAGTACGCGCCGAAGGCCGCCTAATGGCCGGATCCGCACGTGCCCGCCGCTCCGTGGGCGACCCCGTTTCAGAACGGCACAGCCCCCTTGGACTAAGGGAGCTCCGACCATCGCTAAGCCGAACCAGCAAAATCGCTTAGCTCTCTTGATCCCCACCCGCGGCGCCTAGGTACTAGGGTAATTTTTCCCTACTCCCGGCCTGCAAAAAACGCTTAGATCTGCCGACATACTCCTGAGGCCGAGTGTGGCCATAGGTGTCTGTTCTTTGCGTAGCCGACTTTTCCACGTCATCGCGTTCTCTCTGCTGGCATGGCCCGCAGCCGCGCAGCGCTACGCCTTCAAACAGTACGGTCCCGAGCATGGCCTCGACAACCAGGTACCCGTCGCCATTCGTCAGGACGCCGCCGGCTTCATGTGGGTGGCCAGTCCCAACGGTCTTTACCGCTACGACGGCTACCGCTTCCGCAAGTTCAGCGTCGCCGACGGCCTTCCGGCGGACTTCATCGTCGGCCTCCACGAGAGTGAGCCCGGCCGGCTCTGGGCCACCGCCATTGACGGCAAGGTCGCCGTACGCTCCGGCGGCCGTTTCGTAGCCATTCAGGATCCCCTCATCAGCCCTGTCTCACCTCTCGGGGTCAGCAGCGATTCCCAGGGCCGCGTCTACCTCGCCACTGCCCACGGCTTGGTCATCGGCCATCGGAACCAGGACGTCAAGGCCGGCCAGCCGCTCTACCGCTTTGAACGCGGCCCCCAACCCGACCAGCCCACCTTCGATCGCTTCGCCACCGGCGTCTTCGCCGAAACCACCGGCACCGTCTGGTACGGGTGCGGCAAGTCCATCTGCAAGTACGCGGGCGGCCAAACGACCGTCTTTGGCGCCGCGCAGGGCGTCCCGGAAGATCGCTGGATCAGCTTCGCGCGGCCCAAAGGCGGCTCGCTCTGGGTCCGCAGCCGCCGACTGCTCATCGAACTGAAACCAGGCAAAGTGACCTTCGAGCCTCCTGACGCCCAGGTCAAGCCGATCCTGGCCAACTTTCCCTCCCTCGCCGTCGACCGCCGCGGCCAGTTGCTGGTTCCCACCAACTACGGCATCGCCATCCGCAAGTCCGGCCCGGGTCCCGGGAATCGCTGGCGAACGGTCGGCAAACGCAACGGCCTACCGCTCAACGAAGTCGCCGCCATCACCGAGGATCGCGAGGGGTCCATCTGGGTCGGCATCACCGGTGGCGGAGTGCTCCGGTGGCTCGGCTATCAGGAGTGGGAAAGCTACACCGAGTCCGAAGGGCTCGCCGGCGATATCGTCTACGATATCGTTGGCAATCGCCATGATGGCATCTGGGTCGCCACCGGCAATGGACTCAGCTTGGGCACCTTCGTCGACGACCACTGGGATTGGCGGACAATCCCTCTGCCCGGAGTCGACGTCGTCAAAGGTCTCGCCCGCGATGCCGCCGGCAACATCTGGGTCGCCCCCGATAGTTCTCAACTCATTCAGCTCACCGCCTCCGGGGCTCGCAAGGCGCGCATCGCCTTGCCCAACGTCATCCCGTGGAGCCTCACTGTCGATTCAAAGGGCCTCATGTGGATCGGGACCAATCAAGGCCTCTACACCCTGGCCCCTGGCGCCACCGAAGTCCGGTCAGTGGCTTTACCGGCCGAAGACCAGGAACGCCGGCAGCGTGCGGTCATGAAGGTCATCGAAACCCGAACCGGAGAGATTTGGGTCGCCAGCTACCGCGGACTCTATCGTCGCCGCGACGGCCAATGGCTCCGCTACCAGAAGAAGGATGGTTTGCGTCACGACGCTCTCAGCCACCTGGTCGAAGCTCCCAACGGCGATCTCCTGCTCGGCTACCGCACCGGCGCCGGTATCTCTCGTGTTTCACCCGATGGCAATCGCCTGCGCGTCGACCACTTCGACCGTACCAACGGCCTGCAGTCAGACCAGTCCTACTTCATCGGCTTCGACCTTCGCGGCGACCTCTGGAACGGCAGTGACAACGGCGTCGACGTGCTCACCGAAGAAGGCAGCTACGGCCGCCGCTTCCGCCACATGGACCGCACCACCGGCCTGGTCTGGAACGACACCACCACCGACGCCTTCCTCGCCGATACCGACGGCAGCGTGTGGATCGGCACCAGCCGCGGTCTCGCTCATTACACCTCCGGCGGCGAAGCCCCGATTCGTAGCGTCCCCCCGGTGGAAATCACCTCCGTAAAGCTCGGCCGCAACTCGCTCCAACTCGTCTACAGTTCGCTCAGCTTTCAGCTCGAGAATAGCCTGCAGTTTCGCTACCGCCTCATCGGCAGCGACGAAACCTGGCGCGAAACCGAACAGCGCGAACTCACCCTCTCACCGCTCCCGCCAGGAGACTATCGCTTTGAAGTCATGGCGCGCCCTCCCGGCGGCGAATGGCAATCCACCCCGCGCACCTTCTCCTTCCGCATCGAACCGCCCATGTATCAGACCTGGTGGTTCCGCATTGTCGCCTTTGTCTGTCTGCTCTGGTTCGTCCGCTTCATCTGGCGCTACCGCATGCGCCGGCTCGAACTCGACCGCCAACGCCTCGAACGCAAGGTCAGCGAACGCACCATTGAACTCGCCGAATCGAAGCTCCGCGTCGAAACGCTGCTTAAGGAGACCGAAACCCTCCTCGACCGTACCCTCGAAACCAGCCGCCTGAAGAGCGAGTTTCTCGCCAACATGAGCCATGAGATCCGTACGCCAATGAACGGCATCATTGGCATGACCACCTTGCTTCTAGGCACGCGCATGGACGAAGAGCAGCAGGAATACCTCGAAACCGTCAAACACTCGGCCGACGCCCTGCTGGCCCTGCTCAACGACATCCTCGACTTCTCCAAAATTGAAGCCGGCCACCTGGAACTTGTACCCACCACGTTTGACCTGTCGGCCGCCTTCGACGGCGTGCTCTCCATCGTCGCCTTCGGCGCGGCCCAGAAACGTCTGGAGATCACCTGCGAAATCGATCCCCGCGTGCCCACCCAACTGGTGGGTGACGAAAGCCGTATCCGTCAGATTCTGTTGAACTTGGCTGGTAACGCCGTAAAATTCACGGCGCAGGGTCGCGTCAAACTCAGCGTCTCGCTCGAAAGCCAGGCCGATTCGGAAATCGTCCTCCGCTTCGGCGTGGAAGACACCGGCATCGGCATCCCCCGCGACAAACAGGGCGTCATCTTCGAAGCCTTCCGCCAGGCCGACGGCTCGATGACCCGCCAGTTCGGCGGCACCGGTCTTGGCCTCGCCATCTGTGTCCGCCTCGTCGAACTCATGGGCGGCCGCATCTGGGTAGAGAGCGAACCAGGCATCGGCAGCCGTTTCTATTTCACCGCCCGTTTGGCCCCCGCCCGGGGTGCCGTTGCCGTCCAGGTAGCCGCTCCGTCTAAACGCAACTTCGCTCCCGTCGGACGACTTCTCCGCGTCCTGCTCGCCGAGGACAACAAGGTCAACCAACGCGTCGCCGCCAAGATCCTCGAATCCCGCGGACACGCCGTCCTGCTGGCCGACACTGGCCGCCAAGCCGTCGATCTCTTCCAGCGAGAACCCGTCGACATCATCCTCATGGACTTGCAGATGCCCGAGATGGACGGCATTGAGGCTACCCGCGCCATCCGCCGCATGGAAGCCGGCAGCCACACCCCCATCGTCGCCCTCACCGCCCACGCCATGACCACCGATCGCGACCGCTGCATCTCCGCCGGCATGGACGATTACCTCAGCAAACCCATCAGTCCGGACCGTCTCATCGCCACCGTCGAAGACGCCGCCGGCCCCCACGCCCCCGCCCACAACCGCAACTGAATCCCCACACCTGAAATCCCAGCGCCGCGCAATCGCCCCCAGGGTGATGCTACGCTAAACGCGTCGCATGTCCGTTGAGAAATTGTTCGACGTGGTTGGCGTTGGTCTAAACGCCACCGATACCCTCATCCTCCTCGACCGCTTCCCCGCCTACGCGGGCAAGGTCCCCTTTACCCGCGAAGTCCTCTCGCCCGGAGGTCAGGTAGCCAGCGCCATGGTCTGCTGCGCCCGCCTTGGCCTGCGGGTCAAGTACATCGGCACCTGTGGCGATGACGAGCGCGGGCGCATTCAAATGGCCAGTCTGCGCGAAAGCGGCATCAACATCGACGATGTCCAGGTCCGGGAGAATTGCCCGAATCAGACGGCTTACATCCTGATCGACCAGTCCACGGGCGAACGCACCGTCCTTTGGCGCCGCGAAGATTGCCTCGCCCTGCATCCGGAAACCATTACCCCGGAAATGATCACCAGCGCCCGTCTTCTCCACATCGACGGCCACGACACCCTGGCCGTCGCCCGGGCCGCTCAAATCGCCCGCGCCAACGGCATCCCCGTCACCATCGACATCGACACCATCTACCATGGCTTCGATAAAGTCCTCCAGCACGTGGACTACCTGGTCACCAGTTCCGAGTTCCCCGTCCAATGGACCGGCCAAGCCGACCCCCTCAAAGCCCTCGCCACCATCCAGAACGAGTTCCACCTCCCCGTCGCCGCCATGACTCTCGGAGCCCACGGCTCGCTCGCCCGCGTCGACGGCAAGTTCTACTACTCGCCCGCCTACGTCGTCAACTGCATCGACACCACCGGCGCCGGCGATATCTTCCATGGCGCCTTCTGTTACGCCGTCCTCCAGGGGCTCTCCATTCAGGAAACCCTCGAGCTCTCCAACGCCCTCGCCGCCCTCAACTGCACCGCGCTCGGCGCGCGCGGCAAGCTCGCCACTCTCGATGAAGCCAAAGCCTTGATGGGCCGCGCCGAGCGCCGCGTCAACTTTGACTATGCCCGGGTGTCCGCTTGATCCCTCTCCGCGATTCCGTCCCCTCCAACGGCACCCCGCTGGTCACCTTGGGGATCATTGCGCTGAATGTCTTGGTTTTCTTCCACCAACTCACCCTGTCCGACTACGAGCTCCATCACTTCGTCTCACATTACGGAGTCATCCCCGCTCGCCTCCAAGTCACTGACCTTTTCACCGCCATGTTTCTCCATGGCGGCTTCATGCACCTCATCGGCAACATGTGGTTCCTATGGATCTACGGGGACAACGT
>JALHNI010000237.1 GCA_022843605.1 Bryobacter sp.
CGCTCTTCCGATCTCGCTTGGTCTCGAACCACCCGCAGGGCAGTCGCATAGACCAGATTCCCGTACAGGTCGTAGAGCTCGGCGAGCGCCGTCGTATCGCGAGCCAGCAGGCGCTGGATCAAGAATTCCGTCTCTGGCTGGCGGACGATGGCGCTGGTCATTCAGGACTACTCCGCTCGGGTCTCGAGATGGGCCGAGAGGAACCAGACTTGCATTTCGTTGGTGCGCAGTGCCCCGCTCACTAGCAGATCGTTGGTGCTATCGTCGCCGGCAGCGGCGGCTTTCTTTGCTCCGGCCCGCACGGATTGCAGCAGATGCTCGTGCGCGGCCAGAAGACGCTGAATCTGCACTTCCGGCAATTCCCGGCCGCGGGGTGGGCGCTGAATCTGAGTGGCTTCCGCGATATCGGCAGCCATAGCCAAACTGACGCCGCCCAACTGCTGGATCCGTTCGGCAATCGCGTCAACGAGTTCCGCTTGCTCCGCGTAGTGCTTGTCGAATAGTAGATGCAGGGAGTAAAAGTGATGGCCGGCGGTTTGCCAGTGGTGCTTCTTATAGAGGTCTCGCATCGTGAGCGTGTCGGCCAACGCCTGGTTCAGCGTGTTGACACTTTCCAGGCAAACGCCCTCATCCAGTGCGATGGGCCGTTTGATGATGGTGCCAAACGCCTGCACCTCAGTCGTCACTTTCGCTTTCTTCGGGGGCAGGGCCGTAGCACTTTTCATTACGAATGATCCTTCACTTTAAGTCTTTGCGATCCACGGCGGACTCAACTGGGAACGGTTGAGTCCGCCGCGTTTCACCCGGTCTTGAGGACCAGGTACGGGAGTCGGACATCGACGCGCCTGACCGGTTGGAATCCCGTCCGTTCTGCCAGTCACCTGAACAGACCGATCAGAAATTCGCCGAAATCACGCTCCGAGGCGGGATGTCTCGGTTGTTTCACTTCCCTAAAGCACGCGGATTGCCATTCCCGCCGCGGCCTGAAAATGGCTGAGAATCGGAAGAAAATGCCCTCGGCAAGGCTGGACATTGGGACGCTGAGGGAATTAACTGCAGTAACCAAAGCAGCTCGGCTACCATTGCTGGCATCACCACTTCCCGCATCTCGACTCGTCGCCACCTAGAACGGATCGCGCGACTCCTCTACCGGGCTCGCTCGCGCTCACAATCGGGGTGACGCGCCGCTCGCTTCCGGTCGCCCTGTAAAGCTTTACAATTTCTTAACAGTCGACTGACTTGTAAGAGGGTTAACTGACATACGGGCACCGCTGTGGATGCCATGGGCACCGTCTTCGGCTGGCCGGTAAGCACTGGCACCGCTTGGATCATCGCGGACCGTGCGCTCTGGCGCGCCCAAAAGAATCATCATGAAGAATCACATACGCCTTTGTTCTATCCTGACTTGCCTGACCGCAAATGCTTGCCTCGCCCAACCGGGCAACGCCATGGCGGGCGACGGGATCTGGCTGCGCGACGCCTACTTCGGCGAGTTTGAGAGCTTCGACCCCTGCCTGGCTCACCAACCAGGACAAGGGATGTATCACAATCATGTCCAGCCGGTCTGCCTGCGCGCCAAGTTGAACGACAACGTCGAGGTGGTCGGCACCGGCCGCACCGGCAGTACCTATCGCGAGAAAGCCGCCCCCTGGACGCATTCGCCGATCCTCGGCTGGTCCCTTGATGGCTACCCGATCTATGGGCCGTATGGCTACAGCGATTCTCGCAATCCCGCCAGCGCCGTTCAACGGATGCGCTCTGGCTATCGGCTGCGCAACATGACGCGGCGCGATTCCCTGCCGGACTGGGCGCTCGGCTATCACCCGAACGTCCCGCAACAACTGCCGGCCGCTCAGCACGGGCCGCCCATCAATGAGCAATTTCCCCTCGGCCGCTACGTCGAAGACTATGAATGGGCGGCCGGCACCGGCGATCTGGACCAGTACAACGGCCGCACGACGGTCACTCCGGAGTTCCCCAACGGCACCTATGCATACTTCATCACGATGAAGGATGACGGCACGCCTGCCTTCCCCTACATCCAGGGTCTGCAGTATAACGGCACAGTTCCGGCGACGGGTCAAGGAATGGGGATGGCTGCGATTCCGGCTGATGCGCAGGACTACTTCAACAACGGCGCCTTCACCGGTCCAATGGCCAGCGACCCGCAATTGAAGGGTTTGATCACCGGCAACGCGCAGACTCTTGCCCGCGCGCTAATCGCCTGGGATCCTTCTGCTGGCCCGCAAACCACCTGGCCTGGAGTGCAGCCCGCTGGGGCCCGCCAGGCGATGGGCGGCGTCACCACCCCTTCCCCGGGTGACATTCAGCGCATCCGGACCACCAACACCACCCTCTACCTCAACTCCAACAACCTCCCGAGCTACGTCATTGGTCCCTGGTTCGCGGGAAGCGCCAACGGCGGAGTCTTCATGAACTTCGCTGCCTCCATTGCCACATTGAGCCAAATTCCCCGAGTGCCTCAACCGGCGGCTACCAAGGCCAACACCGGCTTGGGCTCCATTGGCGTCTGGGTGAACGGCGTGGCGATCTTCAATGCCGCCGACGGCGCTTCCTACCGCAATTCCACCGGTACCGACTTGGGCGGCGGTGCCGTCGCCGCGAATGCGATCAGCCGATCATCGGCCTCGCTGGAGGGTGGACCCGTCACTCCTGGATCTCTGGTGACGGCCTTTGCCCAGTTCGAAAGCAAGCTCGCCACGGGTACCGAGAGTGCGCCAAATGCGAACTGGCCCGTCACCCTTGCCGGGGCGGGCGTCACGGTAGTTGACTCCGCCGGCGTCGCCCGGCCGGCGCAAATCTCGTACGCTTCCCCTCGTCAGGTGAACTATCGCGTTCCACCGGAGACGGCTATCGGTTTAGCCACCGTTCGACTGACGGCCAATAGCGTCACCGTAATGAGCGCCTTGAATGTCGTGCCGGTTTACCCGGGCCTCTTCAAAATCAACCTCGAGAATGCCGCAGCCGCCCAGGTTGCCCGGTTCCGTAGTGGAGAAGTCATCTATGAGCCCGTCACCGGGCCCTTCGCCGTCGGCCCCGCGTCCGAGCAGGCGACGCTCATTCTCTATGGAACGGGCTTCAACTCAGCTACTCCGGTCACCGCTACCATCGGAGGCACCACAGTACCCGTAGCCTACGCCGGTGCTCAAGGCACTTTCCAGGGTTTGGATCAGATCAATGTCCCGCTACCCGCCAGCCTCGCCGGGGCTGGCAAAGTCGATGTAATTGTCACCGCGGCGCAGAAGCCCTCCAATCCGGTGAACATCACCCTGCAATGAGACTGTGGGCACTGATCCTTCTTGCGGCTGCCGTCGCCCATGGAGCCGACCCTCGCGTGGACCGCTGGATCCGCTCCCAGCTTCCACCGAGTGCCAGGGCGGTGGGTCCGGATGTGCACAACGTCACGGTCGATGAGCAGTTCGTCAATGTGGAGTCCGCCGGGCTCTCCATGCAGTCGCTTGGGCCCCTGGAGGTCCGGCCCTACGACGGCGGCAACGGCATTCGCCGCTTCGTTTATCGGATCCCGCGTCATCCGAAGCCTGCTGCACGGCCCGTGCCCACCCCGCTCGGAGTCATCGGCACATTCAGCAATGGCGTCCCGATCTACAACCCGGGGAACCTTTATTCGTTCAACGACCAGAACTTGTGGCACGCCGATGCCGTGCGCAGCTACTCCGGCCCCACGCCCCCGCTTCTCCAAGCCCTGCTGGACCGGCGTGATCGGCACTCGCCGCTCATCGGGTTCGCCTTGGACGGCTATCCCATCTATGGGCCCTACGGTTGGGACGAGAACAAAACCGTCCGGCCCTTACGCTCGTCGTATCGCTTCAGCGCTGCGTCCGGCGCGAGACGCCGTCTTCCGGCCGGCGAGGATCTCACTCCCGCCCAGGAAGGCCCTCCCATGAATGCTGAGTTCCCCAACGGGACATTCCTCGAAGACTATGTGTTCGTCAGAGATCTTGGCGACCTCGACCAGCACAATGGCCGCTTCGCCAAGACGCCCGAGTTCCCGGAGGGCACTTACGCCTACTTTCTCGCCACACATCCGGACGGTGGCATGGCCTATCCGTATCTCATCGGCCCCACTTACTATGGGGAGTTCCCCTCTGACGCACTCGCGCCCGATTGGAAGCTCGTCGATTCATCCAGGGGCCTGCGCCTCCTCAGCAAGTCGCCTGCGTGGCAAACCGGCGAGCCGGTGTCCTTTGCCCTGCGGAGTCCGCATTCGGTGTTCGAGCGCGTCCACGAGAAAGAGATGCACGTCCTGGTGATCTCCGAAGACTTGGCGACGTTCGACCATATCCATCCCGAAGCGGTCACCTGGAACTTTTACTCCGGCACTTACAAATTCCCCCACGCAGGAACTTACTGGATCTTCGTCGACCATACGCCACCCGGCCAGGCTCAAACCATCGCCCGGTTCCGTGTCAATGTGGCAGGATCCACTTACCGGCCGACCGATCTACGCGAAAGCACTCTGCGCGAAGTGACACGGGATGGTGTCCGCGCAACGCTAACCGTCAATCAGCCAATGGAGGCCGGTCGCGATCTCTCATTCCGCTTCGCCCTCTCCGACGCGCAGACCGGCGCGAACATCAACGATCTCCAACCGTACCTCGGCGCCTGGGGACACGTTCTGTTCGTGCGCAAAGCGGGTGACCAGGTCATTCATGCCCATCCGAAGGAGGAGAACCCCGCGCCGCAAAGCCCCTGGGTTCATTCTCACGCCCTGCCCGGGCCAAGTCCCGCCGTGATCGAGACCATCACCGGATTCAAAGCTCCCGGTCTTTACAAGGTCTGGCTGCAAGTGCAGCGAAATGGCAGCGTCCTCACGTTCCCTTTCGTGCTGAGCGTCGCGCCGCAACGGCAGCCGTTTACCCTGAGTGCCGTGCCCAATGCTCAAGTCATCTCGGTGAGCGCGACTGGCTACTCGCCCGCCCGCATCGTCGTGCCGGAGGGCAAATTCATCCGCCTGGCCTTCCAACGCCTCGACGCCCAGAATTGTGGCGGACGCGTGGTGTTTCCGGAACTCGGCATTGATCGGGATCTTCCACCGGGCAAAACCGAGCTCATCGAGATCGCTCCTCAGGCGGCCAAGGAGTTTAAGTTCAGTTGTGGGATGGGCATGTACCGAGGAGCACTCGTGGTGCGTTAGCGCTCATAGCGCCCGAGTTGCTCACCGGTAGCAAATTGTGGGAAGGATTCTGGCGGAGAGAGAGGGATTCGAACCCTCGTTAGAGTTTCCCCTAAACACGCTTTCCAAGCGTGCGCCTTCAACCACTCGGCCATCTCTCCAGCCCTTTCAGTTTACTTCATTTAGCGGGGGGTGCAGGCTTGGCTTGCAGAATCTGTCCACGCAGGCGCAGGAAGCCCTCGTACGGCAGTTCGATTGCCGCCTTGCAGTAGGCTGCCGCGTCCGGCATCAAGGCGGTCTGACGCTCGGCGGTCAACTGGTGGGTGTAGGAGAGCGTCTCCAGGGCGTTCCGGTAGATCAAGCGTCGAATGGTGGGTTCGCCTGGCGATCGCTTGAGCGGCGGGAGTTCGCAAAGATGCTGACGGAGCGCAACGAAGGCTGCCGACTCAGCGCGGGCATCAATGGCGACGCCGGGGTCACGGTCCGCAGGCAGCGGCTTGAGACGGGCCTCCAGCAAACGCACCTCCATCGGGTAGACAATCCAATGGCTGCCCGCCCAGAGTTGCGGCTCTACTTTGACGCGTTCGACCGCCACCGTGGCCGGATACTCGATATCCATCCAAAAGACGTCTGCGGAGCGTCCCTCGGGTATCTTCCCGTTGTAAGGACCTTGAAAGCCGGCGGTGACTAGTTCCAGGCGGTCCGGAATGCCGCCGGTAAAGATCTCGCGGTAGAGCGTGAGGCGGCCATGCTGTTCGGGGTTCTGACCAATGTACAACGTATATTCGGTGCCGGCCGTGCCCTTCACCACCAGATGGAACGACGCATGGCCACCGCGAGGGATGGCCGGTGAAAGCACCTCGCGTACCGTGCCGCCCTGGTCCGGCTTCACGATCTCCCCATCGGGTCCCACGCGGCGGAACTCCGAGTAGACCTCGACTTGCGCGGCGAACCAGACGACAGCCAGGAGGGGCAACATACATCTGCCATTATCGTGGAGATGATGCGAAAAATTGCGATCGGATCGCGGAATCCGGTAAAGATTCGGGCCGTGGAGTCGGTGGTGCGGAAAATCTGGACGGAGGCCGAAGTGGTGGGCCTCGAAGTTGCATCCGGCGTGCGAGCTCAGCCCCTTACCGAGGCCGAAACCCGTCTCGGCGCTGCGAATCGCGCGCGTGCCGCCCGGGTATCCGCGGATGCCGATCTCGGATTAGGCTTGGAAGGCGGTGTGGATACCTTGCG
>JALHNI010000238.1 GCA_022843605.1 Bryobacter sp.
ATCAAGGGGGGGGGGGGACGCCCATGAAGCTTACCTCCTGTGTATGCGTTGCGATCACAAACAGAGGATAAGTAGCCCAGCGAATTTCAGGTGGACTTTCGAAGAGATTTTCGAATCGCGGGTTCCCGCAGCTTCAGGATAGGTGATTCGTTGGCGTCAACTGTCTGACCCAATGATTCCAGGCACTTTCTCTTCGTGCCGCAATGTAACGGGCCCACTGCAACCGGGACATTGATTTTCTAATTTCTGAACGGGCGATGAAAAATGTCACTGATATTGGCAGATTCCGGCCCAAAACCTTAGAATTGCGTTCCCATCGAAACATCCCCGCCCCGCGTTCAGCCTCACGTAAACTCGTGCAAAGCGACACGCTACAAGGAAAACGCTACACTAAGAGAATCGTGCCCGGGTGGCGAAATCGGCAGACGCAACGGACTTAAAATCCGTTATCCTCACGGGTGTGTGGGTTCAAGTCCCACCCCGGGCACCAGTCGCCTCCAGTCTCTGTTCCCGAGCCATGTCGAGCTTTACGCCGCGTCCTGCATGATATCCTGACCCAGTCAAAGTTCAGGAGGGACAGGTGCGACTCTTCGCTTTTATCTTACTGGCGGCGATGCCTCTCGCCGCGGTAGACCCATTTTGTTCGCGCTATCCGGAACCGCAACGTCATCTCGATGACACCGCCCTCCTGCGTGAGCGTAGGTTGGCCACCTTTCGCTTGCAGCGCAAGTCTTCGCTCCCCGGTCGGCGAGCCGCCTTGGAACGTCGCAATCTCATCGACGAACACCTGCTAGGCAAGATGCAGGCCGATGGAGTGGAACCCGCGCCAATCGCCACAGATGCCGAGTTTCTAAGGCGCCTGTTTCTCGACGCGACAGGTCGAATCCCTACACTAGGGCGCGCCGAGACGTTCCTGGCCAGCGACGAGCCGAACAAGCGCGCGCAACTGATCGACGAGTTGTTGAGTAGCGAGGAGTACGTCGACCGCTGGGCGCTCTTCTACCGCGACTTATTTGAGATCACGACCCGCTACTACAACTACGTCTCACCCCAGGGACGCAATCGCTTCGATGCTTTTCTGCATGACTTTCTGCGGCAGGATCGTTCCTATGCCCAGGTGGCGCGCGAGATAATTGCCGCCGAAGGCGATTCGCATGAGTCCGGGCCAGTGAATTTCGTGGGCCGAGCCATTCAGCAGGGCGATCCGTTGCAGGATACCTGGGACACGCTCACCGATCGGACCACGGTGAGGTTTCTGGGCATGAAGACGGAATGCGTCTCCTGTCACGACGGACGCCGGCACCTCGAAGAGATTAACCTCTTCCTGACGGCGCAGCGCCGCACCGACTTCTGGCGCATGTCCGCCTTCTATTCCCGAACCAGCATCCAGAACCTGCCCCTCGATGCCTTCTTCCGCCAGACGCGCAATCTGGTGGCGGACCGCCCCACGGGCGCCTACTTCGCCTTCGTTGATCCCAGCGCCCCCGGCCCCCGGCCCACTCGGTCCGGCGGACCTTACGAACCGCGCTTCATGCTCAGCGGTGAGACCCCGCGCAACGGAGAATGGCGCAAGGAATTTGCGCGGCTCATTACGGAGAACCGGCAGTTCGCGCGCGCCAGTGTCAACTATCTTTGGGCCGCCGTATTCGGGCAGGGAATCGTCGATCCCGTCGATGGCTGGGATCTCGCCCGCATCGACCCGAAGAATCCACCGCCCGCGCCGTTTACGATTCAGCCCTCGCACCCCGAACTGATGGAGGCCCTGGCCGACGAGTTCATCAAGTCCAACTACAGCGTGAAACACATGCTCCGGCTGATGTTCAGTTCGAGTTCGTATCAACTCTCCAGCACCTATCCCGGTACGTGGCGCCCTGAGTATGCCCAATATTTCGCGCGCTACGACGCGCGGCGTCTCGAGAGCGAGTTCATCTATGATTCGATGGCGCTGGCCACGAATACCGCGACGCTGATGAACGTTGAAGGGCTCGCCGAGCCCGTACGCTGGACGGTGCAATTGCCGGACCCCAGTGAACCGCGCGATGACTTCAACGCCCGCAATTTTCTGGCTCAGTTCGGACGCGGCGACTATTGGAACATCCCCAAGAGCCGCAAGAGCACCGTCCTGCAAGTGCTCTTCCTGATGAATGACAACGGCGTCAACTTTCGTACCTTCGCCAATCGCGATGGTGGACGCACCACGCGAGTGGCTGAGATTCTTCAGGCGGGGTTCGACGATACGGCTGCGATCCGCCGCCTGTATCTGGCAACGTTGACGCGCTACCCAACCGACGACGAGATTGCCGCAATCAATCGAAATAAGAAGGGCGCGCGTGACCAGTGGTTGGCCGACTTACAGTGGGCGCTCCTGAACAAAGTGGAGTTTCTGTTTAATCACTAAGGAGATCAGCATGCGCATTCGTCATTCCCAATGCCAAAGCGCGGAGCACCTGGTCTCCCGCCGCAAGTTACTCTTCGGGGTGGGCCCGGCTTCAGCCTACCTGGCCGCGGCTCGCCGCGGTGACGCCCAGATTCACGCCGCCGCGGCGTCCCCGCGCAATACAGCGAAGAGTTGTATCTTCGTGAACCTGGTCGGTGCCCCAAGCCAACTGGATACCTTCGATCCCAAAGAAGGCCCCTGGAATCCAGACGATATCGACCTCCGTGAGGTAGCGCCCCGAATGGTGCTTTCGCGCACCTTGTTTCCGGAGCTTTCGCGCCGTGCCGCGGACTTGCTGGTCTTGCGCTCGGTGGAAAGCTGGGAACTCGCCCATGAGCGCGGTAACTTCTACATCCAGACCGCGCATCCGTCGAATCCCGCGTTCATTGCCGAGTCGCCGCATATTGGCAGTGTCATCTCCGCGGAGCGACGGGCCACCGGAATCCTACCGCCCTTCCTGGCCATCAACTCGGGCGTCATGCAGGGCGCCAAGTTCCTCAACGGCATCTATGAGCCGCTGAGTACGAACGCCAATGCCGGCGGACTTACCACCCTTGAACACAATTACTACGGGGCCAATAGCCGTTCCAGGTTTGAGGAGAAGTATCAACTACTTGAAGAGCTCGATGCCGCGTGGCGGGCTGCGCCTCCGAACAAAGCGGCGTCTGACCACGGCGCATTCTACAGCGCTGCGCGGAAACTGGTTTACGACCCTGTCGTGGCTGCCGTCTTCCGCTTCAGCAACGACGAGAATGCCCGCTACGGCAATACGAATCTGGGCCGGGCCTGTCTGGTGGCGCGCAACGCCGTACGGGCCAAGGCCGGGACCAATTTCGTCAACATCGACTTCGGTAACTGGGACCTGCACCAATCCATGTTCGACCGCGGTTATGCCGGCAATCTTTATCAGTTGGCCAACCAGCTTGACACAGCGATTGGCCAGTTAACCGATGATCTGAAAGAATCCGGCGACCTGGCCAGCACCCTGATCGTCATCATGGGCGAGTTCGGCCGAACGCCCGGCCAACTCAATCCCCGCGGCGGCCGCGATCATCATCGGAATGCGATGTCCGTGGCTATGCTGGGCGGCGGCGTGCGCGGTGGACGGGCCATCGGCGAGACCGATCGCGAGAGTGATCTCATCGTCAGTCCCGGTTGGAGCGCGAATCGTCCGATCTACATGGAGGATATCGCCGCCACCATTTACTCCGCGATGGGCATCGATTGGACTAAGGCGATCACCGATACCCCATCCGGCCGGCGTTTCGAGTATGTGCCCTATGCCGACCAAAACCGCTTCCAACCCGTGGATGAGGTTTTCGGCTGATGCGGGCGAGCCTTCTCTTCCTGGCGATTACCACGGCCTGGGCGCAGCGGCCATCGTTCGTGTATGTCACCGCGCCGGAAGCACGCGTGCTAGCCGGCCAGGACTTTACGGCGAAGGCGGCGGCCGTCGATCCGGCTGGATCGGCGATGCTGAACCAAAGCTGGACCTGGGCGACCTCGGACGACAAGATCCTTAGCGTCGACCCGAGCGGTGCGGTGATGGCCAAACTGCCGGGAATCGCCGACATCTTTGCGACGGCTGGTGGAGTGCGAGGTTCGGTACGCGTACAGGTTCTGCCGTCCCGGATTGAGGTGTTGCCCGCAAACCGCGAAGTCGCCCCTGGCGAGCAACTTGAGTACCGGGCGCGCGTCCTCAATTCGCGGGGCGAGGAACTTGAGGGCGTCACGCTCCAATGGACGGTGGTCGGGGCTGACGGCTCCAATAACAACGGCGTCTCGATGGGACGCAACGGCATGCTTTCGGCTTTCGGTGTCGGCCGTTTTCAGGTGCGCGCGGCGGTCACGTACAACACCGGCCCGGGTCAGTTTGTGGCGCAACATTTCGGCTCCACGGGAGTGGAGGTACGTCAGAAAGGCGGCTGGCGATTGCGCCGGATCGCGGCCTCCAGCGATACGCGCGACGGCATGATCCTGCGTTCCACCGCCTATCCCGTGGCGATCGGTGGCGACGGCTTGGTTGCGGTCTCAGCGTCGCTCGATGGGCTGGCCAATGGCATCGTGACCACGCGCGGCGGCGCGGCCGAGGTCTGGGCCGGCAGCGGCATGCCCGGCGTGCGGCCCGGCACGGTGCTGATGACGTTTGACGGTCCGGCCGCCAACCGCCGCGGTGACGTCGCCGTGATTTCGTCAGTAGCAGGACTGGGCAGCCATGGCACTGGCCCGAATCTGATCCTAACGACGCGTGATGGTCCACGCTTCCTCACCCTCGCCGGGATCTCGGATGCCGGCTACGACCGCATTGTGCCGACGGGCATCACTCCTTTCGCTTTGAACGATCAGGGCCAGTGTGCCTTTGATGCGCAGTACTTCGATCCCGTAGCGCGCGTCACGCGCCGCGGTCTCTTCATGGTGGACGCCAACGCTTCCCATCTGTTGCTCGTTCCGGGCGATGCGGTCCTGCCAGGAATCACGGGAGCCTTCTCCGTCGATCGCGACTACGCTCTGGACAACGCCGGCATCCTCACCTTCGTCGTCGCGCAAGGCAATAATCGCTTTGTCTACCGTCGCCAATTGGATGGCACTTACCTGCGGATTTCGGGCACCGGGGATCGCGTGGGCACCACCCCGATCACCGAGGCGAGCCGCGTGACAGCTTCGTCCTCAGGGCATTTCGCCTATCAAATGCGCACGCCCAACTCCGGCCAATACCTCACGCTCCATCGCACCGGCGAAGCCGTGCGGATGCTGCCGATTAACGATCTGCGTCGGCTTTTCCCGATTAGTGCCGCCGGCGAGGTGTTGTTTTATGGCAACGCCGGATCCGGTCTGGGCCTTTACGGCTGGAACGGCACGCAACTACGGGCGATCGCCATCACCGGCCGCCTGACGCCGAATGAAGATGTATTGACCGACGTGATTCACGCCGGTTTCGGCGCTGGGAGCGAGATCATCGTGCATGCCGTAGGGGCCCGTCATGACCTGTTGGTCTATCGCGCCACCCCGAACCCGGCCGTGCTGCTGCAAAGCGGGGCGCGAACGCTCGGCTCGGCGGGTTTGGCTTTCGAGACTTTGGTGCTCGGGGCGAGAGAGGGGCCGGCCTATTTGCGCACCGTCTATTCCCGCTCCGGAGTCATCGAACCGGGCACACCCGCCGTGGCCCTGGTCGCGCCGGGTGATCGTCTGGCCGAAGGCGGCCGGTACGATGGCAGTTTTCTGCAGCGGACCCCCGATGGTGACCTCTTGCTGGGTACGAACACCTCGCTGCAACGGCTCAACGCCAACTCCTCCCGCAGCCTGCTGCGGCTTCCCTATTCCATGGACGGCGGTACTCTTTGGTCGGCGATTCTAGCTGCGGCCAACCGTGCGGGCGTGACCGCTGCCTACTTCAACACCAGCTTTCCCTCCAACCGGCTGGTGCTGGTGGAGAACGGTGTGGCCCGGCTGATCGCCCACGTGGGCGGCGGCGATCCGAACTTTCGCACCGCCAGTCCCGCGGGTGGCGTTTTCGCGGCTCTCCGCCAACTCTGGGTGGACGAAGCCGGAAGAGTGCTTGCGCTGATGGATGTGAACGGTGGGCCACCAGGCGTGTTCGCCTATGAGCAGGGAACGTGGCGGCCGTGGCTCGTCACTGGCAACAAGGTGGAGGACGGCACGGTCGTCTCCATCGACCAGATTCGCGTGGCCGGCAGCCGCATTTACGCGCGGTATGCGGCAACAGGAAACTTCGTCCACATCGCTGCGCGCGAGGGCGACGCCTGGGTTCGACGCGTCGGCCGCGGCGATACGGCGCCCACCGGCAATACCGTCGGGAACCCGGGTGCTTTCGATGTCACGGG
>JALHNI010000239.1 GCA_022843605.1 Bryobacter sp.
GAGCGACGAGCCTCGGCGGACCGCACAGCTTTATTGAGCATCGCGCCTCGGTGGAGGACCAACCCACGGCGACGCCGCGAAATCTGCTACGGATGTCGGTGGGACTGGAGCATCCCGAGGATTTGGTTGCCGACTTGGCGCAGGCCTTGAACGCGGCGCAAAACGCCTGAATCCTCGCCCGACAAGCGGCATCCCATCTGTGGATGAATAGTGAAAAAAGTTTCAACGAACCCCGGCTGGCACTGAATCGGATCTATACGCGAGGCGGCGACAGCGGCAAGACGAGCCTGGTGGGCGGCCAGCGGGTGGGTAAAGATACGTTGCGGATCGACTGCTATGGCACGGTGGACGAGCTGAATTCGTTCGTTGGGATGGCGCGGTTATCGGCGGAGGAGAATCCGGCAACATCCCGATTGGGTTTGATTTTGCATCGCGTGCAGCATGAGCTGTTCAATCTGGGATCGATTCTGGCCACAAAACCAGAAGACGTGCATCCCAAGCAGCCTCGGGTGACCGCAATCGAAGTAACGCAGCTTGAAACCGAGATCGACGAGATGAATGAGGGGTTGCCGTCGTTGAGGTCGTTTGTGCTGCCGGGTGGCTGCCGGCTGAACGCCGAGTTGCACGCCTGCCGAACGATCTGCCGGCGGGCGGAACGGATCGCTGTGGCTTTGGCACATGATGAAGAGGTACCCGAAGAGGCGATCCAGTACTTGAACCGGCTTTCGGATGCCCTTTTTGTGTGGAGCCGGTGGGTTTGCCAGGCATTGCAGGTGCCGGAAACGCTGTGGGAGCCGAATCGCGCAGCTTCTGGGGAGCTGCAGGAGAAATAGCAACCGATTCGGCGGTAGCGCGTCTCTCTTTTGTCGGCTGGAATTGGCGTTAAACTAAAGTTGAACCTAAGGGGGTTCTGGAAAATGGCTCGTGGACGGCGTTCCTTCTTCTTCGTTCCGTTAACTATAACGATGTCGGCCCTGCTGGGCGGCTTTTTTGCGCCCGGGCCGGAAGAGGTGAGCGCGGCCACGACCGAGGACGATCTGCGCGAGTCGCAGAAGCTCTTCACGCGGGTTTTCGCGCTCGTTGAGGACAACTACGCGGACAAGGTGACGCCGGACAAGGCCATCTATAAGGGCGCGATTCCTGGCATGTTACGCACGCTGGATCCGCATAGCAACTTTTTCGACCCCAAGGATTACAAGCAGATCCGCGAGGACCAGCGCGGGCGCTATTACGGCGTCGGCATGTCGGTGGGTCCGAAGAACAACAACACCATGGTGATTGCGCCCTTCACGGGTAGCCCCGCCTACAAGGCAGGCATCCGCCCGGGCGACATGATCATGGAAGTGAATGACAAGAAGACCGATGGGCTGACTACCAGCGAGGTCGCGGACTTGTTGAAGGGACCGCGGGGCACCAAGGTGCAGATCAGCATCGCTCGCGAAGGCTTGGAAAAGCAGATCATTTTCAATATCGTCCGCGATGAGATTCCGCGGAAGAGCGTTCAGGATGCGTTCTGGCTGAAGCCTGGCATCATGTACATCGACGTGGAGAGCTTCAACGAGAACACGAGCCGCGAGGTGGAAGAAAACTTCAAGCGCCTCGGGGAGAAGAACGTGAAGGGCCTAATTCTGGACCTCCGCGACAATCCAGGCGGGCTGCTGACAGAAGGCGTTAACGTCGCCGACCGGTTCCTGCAGCGAGGACAGAAGGTGGTTTCGCACCGTGGACGCTCGTCGCCTGAGAAGCGGTACATGGCCCAAAACGGTAATCACGGCTTCGACTACCCGATCGTGGTGCTGGTGAACCGGTATTCCGCGTCGGCCGCCGAGATTGTTTCCGGCGCCCTGCAAGATCATGATCGGGCTTGGGTACTTGGCGACAACACGTTCGGCAAGGGGTTGGTTCAGACAGTATATCCGCTCAATGAGGA
The DNA here is from genome assembly GCA_022843605.1 of Bryobacter sp. GTDB lineage: Bacteria > Acidobacteriota > Terriglobia > Bryobacterales > Bryobacteraceae > JALHNI01. The sequence goes on from JALHNI010000239.1 coordinate 1,931, forward strand.
CACTGGACTGGCGTTGACGACGGCCAAGTACTACACTCCGAGCGATCGTCTGATCCAGCGGGATTATTCCCACAAGTCTTTCTTCGACTACTACTACGCCAAGAACACTGATACGAAGAATTTGCAGGACGTCAAGATGACCGACGCCGGGCGTACGGTGTATGGCGGTGGCGGGATCTCGCCCGATGAGAAGTTTACCCCTGAGAAGCTGAATCGCTTTCAGGTGGAACTGCTGCGCAAGTCAGCGTTCTTCAACTTTACGGCGAAGTATTTTGGTGACAAGGAAGCGAAGCTGCCGGCAAACTGGGAGCCGGACCAAAACCTTTTGAATGACCTGCACGCTTACCTGCTCAAGAACAAGTTCGAGTTCACAGAAGCAGAATGGGCCGAGAATAACGCATGGCTGAAGCAGCGTGTGAAGTACGAGTTCTCGATCACGGCGTTTGGTGTGGACGAGGCTCGCAAGTACGCGATTGAAATCGACCCGCAGGTGTTGAAAGGCATTGAAAGCCTGCCGAAAGGCAAGGAACTCCTTGAGTCGGCGAAAAAGATGATTGTGCAACGCCTTCGCTAGAGTCTAGCCGCGTTTACAATCGTAGGGGTGTTTTGAGCCTTTTGGTAGGATTAAAAGACGTGCCCCGTTCCAGCGCCCTACTAGTTGGAATCCTAGCTTGCAGTTCCGTCTTTTCCTGTTCGTTGTGTGGCCAAGATGCGGCAGTGGAAGCTGACACGCCACTGGCTGGCTACGTAATCCGCACGATTCGTTTCGATCCGCCGCGGCAACCGTTGCCAGAGACAGAGCTGCGCGCACTGTTGACGATCAAGCCTGGCGATCGCCTCTCACGCATCGCCGTACGCCAGTCCATCGCCGAGCTATACAAAACGAATCGCTTTGATGGGATCAGCATAGAAGGCCAGTTGACGGACAATGAGGTGGATATCGTCGTGCGCACGACGGTGAACTGGTTCATCGGCCGGGTGATGATTAACGGCGTGCCGGATCCGCCAAGCGGAGGGCAGTTGAACAACTCCACCAAGCTTGAGCTGGGCACGATGCTCGAACCAGGCCAGATCAACCAGGCGGCTGAGGGCTTGGCCAACACCCTCCGGCTGAACGGCTTTTACGAGAGCCACATTGAGCAGGAACTTCGGCGGGACGCGGAAACCCAGTCAGTGAGTGTCTTCTTTACGGTGAAGGCCGGTCCACGGGCGAGATTGAGCCAGCCGGAACTTCTCGGCAACTTGGCGCAAACTCCCCGCGCAATCGTCAGGGCAAGCCGTTGGCCGTATGCTTTGGGTTTGTTTTCGAAATGGCCATGGGGGTGGAAGCCGATGACGCAAAGCCGCCTGCAGAATGGCGTTGATCGGATTCGGAGGGCGTACATCAAGAAGAATTTCTTGATGGCCAGTACTGTGCTGGAGGGCGTTCGCTACCAACCGGAAACGAAACGTGTGCAGCCTATCGTGCGGATTGATGCGGGTTCGCCAGTGGAAGTAAGAACGACGGGCGTCAAGCTTTCGCGGAGCAAACTGCGCCAACTTTCGCCAATTTACCAGGAGCAAAGTGTCGACCGCGCGTTGCTGCTGGAGGGCGCTCGCAGCATTGAACAGTACTTCCAATCAGAGGGTTACTTTGACGTTGAAGTGAGCTACGGAATGCAAGACGAGAGCGGCAGACGGACGATTGATTACCAGATTGCCCGCGGTGATCGCTACAAGCTGAAGTCGCTGGAGTTAAGCGGCAATCGCTACTTCAACAGGAGAACACTCCTTGAACGAATCCAGACGACGCCGGCGACTTGGCTGCGCTATCGGCAGGGACGGTACAGCGAGCGGATGCTCACTCAAGATCGCGAAGCGATTCAGGAGCTCTACCGAAGCAATGGGTTTCTGGAGGCAGAGGTGACCTCGCTTGTGCAGGATGCAAGGCAGGGAAAAACCAATGAACAGGTGGTGCACCTCAGTATTGCGGAGGGACCACAATGGCTGGTCGGCAAGGTTGAGATTGAAGGCGTTTCAACGGATCGGTTGGAGTATCTGCAAGGGATGCTGCAATCGCAACCAGAGCAGCCCTACAGCGAATCGGGGGTAGCGGCAGACCGTGACTCACTTTTGAACGATTTTTACAACAACGGTTTCCCCAACGCAAATGTGGAGGGCACCACAGAGGTAAACAACGCAACACGCCGGGTAAATGTCAAGTTTACCGCGGCGCCGGGGAAGCAACAGTTCATTCGGCAGGTAATCGTCGAGGGGCTGAAATCTACTGACACGCAACTGGTCACCAGCCGGCTCCGGTTGGCCAATGGTGATCCGATCTCGCAAGGCCAAATGCTTGACACCCAACGTCGCCTCTATGATCTGGGCATCTTCTCGCGGGTCGACATGGCGTTGCAGAATCCAGACGGGGCGGAAGCTAGTAAGTATATTCTGTATCAGGTGGAGGAGGCAAGAAAGTACTCCTTCACTTTCGGCGCGGGAGCGCAAATTGCTCGAATTGGCGGGGGAATCACGAGCTTCGACTCTCCAGCTGGCGGTACAGGCTTCAGCCCCAGAATTCTCTTGGGATTATCACGGAGCAACATGTTCGGAGTCGGGCACACGGCCAGCATTCAGACTCGCATCTCAAACCTTCAGAATCGCGTAATCGCATCGTACCTCGCGCCTCAGTTTCGTGACAGCGACAATCTGAACGTAATCCTTACGGCGTTGTACGATGATTCGCGCAACGTACGAACATTTAACGCCCGCCGACGCGAAGCGTCAGTACAACTCGGACAGCGGCTCTCACGTGCGAACACCATCCAATACCGCATGACTTACCGCCGGGTTGCCGTCGATGCCGACACGCTCAAGATAGAACCCCAGTTGATCCCTCTGCTCTCACAGCCCGTGCGCCTCGGCATTGCATCGATCACCTTCATTCAGGACCGTCGTGACGATCCGCTCGACGCGAAGCGCGGATGGTACAACACTCTTGATACGGCCCTATCTACGCGAGCTGTTACCTCTGAATCTGACTTTCTACGGATTCTTGGCCGTAATTCCTCCTATTACAAAGTTGGCCGGGATCTGGTTTTGGCGCGAACGCTAACGTTTGGCTGGCAGTACGGACTCAGTGACGATCCGAACAGGGATGTACCACTACCGGAACGCTTCTTCTCTGGGGGGGCGAACTCGCATCGCGGCTTCTCGGAAAATCAGGCCGGGCCACGAGACCTCGTGACAGGCTTTCCGATTGGCGGCAAAGCGGTGCTTATCAACGGCATTGAATTGCGCTTTCCTTTGGTGGGCGACAACCTAAGTGGCGTTTTCTTTCACGACGCCGGCAACGTCTACACGAAGTTCAACCAGATTAGCTTTCGCTCTCGACAGCAAGGCCTTTCTGACTTCAACTATATGGTGCATACCGTGGGCTTCGGGGTTCGTTACCGAACACCAGTCGGCCCCATCCGGATTGACATCGGATTCAGTCCGAACTCACCGCGTTTTCAGGGTTTCCAGGGGACCTACGAAGATCTCTTGTTCCAGCGAGGTATTGCAACTCAGCAGCGCGTCAATCAATTCGCTTTTCATTTTTCCCTCGGCCAGGCATTCTGATGCGGTACGTCACATTACTTCTGTCCGCAATGTCCCTTCGGGCAGAACTTATCGATCGGGTTGCGGTGAGTATCGGAACCACAGTCATTACGGAAAGCGAGCTCGTGGAACAGATGCGAATTCGGGCATTTCTGGAAGGTGTTCCGTTGAGACTCGATGGCGAGAGCAAACGCGATGCAGCGGATAGGCTCATTCAGCAGTCATTGATCCGGCGAGAAGTTACAACGACCCGATATGCACAACCGGATGCAGCGGCGGTCGAGCCGCTTGTGGCTGCGCTAAAGGCCAGCCGTTTTGGGAGCAATGATGCGCAGTACCAACAGGCACTCACTAAAGCTTTGGTCACCGACAAAGAAGTCCGCGCTAGCCTACTTTGGCAACTAACGGTACTTCGCTTTATTGAGTTTCGCTTTCGGCCCGGCATTCAGGTCTCCCAAGACGACGTTCGTGACTACTATGAACGCAGATTTCTGCCTGATTGGCGAGCCAAAACGAACGATCCCCCACCTAGTGCCGAAGAAGCAGAGCGCACAGTTGAAGA
>JALHNI010000240.1 GCA_022843605.1 Bryobacter sp.
CATCTGATCGCGGTTCATGTCAGCAATTCGCCGCGTTCCGAACTCGCCGACGAGGTGCAAACTGATCCTGTTCTCCGTTGTCGAGCGGGTGGACTCTTTCCACTTCCGTCGGCAAACCGGCAGGTACACTTCCTCGACGAACTCTTGGAACGTGAAGGGGCGGATTGTTTTCTTTCCCGCCATGTCGTTGAGAGGTTGGAGGATCGAGGCCAGCATGGCTTCGGCCTGTCCCTTTGTGAATTCTGAGCATTTTCCAAGCACCTTAGTCCTGCGTGATCCGTCTTCCCACCACTGCGCCAGCCAGAGCTTGGCCCGGCCGTGTTTGCGTTGACGGAGGCTACCTTTCATGAATCGCTTACGTCGCATCGAATCTCCTGATTCCCTGCGTCCGCAGCGCAAAATCCTGACCTGTCCGCCAGACTAACATCGACTCTTGCTCGCTTCCAACCACTGATTCAGCCATTCGCGCCGAACCAGTTTTCGCCGCCCCAGTGCAATATGAGCGAGTTGAGGGACGCCTGGCACCTTACCGGCCATGACGTTGCATACGTGGGTCTTGGAGCACCGCAGAACTTCGGCGACGTCCTTGATGGTCAGAATTGGTTCTTCCTTGAGAGTGTCTTGCATTGCGAGGTACCTCATGAATTCACGGCCGAGAGATATGGAATGCCGAACAGACGAGACCAGGCAGAGAGACAGGCCTGCTGTGCGGCGGGGATAATGGTGTGCCGAGTCCACGCGGCATTCGAAATGCCAACGATGAGGCTGGGCTTTTCAAGAGCAGATTGAAGGATGGGCAAAACGAGGAGTTGCTCGTAGCAGATGAGAATGGCCAATCTGTGCGGACCGATCTGTAAGGTTCCCGGTCCGGTCAAGTTCAGCGGGACACCGTCAGCAGGGCCAAACGGCTTCCACATGCCGATCGGAATCGGTATGCGCTGGTCGAAGGCCGCTTTGGAGGCTCCGATGGCGATGATCGAATTGTGGAACTCCTGCGAGTTGACGACAGGAACGCCAACTCCAATGAGCGCCGTTCGGTGTGAGGCTCGCAGATGTTGGATTGTCGGCGACCAGAAGTCTTCCGTTGCCTCTGTCCAACGACGAACCGTGCCCTCCGGGAGAATGACGAGATTAGATTGCGCGAAGTCGATTGCCGCTCGCGCTGCCTCTTCTCTTTGGAACAGGTCCGGAGACTCTTTCGTGTTAACGACCTTGATATCGGAAGGTGAGGAAGTCGGGCTATAGATCAGATTCGCGACTGCGACAACGCTGATCAGAAGCAACGGGCGCGCTGCCCAGACAGTCGGGATCAATGCCGTAGCGATGAGCCCGAGGAAGCCGGTGCCGGGAAACAGAACGCCGGCGGAAGTCAGAGGCGATGCCCATCCGATCAGTCCAAATGGAGGAATAGCCGACAGGACCAACGCAGCAGGACATCGCCAAAGGCGTTGAGCGGAGTCGGGATTCCAGAACACGGCCCACGGGAGCGCGAGGATCGCCGACGCCGTTAACCACACGAGCCATCCCTGCTCTGAATTGTTTGGCTCGAACGCTTGCGAAACCGTGACCGCTGGGAATGACGCAGCAAGGTAGTAGGCGAGTGCCAGCGCCGTCGCCCGAGGCCGAGTGGATTCGCGAAAGATCATCCACGGAATAAGGACCGTTATCCCAAGCATCGGCATTGGCCCACGCCACGCGACTGCGCCGATCAGTGCCGCGACACCCAAACTGACTAGCCACGAAAGAGCCATAAAGGTCGTAGCCTCCTGCGGATCTGGCTGATCTGGATGGGACCCATGTAGCGTGAATCGTAGCTGCCGGCGTTGTACGTTGAAGCGACCCATACCGTACCTTCGCGAACACCGTACAATCCGGTCGGCCAAGCCCTTAGAGGCCTACCGCTCGCATCGAAAGGGACCGGATAGGTTTTCGGCAGCAAATGGCCGTTGACGACAATCCCCTCCGGACCCACGATGACCAAGTCACCGGGCCGAGCGACCACCGGCTTCAATAACGGGACCGCGCCATCCGGGCAAGCGAACCCACGGGTTCGGTAACTCCGTGATGCGGATTCGGAGGCGAACGGCTCTACCGGGCAGAATTCGATCAATTCAGCCGCGCTGTCGCTTGTCGTCGCATAAAGTCCCAAAGGAAGGCTGTAGCTGGTGTTGATGCGGATGCCCAGAGCCATTGCGGCGACCGAAAGCGCGGAGAGTGTAAAGAGCGGCACGCCGAATGTGAGGAGAAGCGCCTTATGACGGCCAGACAGAAGCATCGGCTTCGACCTCCTCTACTCCGTTGGCGGATGCTGTCGATGCGTCCTCTCGCTGAGGGGCGTTGTCGGGAGGGGCCTCTTTCGCGGTGCGGGGCTTGGCGATCAGATAAACACTGCGGGCAATGATTTCGTAGACGGTTCTGGGGCTACCATCCTTGGGCGTGAATTTTCGTGTTTGAAGCGTGCCCTCAATGAAGATGTTCTCGCCCTTCTCATAGGTGACAGCGATATCGGCGAGGTCACCGTAGAAAACGAGGCTGTGCCAGTTCGTATGTTCCTGGGCTTGGTTGTTGCGGTCGGTGTAGCGGTAGCCTTCGGCCATGCGGGCGTTGGCGACTGGTGTACCCGAAGGCATGTAGCGAACTTGCGGTTTATCGGCGAGGTAGCCCGCCAACTCGATGCGGTTCTTTTGCATGTCAGTCTTTCCTTTCTTCGTGAAGATCCAAGTCGAGCTGCTCAATGAATCCTGGCTTTGTTTGCACTGCGCCATTCAACTCGGCTAGGAAGGCAGCTTCCATTGGGGATTGAGGAACGAATTCCGCGCGGCTGATGACGTTGCGGGTTCGATTGGGTGGCAATTGCGGTTCAATGCCGGCCTCGCCGATGGCAAGGAATTTGGTCGGCGGAGGAATCTCGGCACGATGCTTCAGAACAGCGTCCGTGAAATAGAGGATCTGGGTCCCGTAGATGGGATGGTGGCCGCTGACGAAGATCAGCATGTCGCCGGGCGCGACGATGCGTTCGTTGGAACCTTCCCCAGTCTTCCTCGGCGGCTTCAGCCGCATCACTTCGTCCGGTGTCACAAGGGGCCGCTCGACTTGATCCACCGTTGCGCTCATGTGGTTCGCGATGGGCGCCAAACGGGAGCCTGAGAAATTGAAGGTGGCCTTCTGGATCGTCTTCGTCCCGGTCATCTTCGAGAGCAGTTCCGCTGTGTCGAACTGGTTCGGCGCATAGGCAACCCGGACGTGGCAATTGGAGACGATGCTCTCGTTGGGGCCGTACTCATCGACGATCTGCCGGATGTCCTGCGTGATGAGGTACGCCTTTAGTCCGTAGCCGGCCATGTAGGAGAGCGCGTCGGCGAAGATCTCCATACGCTTCAGCGACGGGAACTCATCGACCATAAATAGGAGCCGGTGGCGATTGCGTTTCTGAGCCGCGCCTTGGAAGTCCATCCGCTCTGTAAGCCGGTTGACGATCATCGTGAACATAAGGCGGATGAGTGGGCGAAGCCGGATCTTGTCCGACGGCGGTACGACCAAGTAAAGCGAGACAGGTCGCACGTGATTGACGAGATCGTCGATTGTGAAGTCGCTGGCGGCGGTGTTCTTAGCCACCAGTGGATCGCTATACAGGGTGAGGGCGGTCTTGGCCGTGGACAGGACACCGGAGAAGTCTTTGTCCTCCTTGTCCAGCATCTCGCGGACCTTCTCTCGAACGACGGGGTGAGTCGTGGTTCGCTCTCCATCTGTGGTCATCCACTGATGGCTTCGCTGTGGATCGTGGGGGAAGTTCTCGAGTTCGTTCAAAGTGTCGCGGAAGCTCTGGCCCGGTTTGGTGAAAGTAGCGGCGAGGTCTCCCAAACTGGCTTCCCTGCCGGCTGCCGCTGCCTCGTAGCAAACGTGCAGAATCATGCCCGTGGTGATGGAGGCTGCTGCGTCTTGCCAGTAGCGCTCCATCGGGCTGTCTTCACCGGTGCGGACAATCATGTCGGCGACGTTTTGGGCGTCGGACACGTCGCGTGGTGTGCCGATTCGCACTTCCGCAAGGGGATTGAATCGGGAACCGTTAGCCACTTCTACCGGCGAGAACTTAAAACAAAGATGGCCAGCCTTTACCCGGAAACCGGCCGTGCGCGCCCAGTTCTCGCCTTTGATGTCGTAAACCACTGCCGATTCGGACCAAGCGAGCAAAGTGGGAATGACTAACCCGATGCCCTTACCGCTTCTCGTGGGAGCGAACGCGAGCACGTGTTCGGGGCCGTTGTGGCGAAGATAGTGGAGATGCCGCGTAGAGGGATTGAGCCATCCGCCCACGTAAACACCTTGGTTGGATTCGAGCAGCCCAGTGGCCCGAATGTCGGACGCGCTGGCCCAACGAGCGGAACCATGCAGGTCTTCCGTGTTTGCCGAGAGACGACGGGCGCGTCTCAGATTGAGTCCATAGACGATCATGACCGTGATGGCCGACCCAACGACGACCACGAGGGCTCCCGCGAGAAGCGGCTGTTTTACTTGAAGGCTGGCGGTATTACTGTGTTGAAGGAGCCAGAAAGCCCAGGCAGTTGGCTGGTAGATGGCGTGGCCCGAATGAATGAAGAGCGGCGCTCCGAGCGCTGCCTGATAGCGAAATTGGTAGGCAACAAACTGGGTGGCCGCTATGTTCACAACTAGGAGCAGTCCCAGGCCGGTCAGCATCGCTGGCCAGTTATAGCCGCCGACGAAACCGGGGTCCGGCGGCGTTCGATATACGTTTGGTTCGCGCGGCATCTTCGTATCGCTTAGCGTGCCAACGCGTGGGAACGTTGGCGCTCCTGGTTCGGCTTGAGTTGAGCTACCTGATTGGAATAAGAGATCAGGACGTTTTCAGCCACCCCCGCAGTGCCGGGGAGCAGGTGCTTTTCGTGCGCGACGACGCTCTTGGCACTCACCTTCTGGATGAGATGGTGGTCCGTTTCGCCCAGAACTTCGCCGCGGTACTTGCCGGAATCTGTGTCGGCAGAGTACGTCTTCACCTTCTCTCCCATCAGCTCTCGTGCTGCAACTTCGGCCGCAGCAAACGATTCCTTGAGGGCCTGTTCGCTTGGCGGGCGACGACCGTCCACTTCACCGTCCAGGATTTTCTCGGCCTCGATCTTGGCGACACCTCTGGAGGCAACCGGCTCCCGATGTTCTGTGGCCGTCTCCTTTTCGGTGATGGCTACCGCTCCCGCACCCCGCTCGAAAGAGGCTACGTGTTCGGAAGTCTCAGTTCGGAGCTGCTTCCCCCGTTCCAGATCCAATAGGTAGTCGGCTGCGCGATGGGCGTCCTTGGCCGCGCGAAAGATTTCATTCTTGTCTTCGCTGAGCGCCTTGATCCAAGACTGGACATACGCCGCGTGCTGTTCCGGATTGTGTGGAATACCCCGCTCCGCCGCTAAAAAGACGCTGGTGAGTTCGGCCCTCAATTCTTCCTTGGCGTAATTCGGATCGCCGAAGCGGTAGCTTTCGTTGAGAGTTGGCCGGTTTAGGCGGTCTGGATGGCCGCTCCAATGGGCCAGCTCGTGAAGAGCCGTGCCGTAATAGTCAGCAGCGGTCCTGAAGGCAACGTCCGGCGGGAGGTGAATTCTATCGGCGGATCGGCTGTAAAAGGCGCGGTCGTTCTGATCGTGAACGATCTTTGCACCAGAGTTCTGGAGGATCGATTCGCCGGTCTCGGCGATTTCCCATTCTGCGCGCTCCTTTGGTACGTAGGGAGAAATTCCGTCGATCTGCTTAGCGTTGAAAACCGTGAAGACTCTGCGGAGCGGTCCACGGTAATCGCCGTTGCTGGTATCGCGTTCGGCGTCTCCTTGAGGCGGTGCGCCTTTCTTGGCATCTTCGCCAAACTGCCAAAACTCAATCTGCGTGCCCTTTTCGCCCGCTCGAACCTGCCACCCGTTCGCGGCGGCCTGTTTATAGGTGAGCCAACGCGGATCATCGAAACCTTTACGGGTCCCAACGGCCATCAAATGAAGGGCATTGCCGCCCCGGTAGTTCTTTTCGGTGGTGGGATTGAAAGGGAGTTG
>JALHNI010000241.1 GCA_022843605.1 Bryobacter sp.
CGTATCCTGGCTGGCTCCGTAGAAATAAAGCTTGTGACCGGCGATTTCGGCGCGGCGGCAGAGTTCGAGGGTGAGGTCGGGGCCATAAACCCGATTCTGTTCCCGATGCCCAAAGGAGCGCAGCGCCCAGACGATGGGCATGCCATCGGGGGTGGCCATGTCGGCGCCATTGATGTCGGAGCGCACCACCGGATTGGAGGAGCTTTCGACAACGCCGTGCGCGGAGGTGACACAGACATAGCGAGCCCGGGGAAGCGCTCGGCCTTGCCGGGCATCTTCGATCCAGCGCCCACAGTAGTCCGACGCTTCGGCGTAACTGGTGGGGCTGATCTGTACGGGACCAATCTGTTGCTTGACAGGACGATCCAGGGCGGCCATGTTTAGTAGGCTCCCTTACCGAGCAGAACTACGGCGGGCGTGCTCAGCAGGATCCGCAGATCCAAGCCGAGGGACCAGCGTTGCACATACTCGACATCGAAATTCACCATCTGCTCAAAGCCGGTGTCGCTGCGGCCGTTGATCTGCCAAAGGCCGGTGAGACCGGGGGCCGTGAGCGACCGCTGCTCCGCCCAATAGCGGAACTTCTTGCTCATGCCGTCCGGATCCAGGTCTTCCACCGGTAAGGGACGAGGACCGACCAGACTCATGTCGCCCAGCAGGACATTGAAGAACTGCGGTAACTCATCGAGACTGAAGCGGCGAATGAAGCGGCCGATGGGCGTGATGCGGGGATCGCCTTTCACCTTGAAGAGGTGTCCATTCTTTTCGTTGTGGGCGGCAACGACTTCGCGGCTCAGGTCGGAGCGCATGGAGCGCAGCTTATACAGCGTGAAGTAACGGCCGCCTTTGCCGACGCGCTTGGAACGGTAGAAGGCCGGCCCAGGCGAGGTCCAGCGAATGATCGCCGCAAGGACGAGGATGACCGGCGCCAGGATCAGCAGGGCGCTACCTGCGCCGATAACGTCGAGCCCGCGTTTGACGATCTCCTGGCCGCGGGTGAAGGAGACTGGCGTGAGGTCAACGGTAGGTAGTCCGAACGAGTCATTCACCGTGAGCTGGGACGGGCGAAACCCGGATTGCACGCGGCTCATGGGGACCCCCATGCGCGTGGAGATCCGGCCGCACTCTTCGAGTTCCGCTTCGGTCATTTCGCGGCTGGCGACAATCAAGCGCTCAAGCTGCTCGCGATTGATGAGTTCGGCGAGCTGTTCAGTGGAGCCAAGCAGGCGAACCTGATTTTCGAGCCGGTGCGAGTAATGTCCGTTGTAGGAGATCACTCCGGCAAGCTCGACGCTGGCGCCCGCGCGGGTCCGGATGGCTTCGATCATGGACGCGGCGGCTTCGCCACCGCCAATGATGGCGACGCGGCGGCGGCCGGCCAGACTGCCTTCAAGCAGCCGCAGAGCATAATGTTCGAAGATGGCAAAGGCGATGAACGCGAACAACACGACCGGCACGAAGATCATGACGAAGGATCGCGAGAGTTCGGCGCCCAGCTGACGCGAAGAGAACGCGGCGGCGACCGTAATCAATGCCGCGAGCATGGCAGACTTGACGTTGCGCCAAGCGACGGAGCGAAAGCGCATCGATTCCTGACCGCGGTAAATCCCGGTGATGAAACTGAGCGCCAGCCAGACGCCAAGAATCACTTCGACGCGCGGAACCAGATTTTCTAAGATTGGGCGGGCAATATGACGCTCAAAGTAGGCGTCGGAAAAAATCCGCAGCCAAAACGTCGATTCCCAAGCTGCCAGGAACGCGGCGACATCGAAACATACCCTCGAGATCTGCCGCAAATTAGCAGGTAACTTCATCGCTTCTCCGATAGCTTTTAATTCTTACCCTCTGTCCACGAGAAAGTGACTCGCCGCCCATTCGTTGGGCGTGCGGTCTAAGAACATTTCCTAGTTGTTGCGTTCTTGGTTGTAGTAACGACCAAAACGGGTGTACCCGGACTTATCTCCATAGGCACCATAACTCGGCTTCCAATCATTCAAGATCGTTCCGATCAACGGCACCCGATCCTCGTGCATCCGCGAGTGACAGGCTCGCATCTGCTCGGCGGTGGTGTGGCCGGCGCGGGCCACCAGGATGGCGGCATCACAGAGCCGGCCGATGACGCGCGCATCCTGCAAATAAAGGATGGGCGGAGTATCAATCAGAATGACGTCAAATTCCTGGCGAACGCTGCGAAGTAACTCAATCATGCGCGCGGTGTGCGCGGGCGTGAACGAAAACGCTTCGTTCATCCGCTCACGTCCAGCCGGCAGCACATGCAAGTTGGGCGCACCGCTCATCACAATGTTTTTGAGCACGCGTAGATCTTCTTCCAGCAAAAGATCCGCGAGACCCTTCGACTTGCGTAGCTTGAAGACTTCCTGCAAGCGGGGCGCGCGCAGGTCGCCGTCGATCAGGAGTACCCGAAGGTTCAATTCAGCGACTGCCAGCCCCAAGTTACAGCAAACCGTCGTCTTGCCTTCGCGTGGACCAGCACTCGTCACCATGATGACGCGGGTGGGACGGTCCTGCTCCTGAGCGAGCAGGATGGACGTGATGACGTAGCGGAAGCTGTCCGCAATCCGGGAGAACTTGTCGTTCCAGACCACCAGTTCCGGAGAATCAACCAAGCCGGTTTTGAGCACGGCCTTAGTGTCGTTGGTGGTTGCAAGAGACTTACTGCCCAAGGCGCTGGGCATAGACTCAGAGATCCGGTCGCCGGCCTCGCCGATCCGCTTGAACGGCCGGCCGAGAGCCGCACTCAACCGGGTACCGAGCGACTTTTCGACGGTCCAGGAAGGAATGACGCCGAGTTCGACACCGCCAACGTGATTGGCAATGTCGCCCGGTTCGTGAAGGCTGGAATCACTGCGCTCCAGCAACACGGCGCTGACCAAACCGATGAGACCGCCGGCCAGTAAGCCGATCGCCAGGTTGATTCCGAGCGAGGGACGGTAGGGGTAAGTTGGTGCGAAGGCTTCGTCCACAATTTGGACGTTGCTGGTGTGCATCGCATTTGCGATGCCATACTCTTTCACCTTCTGTAGGATCGAGTCATACAAGGCGCGGTTGGTGTCAACTTCGCGCTTCAACATCTGATAGTTAATGGCCTTGGGACCCTGATCGAGCACAACCGAAGACTGCGATTCATAGTCGCCCGAGAGCAACTTCTCGCGACGAACAGCACCCTCATAGTCGTTCTTGATGCTGTCGACCACGCGCCCCAGGTGGCGATCCCGGGAAGCGCGCAATTCCGAGAGCTGGGCCTGTAGACGCTGCACCGACGGATGCTCAGCGGTGAGCGAAACGTTCTGGTCAGCGTACTGGCGCTGCAACTCCGAAATCTTACTCTGATACTCACGCATGGAGCTGTCGTTCAGCACCTGCGGTAGCGCATCCGGCGTGGCGCCGGCGGTCATCTCGTAAAGCGCCTGCTTGGAGACGCGCGCGGCCTGTGCCCGGGAAAGCTCTTCCTGCACCTGACGTAACTTCTGCTCGGCGAGGTTTTCTTTTTCATCAGTGATCAGGAGGCCGGTTTGTTTGGCATAGTCGCGGAGGCGCTGTTCGGAGATCTGCAGTTTATTCCGCAGGCCTTCCAATTCCGAGCCGAGACGCATGTTGTTGAGTCGCCCCGCTGCGCCGCGAACTTCGAGGCCGCGATTGATGAATTCTTTCCCCAGCAGGTTGAGAAAATCGGCGATGAACTGGGGATCCTCTGCTTCGCCGCTGAGTTCGACGACGCGCGTGTTACTGATGACGCGGGCCTGAATGTTGAGCTTAGCCTTGGCCACCATGTGCTGCAGCGATTCCTGGCCGGCGCTGTCGGGAACACCCCACACGGAAAGCGGTACCTGCGGTTTGCCCATCTGGCTGACTTGCCGGTCAAGCAAGAGCCGGGTGAGGACGCGCGTCAGCAAGGAACTGCTGCGCATCAACTCCACCTGGGTCATCATGTAGGTTTCTGACGACTGGGTGGCCGCCGGAGCGTGCGGATCGAGGTCACGGGTGTTCAACAGGTCATTATTGGTGTCCTGGATTTCGAGCGTGATCGTCGAGCGATAGATTTTCGGCTGCGACTTCGTGTAGAGGTAAGCTCCGCTGATGGAGATCAAGAGCATGGCCAGGATCAGCCACATGCGCTTTTTGATCACCATCCAGATGTTGACCATGCCCTCTGGCTCGGCAGTTTTCACTGGCGGGCGGCGCGGCACCAAAGGCTGCTGATTGTTGTTTCCCCAGTCCGGAACGGGCGCCAGGGCTTGACTGCGACGTGCCTGCGGCGCGACCAGTGCTTCTACGTTGATGTCTCTATTCACTCCCAATGCCACACCCTTATCTTCGGAAAATCATGACGCCGGTGCCGATATTGATCGCCGTCTCTAAACCCCGGAGACCGGCATTCTTAGCCGTGCTGGTCGGGACAAACAGGATGTCGTCGGCTAACATAGCCACGTCCTCACTCTTACCGTTGAGGATCTTCTTCAGATCGATGGCTAACTCCTTGCGATTATCGGGATCGTTGGATTTACGCAACACCTTGGCACTTGAGGGAGATGAACCTCGATCCAACCCCTCGGCCATGGCCAAGGCCTGCAACACGGAGACTTTCTCCTGAGCGTTCAGCACGAAGCCGCCGCTCTTTTTCACAGCGCCGATAACATAAACGACAGGAGCCTTCTCAACCGAGATGACGTCAGTCGGCTGAATCAGAATATTGAACTGCGGAGAGCGGGCCTCCATCAAGTCGCGGAGGTTGACCGCGCAGCTGGTGTAATCGCCGGTAGAGTCGGCGTGAGCTTGACCCAACGGGATCTTGCCGAAGGCCTTACCTCGGGTAATGGTCGCCACGGTCCCAGCATCCTGCCGCAGACCGCCAGCCAGCGAGATGATCTCGAGCAAAGTCTTGCGTCCGCGCAACTGATGAATGCCCGGAGTGGTGACCGCGCCGAGCACGGTAACCGGCTGGCTGCGGAACTCCACCAGGCGAACCATCACTTGGGGCTTGCGAACATACGTCTTGAGCGATTCCGTGATACGCTCTTCGAGCTGGGCAGGAGTCAGGCCGCCAGCCATGATGCGGCCCACCATGGGCAGCTTCAAGTGGCCGCTGCTTTCGATGCGCATTGGCGTTTGATCGGTGAAAGGAACGTCCAAAACCTGGATGGTCACCATGTCGTCGGCGCCGAGAACATAGTCGCTCCGGATGGCACCGTCGTCGATAACGGGGGCGGTTGGGTTAGTGGGAGAAGCGACCGAGGGGCTCGCCTGAACGGGAGAAGCTGAAACGACAGGAACTCCGGGCGCGATTTGCCCAGCGCAGTATGGACGCTGAAGGGCCCATATCGAAACCAGAACTAAGGACGCGGTACGTTTCATATCCTCCTCGAAAAAGCCTCTAACGGTCGCCGACGCAAACCTTCTTGTGTCTGCGCATCATTCGCCGTCTCCTGGGCCTTGTACCAGAAATGCCTGGAGATCA
>JALHNI010000242.1 GCA_022843605.1 Bryobacter sp.
ACTTACCAGCGCGCGTATCGACATCTGCTGAGCTTACGGAACGAATTGCCGGAAAGCCCAGGGGCGGAACACGAAGGGGCAGGCGCCGGGATCGACGAGCGGGGCCAGGAGAAGCTGAAGCCGGAAGGTGCGCGATGAACCGGACGACGGCATTCGTTGCAGCAGCGGTGGCCGAGATCGGCGCATGGGCTGAGGCCCTGGGGCTCAAGCTGGACGCCGTGCAGTGGGCGATGTTTGACGTTGAGATCCGCCGGGGAATCGTGAACTGCTGCCGGCAGTTTGGGAAGTCGACGACGGTGGCCTTGATGGCGGCGATCTTCGCCGAGAGCCGGCCCAAGTCGACGGTGATTCTGGTGGCGCGGTCCGCAAGGCAAAGCGAGGAGTTACTGAATACGGTAGCCGGGATTCTGCGCCGGTTTGTGACGGGCGCCACTTACTCCACGACGAAGATTGAGCTCGCGAATGGTTCAAGGATTCTGGCGCTGCCGAGCCAGCCGCACACGATTCGCGGCTATGCGGCCGACTTAGTGGTGATTGACGAAGCGGCGTATGTGGACGATGCCATTTGGGATGCGGTGTTTCCGATGCTGAACGCGGCCGAGGGGGGCGGGCGGCTGTGGATGCTGTCGACGCCATTCCGGCCGGCGGGATTCTTCTATCGTCTGTGGACGGCGAAGGACAACAATTGGGCGCGCTTTCAGGTGAAGGCGCCGGACTGTCCGCGGATTTCCGCGGAGATGATTGCGGAGGCGAAGCGGACGTTTACGCCGGCGGAGTTCGCGCGGGAGTATCTTTGTGAGTTTGCGCAGGCGGCGACGGCACCTTATCCGCAGGAGTTACTCAGGGACAGTATCGTGCGTGACTTGCCGGACTATCTGACGACGCCGGTGAAGTATCCATTGCTGGCGGCGCCGCGGACGGCGCGCCCGCATGCCTTTATCGGGGTGGACTTCGGCAAGGAGCAGGATCCGTCGGCGATGGTGATTGTGGAGTTTGTGATGGAACCGCGCGGGACGGTGGATGCGGCGACGCGGACGCCGCTTTTCGACTGTGGGCTGGTGGTGCGGCACATGGAGAGTCCGCCGCTGGGGACGGAGTTTCTGGACGTGGGAGCGCGGGCGCTGCAACTGGCGCGGCATCCGCGGTTGCAGGGGCATTGCACGATTGTGGCGGATGCTAACGGACCGGGCAATCCGGTGGTGGAGTATATGAGCCGGCCGCCGCTGACGGCGCCGCTGGTTCCGGTGAAGACGACGTCGGGCCATGCGATGCGGAAGGAAGGCAAATATTACAACGTTTCGAAGTCGGTGTTGATGGACCGGCTGGAGTACGCGCTGCGGATGAAGAAGGTGCGGATTCAGCAGTTGCCATTAACGGAGCCGCTGCTTCGCGAACTGACGCTGCTGGAGCGGGAGGAGCGGAGATCAGGGAACGTGGTGTTCAGTACTCCGTCAGCGCGGGTGCATGACGACCTGGCGATGGCGTTGGCGATGGCGGTGTGGTGGGCTTGGGAGGTGCATGGGCACTATCTGAAGAGGGAGGGTCCGATTCCGTTGGTGAGCGATGCGGGGATGATGCATGTGACGCACCAGCATCCGTTGTTGCGGGGATTGGACGTGCGTTTGGGCGAGCCGGGGTGGCGGCGGTGAGGTGCGCTGCGAATGGGGGCCGCAGCGATGTCACGATTCCCGAGCCCGGGTACTTGCGTCCTCAGGCGTCTCGTCTGACCCGGAGTGAGTCTACATTCAGAACGGAGAACGCGTTGTAGAATTCGGGCCCGTGAGTTTTAACGACTGTGGAAACGGCTTCCGCTTTTTCATGCGGCGCTAGACCGGCGAGCCGGATCAGCAGAATTCCGCAATGCCGTTGCCCCTGGCGAAAGACGAGGTCACCGGAGTCTTTGTCGGCGGTAAGGAGAACCATGTTCTCCAGGCGGCTGATCGCCAGGACATCCGGATGCTCAATCCCCGAATTCATTCTAGCGACGTAAACCACATCGTGCCCATCGTGACGGAGCTTTTCGACGATCGGTCCGTCACGAGTCCAGACGGGGTCATGACTGCTCTTCTATCTTACTCGTAGAACGAGGATCGGGTTGGCGCTCGGCGCCTTCTTTGACGGGAAGCGATTCGTGGCTAATTTCGGGCCGGACTGGCGAGTGGAAGGCTAGATGGCACGGATGCAGTCGCCGTCAAGCATAGCGCGTGACCGGGCGGGGTGCATCAGAGCCTTGCCAGAGCAGCTGATGGATACTGGGAGATCGCGGTGTGTGGCGTGTTTGACCCGGGTGTTACTGATGCTTCGAGGTTGAGGCTCGCCACTTCATTTTGACGCTAAGTCATTGGGAAGGAAATTTTTTAGGTCGACAGCGGGGATACCCGGCGATGCCGCCGCGGACCGGTTCGTGAATCCGTACCGCCAATCAATCGTGGATGGTCCCGCGGCTCAACGATGGGTAAAACCGTCGGTTAAGGGAACGCTACTGTCCAAGGAAACTGCCGATGCTGGCGGACGTCCATGTGGCGACGCCACAGCCGAAGAAGTCGGTGTTTTCAGTCCAGATCGGACAGCCGAGGGCAAGCGCGGCAGCGAGGATGGGCCAGTCTTCGGGATCGCGTGCCCCGAGCCGCTTCCGCGCTTCGGCTTCAAAGTCTCCGTAGAGATCCTGACTGACAATCGTGCCAAGCGCGGCCATGGATCGCAGAGAGGCGAGTCCTTTTGCGGGATCGCCACCGCGTTTGACGACGAGCGCCGCCAAGTGCTCCTCTGCTTCTGCGTATGCGGATCCGGAACGAAGAAGGAAATACTGTCGGCGTGGGCTTCGAGGATACGCCGAACTCGATTGCCAAGAACGGCGCGAATCTGAATGTTGGCGTCCAGCACCAAGGCTCTACGTTCCATCGCCGGCTACTTCGCGTTCCGCTTCTTCTCGCGGCTGGACTGCCGGATCTCCTTGTACTCTTCCATGAGCTCATCCTCAGACGCGCCCCACGTGGCGATCATGGCATCCAGATCTTTTGCGGCAGCGCGCATGGCTTCGACCTCTGCCTTGCGGCTCCGCTTCCGGGCAGGAATATAGAAGCCAAGCGTCTCGCCATGACGAGTGATTGCCAGCGGTTTCCCGCTTTCGAGGTAACCCGCCAGGTTCTCGCGGAACTCACGCATGCCAATCTTTTCGGTTTCCATAATGCGTACTCTGTGTACACAATAACATATTTTGGCATCCAGCCGCCCGGCCAAGAAACCGGCGAACTGGCTTCAAAAGGTCAATCGGTTGCAGAGGTTTTGGCCAGTGCCCAGGGATGGTCGGAGATGCCCCGGAAGGCCCCGGAAGGCCCGAGTTACGGTCCGCGGGCCGATGCCAGGAAGCCCGAGTCCGGGGGGCCGACCCTCAGACAACCGGGTTCGGCGAGGGGTGCGATTTCGTCGCTCTGTGCCTGGACGCCGATGGCCAGGACGCCGATGGCAGGGACGCAGATGGCAGGGGCAGGCAAGTTGAGGTTGGTTAGAGAGAGTACCAATCGGTGAGACGGAGCCCGGGCACGCGACTGAACTCGCCGGTATTGTGGGTGACCAGGACGGCGCCGAGAGAGAGGGCGGTAGCGGCGAGGAGAATGTCGAGCGGACCGATCAATTGACCGCGCCGCATGAGATCGAGGCGGATCTCGGTGGCGGAATCCGCAGCGGAACGGTCAAACGGGGCGATGGAGACTGCACTGAGCAACGCCTCGAATTTCCGGCGACGATTGGAGCCGTCGGACGATCCCGAAATACCCACCTGAATCTCGTATAGCGCGACAGCGGGAATCAAAATCCGATCCGGGGGAACGGCCAGCAAGCGTTCGTGCACTCCGCCCTTACCTTTCAGGGCGTGGATGATGGTGTTGCTATCCAGGACGAACACAGCTAGAGACTTTCACGGGGAAGGTCGGCCCCCTGGGTCGCACGGATTTCGTCGACTTCCGGCAGATCGGGCCAAGCTCCGAGGAGGTCGCGCACGTCCGGGCGCCAAGTATTCTGGAGCTTCTCCTGGATGACGCGTGCGATCCAGCGGCTGGTGGAGACACCGGAACGCTCAACGGCCGCTTTGAGGTCGGTTTCGGTTTTGGGGTCAAGGTAGATGGTGATCTGCGACACCTACAAGTATATGTGCCAGTATACTTGTCGTCAATCGGGTTGCTCCGAAGGCCCGGAACGCCCCATTCTTCGAATTGCTTCCAACCTCCTGCTTTTTCCAGAGAGTCCGCGATACGAGGTCCCCCACCTCGGACAGGTATCGCTTGATGCTGCGGCAAGCGGTTTCGGCGGTACATTGTCGGTGCCTCCGCTTCATTGTGGGTTTCGGGGGCAAAAGTTCCCAGACTTTTGCGGTCAAAAATGGCTCGGGGTTGAGGCTCGCCACTTCGTTTGGACGCTAAGTCTGTGGGAGGGGATGCTTAACGTCGAAGCGTGGAAACGCGGCGATGCCGCCGTTGGCACAGACAGAGTTGCTGACACGTCTCTTGCGCGGTTGATTTCTGTTGTCATCAATGACAACATAGCGGAATGGGCGGTACGCACTAACAAATGGCGGAAGCGCGCAAAACGCGTCCCGTTTCGTGGCTGAAGGCGGCGCTCAAGGAATTCGGGAAGTTTCCGGCCGAGGCGCAGACAATCTGTCTCACTGCGCTCACGATCGCCGCGGAAGGCGGAAGGGCTGACATTGCGAAGCCGCTACAGGGATTTGGCTCCGGCGTCATGGAGATCGCCCTACCCTTCTCAGGAGACGCCTACCGAGTTGTCTACGCCTTACAACTCGGCGACGATCTGTGGGTAGTTCATGCCTTCCAAAAGAAATCTACGCAAGGCATTGCGACGCCAAAACGCGAGCTGGAACTGGTGAGGGAACGTTTGAAGCGGCTGAAGGAGCTGTTGTAAATGAAAAGTGAAGAGCTGGAAGTCGTCCGTGGAAGTGGAAATGTCTTTGGCGATCTCGGTCGCGAGAACGCCGACGCGCTGCAGTTGAAGGCCATTCTTGCCACCGAAATTATCAAGGCCCTCGACCGTGAAAGACTGACGGTGCGTGCCGCGCATACGCGCACCGGTTTCGCTGCCGCCGATTTCTCGCGCATCCGGAATGCAGATTTAGGGCGGTTTACCGTGGACCGGCTGATGGCAATTCTGAATGGCCTCGGTTCGCGAATCGAGGTGAAGATCCGCGTGCGCCGCCGGAAAGCAGCCTGAGCGCGGTTGCGTAGCGTTTCGATGCTCGATGCCTGGTATGGGAGAAGCCCGAGAGGGGATGGAGTGACCTGACCGGAAAATCCGTCCACCTAAACTAGAAATTCCAGCTTAACCTTCAAGCCTGTCCTTCGCCCTATATCTCAGCTGGGGTGCGCGGAACGGTCGGCGGGTCAAGGCCGAGC
>JALHNI010000243.1 GCA_022843605.1 Bryobacter sp.
CGGGTAGGGTGAGCGTGCGGAACCAGGCGGCATCGTGCCGGCGCAGACTTTCGCGATAGGCGAAGCGCAGTAAAGCGGCGCAGTCGGTGACGTCGCGGGCGCGCTGGTCCGGCCGCAGGTGATACTGCGATTCCGCGAGAAAGGTGAACCAGAGGCGGAAAGCCTGCTGGTCAGCCGGGTGAGTGAGCCGAGCCTCCGAAAGTAAAAAGAGCGTCAATATCCCCAACACGTCCCATTATTCTAACTTGGCTGTTGACTCCGTACCGCGGTACGGAGTTTAGAGTTATGTTGAAAGGAGGGTCTACCGATGACCCAAACGAACGATGCCCCCAAGAAATGCTGCGAGCGATGCACCTGCCCGGACTGTTCCGGCGCCGGTTGCCAGTGCGACAGCGCGAAGTGCAAATGCGGCTGCGACTGCGGCTGCGATTGTGCCTGCTGCCAGAAGTAAGACGATCGCCCATGCGGCACGTGAGGCGGGAGTGCATGTCGAGACCATTCGTTACTACGAGCGGCTCGGCCTGATTCCCCGCCCCGCGCCGCGAGGCGCTTACCGGCAATATCCCAGCGCCACCATCGACCGGATTCGTTCGATTAAGCGCGCACAGGACTTCGGCTTCAGCCTGCGCGAGATCCAAGAGCTGTTCCACCTGACGGTGGAGGGGGACTCGTCCTGCCTGGCGATCTGCGCGAAGGTGGAACGGAAGGTGCGGGAGATCGAGGAGCGGATAGCGTCGCTTGAGGCATTGCGGGATGAGCTGCGCGGCCTGATGAAAAAGTCGACCAAGGTGGGTCCGGCGACGAATTGCCAGGTATTGCAGGAAATTCACCGGCGAAACACTAACTGAGCGCGGCTCCAGTATGATAGCCGCATGCGAATTCTCCTGGTGGCGATGGCGGCGGTCTCTCTTCATGCGCAGGGCCTCTTCGAAGGCAACAGCGATGTCGGCAAGGTGTTGCATCCGGGTTCGGTGGAGTATGACGCCGGCGCGCAGACTTACACGATCAGCGGCAGCGGCGAGAACATGTGGGCGTCAGCCGATGCCTTTCATTTTGTCTGGAAGAAAGTGACTGGCGATGTGGCGATCGAAGCGGAGATCGCCTTCGCCACGGCCACCGGCAATGCGCACAAAAAGGCCGTCCTGATGATCCGGCAGTCACTGGAGACGGATTCAGCATACGTGGATGCGGCGGTGCATGCCGACGGGCTCACGTCGTTGCAATCACGCGGCGAAAAGGGCGGACGGACCCATGAGATAGGTCTCAACAAAGCCTCGCCGCGGCGGGTACGCCTGGAAAAGCGGGGCGACTATTTCTATATGTTCCTGGCCAAGGAGGGCGA
This sequence comes from Bryobacter sp., assembly GCA_022843605.1. Classification (GTDB taxonomy): domain Bacteria; phylum Acidobacteriota; class Terriglobia; order Bryobacterales; family Bryobacteraceae; genus JALHNI01. Next base: position 1,343 of record JALHNI010000243.1, read on the forward strand.
ACCGCTCCGGCTGGCGGGCGGGTCCATGCGGCTGCCGATGCAGGGGACCTTCTACGTGGGCCTGGGCGTGTGCTCGCACGACAAGGACGTGGTGGAGAAGGCGGTCTTCAGCAAAGTCAGTTTGGGAACGCCGAAGACCGGCCAAGAACCGCAGTTACACAGTACGCTTGAGACAGTCACGGTGTCCTCCACTGATCGGCGAGTGGTGCTGGTGGTACCCGGTAAGATTGAGGCGCCCAACTGGTCGCCCGACGGAGCCACCCTCATCTTCAACGGCGATGGACGCCTGAAGCGCATTCCTGCGGCCGGGGGGACCGTGGAGACGATCGAAACTGGCTTTGCCACGCGCATCAACAATGACCACGGCATCTCGCCAGACGGCAAACTGCTGGCCATCAGTGACAGCACAAAGGACCGTAAGTCAGTGATTTACATTTTGCCGATCGAGGGGGGCGAACCGCGGCGCGTAACCAAGAACATGCCGTCCTACTGGCATGGCTGGTCTCCGGATGGGAAGACATTGACTTACTGCGGAGAGCGCGGGGGTAAGTTCGATATTTACACGATTCCGGTGGAGGGCGGCGAGGAGACACGGCTGACCCAGGGCGAGGGACACAACGACGGTCCGGAGTATTCGCCAGACGGACAGTACATCTACTTCAACTCCAGTCGGTCCGGGACGATGCAGGTGTGGCGGATGAAGCCGGATGGCACGGCACTGGAACAGATTACGTCGGGCGAGGCGAACAACTGGTTTCCGCACATCTCGCCGGATGGTAAGAATATGGTGTATCTCTCGTACGGCAAAGACGTAACGGGACATCCGGCCAACAAAGACGTCGCCTTATACGTGATGACCTTGGCCGACAAGCAGGTGAAGGTGCTGGCGAAGCTCTTCGGAGGCCAAGGGACGATCAATGTGCCATCCTGGTCGCCCGACAGCCGGAGACTGGCATTCGTCAGCTATCAGTTACTGCCCGAGTAGCACTTAGCCGATCCGAATTTGGAGCGCCGGCATCAGCCGTTGTAAGTTCTTGAGCGAACGGGCGTGCCAGGGCACCGAATCGGAGGCCACAAAGGTGAGAGCAGTGTCGCCACGATCTCGGGCTTCAATGACGAAGCGGGAGAACATCGTGATGCCTGAGCTATTCAGAAAATCGAGTTCCCGTAGGTCCACTATCACTTGATTCCCCTCCCGCGCAAGAGTGGCGCGCAAAATCGTAAGAATGGGCGCATAGTCTTCGCTGCCGGTGAGACGGAGCGCGCCTTTGAAGAAGACGGTTGCGGTGGCCGGGTCGAGGTTCACCTCGAAGGATTGGCCGTTGACGAAGGTCATTGCGACACCCCCAGAATGTTTCGAATGGAGAGGACCGCGCGGGTGGTGACGGTGCCGCTATCGGGTGCTCCAGGAAGTCCTTCGAAACGCCAGCCAAGTTCGGCGCCGTAGTCACACACCATCGTGAGAAGGCCAAGACCAGAGGAGGCCGCCGCACCCCGTTTGGCGCCCGCTTCCAGGTGCTTGACGAGTAAGTCCCCTGCCTCGCCCTGTGAAAGACGGTCGATGAAGAGACGGTACTGACCCGCCTGCTCGCCGCTGATGCCGTTCGTAGAGGTGACGGTGATGTTTTCGCTAGTGAGTTCCAGGCGGATGGCAATGGCGACATGCCGGTCCGCCTGGTGGTACTTCATGGCATTCTCCAGCAATTCATTGGCGATGTAAGTGACTGCATGCTTGATCTCGTTTTGATGCCGTTGATCGCTGGCAATGCCGTCGCCCGCCGGAAGAAAGGTGGTGACATAGTCGCCGAGGAAGTCGGCGGAAAGGCCGTTATTGCGCCAACGGGAGCGCAGCGGAGCGCTGAGCGGCGAGAAGGCTAAGTCGAGATACTCGCCGGGCGGAACTGCGGGATCGTCAATGCGGCCGAATGTTTCACTCTTCATGAGTCTGGAAATCTCCTCTTCTCTGATCGGCGATGCGGTTCCGGCCTCGGCGTTTGGCCAGGTAAAGAAGTTGATCCGCTTCTTCCAGGAACTCGCGCAGGCCATCCGGACCTTGAGTCTGCGGCGTTCTGGAGAGAGCGCCAATGCTTAATGAGACGTAACCGGCGGTGGGGGATTTCGCATGCGGGATCGACGCGGCGGCGACAGCCGCGCGGACGCGTACCGCCGTGGCGACGGCCGCCTGGCGGCCGGCATTCGGCAGCACAACCGCGAATTCCTCACCTCCGCAGCGCGCGACGAGGTCCTGCGCACGCAGGCAGGAGGCGATTGCATTCGCCACTGATTTCAGGCACTCGTCGCCGGCCTGATGGCCGTAGTAGTCGTTGTAAAGCTTGAAATGATCGACATCGCACATCAGAAGCGCGAGGGGTTGCCGTACGCGAAAGTGTTTGCTCCATTCTTGGGAGAGAAACTCATCGAAACGGCGGCGGTTCGCAATCTGAGTGAGCGCATCGATTCGCGCCTTGCCGCCCTCTTCCGCAGATTGGTCGCCCTGGTCAATGAGGATTTGCACCAGAATTTCCAGGTCGACTTTCTCGCTGGTAGCGGCTTGTAGCATCTGGTGAAGCTTCTGTTCCGCAGTCTGCCGTTCGTTGACCTCGGCTTTTAACTTTGCGCTCAGCCGGTAGAGGTGTTCCTGCAGTAAGTCGCCGTGGTCGTTTGAGGTTTGCAGGGCGATCCTCAGGTCGCGATTCTCGGTCCGAAGGCGGGCGAGTTCGCTGTTCTTCCTGAGTTCGCCGGGAAGTTCCGCAATGGAGGTGGGTGGGGTTCGCATCTGATCCTCTAGATGGGCTTTAGGACGACCAAGGTAACGTCATCAAGTAAGGGTTGGCCACCGGTATGCTCGCGCAGGTGAGCAAGGACAGTTTCCCGGATCCCTTCCGCGGTTTCCTGGTAACTATCTCTGAGGGCTTGCGCCAGGCGTTCGATGCCGAAAGTTACTCCCGCGAGGCTAACTGCCTCTGTAACTCCATCCGTGTAGACCACCATCGCGTCGCCGGTGTGGAGGGGAAAGTGGGTTTCGCCTATCAGGTTGGAGATATCTTCCGTCAAGCCGAGGTGAAAGCCGAGATTAAGAGTATCGTGGCGTTCGACGGCCCCGTCACGCCGAACAACGAGAACTTCTTCATGTTGGCCACTTACCGTCACCGTGTGATCCTCGAAATGGAGCAGGCTCAGCGTCAGATTGCGATCGCTCTTCATGCGCCGGGCATTTTCGTAGATGACGCGATTCAGGACGGCGAAGAACTTGGGACTTTCCCGGAGTCCGGCGGCAAGTAGCGTCCTGATGGCGGTGTGCGCCATGATGGCGATGACGCCACTCTCGAGACCATGTCCGGTGACGTCGCCGATGCCGAGATAGACGCCGCCATCCTCACAGATGACGTCGTAGTAGTCGCCGCCCACCTCATCCGCGGATTCGACAAAGGCGGCGATCTCCAAATGCCGAACCTTCCGCATGTCCTCGCCATCGGGGAGCATCATGCGCTGAAGACGGCGGGTGACCTCAAGTTCGCCGCTCATCCGGGTGTTCTCCCGCTCAAGTTGCGCGTTGAGAGCCTCAATTCGGGAAAGGAGGGCGCTCTTGGTGAGGTTGGCTTCCTGGGCGAGTTCCAGCGCCTTCTTCCGGCTGGTGATGTCGGTCATCACGCCGACGATCTCCTTCATCTGCTGCGGTCCGGTGACCAGTTGAATTGAAGTTCTCAGCCAGAAGATCTCGCCGTCGGCAGAGAACATGCGGTGCTCGAACTGCCGGGGGCGATGCTGGGAGGCGGCATCCTCACAGACGGAGAGGGCGAGAGCGCGATCGTCGGGGTGCACATGGTCGAGCCAGAAACCGGGCTGACTGGTCCATTGATGCAGGGGGTGGCCGAGCAGGTCTTCGGCTTCCTGATTGACGTAGCTGAATTCCTGGGTGTCCG
>JALHNI010000244.1 GCA_022843605.1 Bryobacter sp.
TCCTTGTAGAGCCAGCCGCTTCCGTGACAGCGAGGACATTTGGGGTCAGCGGCCATTATTCGATCACCACAAGCCCTTCGCCGGCGGCGACGGTCGCGCCTTCCTTCGTCTTGATCGATTTCACCAAACCCGCCCGGGGTGCCTTCATTTCATTTTGCATCTTCATCGCTTCCACCACCACCAAGCCTTGGCCGGCCTCCACCGAATCGCCCTCCGCTACCAGAATCCTCACCACCTTACCCGGCATCGGCGCCTTCAGGATGGCCTGTCCTGCTCGCTGCGCCGCACTATTGCCCGCAATGCCATTGCGCGGGTCGCGCAACTCCAGTTGCTGCCGCCGGCCTGCCATCTCCACCCAGGTCTGTCCATCGGGCAGCAGACCGGTGCGGACCTCGTAGCTGTTGCCGTTGAGCAGGATGCTATACGTTCCCGGTTCCACTTCGAGAGCGGTAAAACTGCCGGACTCTCCCCGCAATCTGTACGTCCATGCCTGGCCGGCACCGCCCGGAAGCAACTCCAGAATCTCTGAGCCGAGTGAGAATTTCATCGGTAGAGCCCCTCGGTCGCTTGCTGCTTCCATCGAGACGTTCCTGGCTTGTCCGCGACAGCGATCGGTGGCTGCTTCTGGCTCAGAGCCGCGGCGATCGCGGCCACGGTGCCGGTCTCGGCGTCCGCCGCATGGGGCTTACGCCGGGCGAGGAAACCATCGAGATACCCGGTATGCAACTGGCCGCTTTGGAACTCCGGATCCTGCAGGATCTCCGTGAAGAAGCCGATGTTCGTGGTCACTCCGGAGATGCTGTACTCCCGCAAGGCCCGTGCCAGGCGGCTCGCGGCGATCTCCCGATTCTCGGCCCACACGGCGAGTTTGGCTAACAAAGGATCGTAGTCCATCGGCACAGTCCAGCCGGAGTAAACGCCCGAATCGAGCCGGATGCCCGGACCTGACGGCCGCGAATGCTCCTGCATCTTGCCGGGCGACGGGAGAAAGCCGGCGTCGGGATCCTCCGCGTAGACCCGGCACTCAATCGACCAGCCTCGCCAGGCGATGTCCTCTTGCCGCAGGGTGAGGGGCTCGCCAGCGGCGATGCGTAGCTGCCAGTGCACCAGGTCCAGACCGGTGACTAGTTCGGTAACGGGATGTTCCACCTGCAGCCGCGTGTTCATCTCGAGGAAGTAGAACTCGCCGGACTGATCCACCAGAAACTCGACTGTACCCGCATTGGAGTAACCGGCCGCCTTCGCCGCCTTCACCGCCGCTGCGCCCATTGCCTCCCGGAGGCCCGGCGTGGCACTCACCAGCGGGGAAGGGCACTCCTCGATCACCTTCTGATGCCGCCGCTGGATGGAACACTCACGCTCGCCCAGGTGAATCAGGTGGCCGTGCTCATCGCCGAGCACCTGGATCTCGATGTGGCGCGGATTGAGGACCAGCTTTTCGATGTACACTTCGCTCGACTTGAAGGAGCGCTCGGCTTCGCTGGCGGCGTCTCGCAGGGCCGAGGGGAGGTCCTCATGCCGGTCGACCCGGCGCATGCCCTTGCCGCCACCCCCGGCCGCAGCTTTCAGCAGCACGGGATAACCAATCTGTGCCGCCACGCGCTGCGCCTCTTCGGCGCTGGTGATGGCTTGCTTGGTGCCCGGTGCGAGCGGCACGCCGGCCAGTTCGGCCAATTGGCGGGCCGCCGTCTTCGAGCCCATTGCGCGGATCGCCTCCGGGCTGGGCCCAATGAAGGTGATGCCGGCATCGCGGCAGGCCTGGGCAAAATCGGCGTTCTCACTGAGAAAGCCATAGCCCGGATGAATCGCTTCGGCCCCATGCTGGCGAGCGGCGGCCAGGATCTTGTCGATCCGCAGGTAGCTTTCGCTTGAGGGCGAAGCACCGAGGTAGGCGGCCTCATCGGCGTGGCGAACATGGAGCGCGGCGCGGTCGGCGTCCGAATAGACGGCCACGCTGCGGATGCCCATCTCCCGCAGACCGCGCAGAATGCGCACGGCGATTTCCCCGCGATTCGCCACCAATACTTTACGGAACATGGATACCGAATTTTAGCATTCGCTTCTGGTGGGCGGCCGATTATGCGACCATGTCTTCAGAGTTCCCATGCCCGTTAGTCAAACTGTCCCTAAGAGCAACACCTCGGCCAAGGATGCCCTAAAGGAAAAGGGAGTGCGCCTCACTCGTCAGCGGCAGATCTTGCTCGATATCCTGAATTCGTCCGCGACCCATCTGGATGCGGAGAACCTGTACCTGCTCGCGCGCGCCAAAGATCCGAAGCTGAACCGCGTCACCGTGTATCGAACCTTGAAGATGTTGAAACAAGGGGGCTTGGTCGACGAATTGGACCTGATGCACTTTGGCGGTGACCAGCATTATTACGAGTCCAAGATGAAACCGGAACATGCGCACATCATCTGCATGCGCTGCGGCCGGGTCGAAGAATTTTTTGGCGAACCGCTTCAGAAACTGCGGCAGCAAGTCGAGCAGGACTTCGGCTTTCAGATCCTCATTGCGCGCACCGAAGTAGGCGGCTATTGTGCTCTTTGCCGAGCATTGCGAGCCCGCGAGGTGCAGGACGCAGCTGCCCAAGGCGTGGCGAGGGCCTAGGCTTGCCGGCAGAGCCACATCTGCTGGTTGAGCATCCTTCCGGTGGCCGTAGCCGTCACGCGATCAATCACGTCCCTTTTGAGATTGGCCGCCAACCGGACAACCAACTGGTCGTTCGCGACAACCGCATCTCCCGGCGGCACGCGCGTATCAGCCTCACCGATGGCCATTACACGATAGAGGATTTGGAGTCCCGTTCCGGCGTCTTTCTCAACGGCCAGAAACTTGCCGAACCGGCGGCTCTCAAATCTGGAGACCAGATCGACTTTGGCGTCGACGACGGCTACCGGCTGACCTTCTCGCTCGAAAGCGAAGGCCTTGCTCGCCTGATGGGTAGCTTTGGCGAACAGGGTCAGGCCGCGCCGGGGGCGCAGAATCTGGCCAAATTGCGCAGCCTCACCGAGGTGGCCCGGGCACTGCAGACGTCGCTTTCCACGGATGATGTGCTTTCCGCCGTGGTGGATGCGGCGCTGACGATTACCGCTACCGAGCGTGGCTTTCTCTTGCTGCGGCAGGGAGACGACCTCAAAATTCGCATCGCCCGCGATTGCGGCCGCCGGGCTCTAGCTCCTGAGGACCTGCGCGTCCCTACCAAACTCATTCACCGGGCCCTCGCTAGCCGTCGTGACATGCTCACGATGAACTTCGATCCCTATTCCGGCGCGGATCCCAGTATGACCGTCGCGCAACTGGAGTTGCGCAGCGTCATCTGCGTACCTCTCGTGCGCTTGCGGGCCACCTCGCCGGGCACTGCGCCGGACGCCACCCAGCTGCTCGATGCGGCGCAGGACACCGTCGGCGTGTTGTATCTGGACAGCCGCGCCGCCCCGGCTGACCTCTCCGCCGGCAACCGCGAACTGCTCCAGACGCTGGCCCTCGAAGCCTCTACGATCCTGGAGAACGCACGGCTCCTCGAAGAGGAGCGCCAGCGGCAGAAGATGGATGAGGAGATGGGCATCGCCCGGAGCATTCAGCAAAGTCTGCTGCCGCGCGTTCTGCCCACCGATTCCTGGTTCACCGTTCGCGGGTCCAGTGTACCCGCCGCCCAGGTGGGCGGCGACTACTTCGATGTGCGCCCCGGCGACCAGGGAACCTGGTCCATCGTCGTGGCGGATGTCTCAGGAAAAGGCGTCAGCTCCGCCCTGATGGCGTCCTTGTTGCAAGGCGCGTTTGTGGCGGCGCACCATCGCCCCGAATTGATGGTGGACCATCTCAATCGGGTGAATCGCTTCCTGCTGGAACGGATGGAAGGCGAGAAGTACGCCACTTTGTTCTATGCCATCCTGCAGCCCGACGGCCTGCTGCACTACGCCAACACCGGAATCTGTCCGCCCGCTCTGGTCCGCGCCGACGGCAAGATCGAGCGTCTCGAATCGAATGCCATGCCACTCGGCCTCTTTGACGAAGCGGTTTATGAGGTGACGACTCTGCGCATGGAGCAGGGCGACGTGATCGTCGCCTTCAGCGACGGCGTCGAAGATTCGCGCAACGAAGATGGCGATTCCTTCGGGAAAGCTCGGATCCGTGAGGCGCTGGTGTTGGGCGGCACGCCTGACGAGTTGCATCTGCGTTTGCGCGATGCGGCGATCCAGTTCGCCGGCTCCGCGCCGCAAGCCGACGACGTCACCGTTGTCGCGTTCGGCTACCGCCCGAGCGCCTAGCCGTCCTTAGGACGACCAGCCGGTCCTGAACTCAGGGAAGAGCGTCAACCCGCCGCAAGCGAATAGTGTCTGTCCCGTGATGTAGCTGGCTTCGTCGGAGGCGAGGAACGCAAAGACGCCCGCAATTTCGTCCGCCCCACCCGGACGGCCCATCGGAATGTGGCTGCACACTTCAGCCGACTTTCCCGTATCGTTGATCCAGGCATTGTTGATCGGCGTGACGATCGCGCCAGGCCCGACCGCATTGACGCGGATACCGCGCCCAGCGTATTCGAGACCCAGCGTGCGGGTGAGGTTTTCCATTCCGCCCTTGCTGATGGAGTAGGGAAGATAGAGCGGCTTCGGGATGATCTCGTGTACCGAAGAGTTGTTGACGATGACGCCTTTGTACTCCCGCGCGAGGAAGTGGCGCAGGGCTTCACGCGCGCAGATGAATGTGCCGCGCAGGTTGACGTTCATCACGCGGTCGTAGTCGGCAATGTCAATCTGGTCGCTCTCGGCGCACTTCTGGATGCCGGCGTTGTTGATGAGGATGTCGATGCCGCCTAGGCCGGAGATGGCCTCTTCGAACATCTTCTTGATCTGCGCTTCGTCGGCGACGTCTGCACCGATGACGATGGCTTTGAAGTCCTTGTGACCTGCCTCTTGGGCTGCGGCGACGGCGTGCTGGCGTGTGATTTCTGCTTCGTCCGGTTGTGAGCGGTAGTTGATGGCCACGCTCGCCCCTTCGCGGGCAAAACGAATCGCAATTGCGCGGCCAATGCCGGACGAGGCGCCGGTGATGAGGGCACGTTTTCCGAGGAGTCGTGTGGATGACATGTAGCTTCCAGTCTACCAAGGTT
>JALHNI010000245.1 GCA_022843605.1 Bryobacter sp.
CCAGGAGCAGGAGGTAGGTGTCGATTTCCGTAGATTGCAGGGCGATATTGATCGATTGACCTTGCTTGGCATCGAACGTGTACAACTTCGAATAGGCGTCTACCCTCGGGTCGTAGAAGCAGTCGTTCGCACCCAGGACGCCCTGCACCGTCTCGCCGGCGACGATCGGCTCGGGACGGCAGCGGAAAGTCTGCACCAGTTTCACCGTGCGATCACCCACGCGGACCCGCGCCGTCCGGGGACCATCGGTGTCATTGGCGGCAATCGCCAGCTTGGCCAGGTCGGTTCCTTGGCGGCTCGCGGGGCCAGTCATCCGGGCCCAACTGGGAAGGTCTTCGGGGGTCCATTTCGGGCAGTGATTTCCCGTGGTCACCGTGAGCAGAGCCAAGTCAGCCTTATCCGACACCACCTGCGTGGCGGGCGTCAGGGTCACCGTGCAGGGCGGCTCGGGATTCTCCGCGAGGTTCCAGACCACGACGTAGTCCTGACCTGCGGTCACAACCTCCACCCCGCGAACTTCGGCCTTCCAACTACCAGCCGCCGGATTCGCCACCACCACCTGCTTCACCGTATCTCGATCTCCGGCTCGCTCCACCGCGGTTGCCGTGGGATTCGCCAGGTTCAGCCGCAACGGCAGTTTGCGCGTCGCCCCGTCCGGCGACGTCAGTACCAGTTCAAGATGATTCGTTACCGGCGAGGCGGCCGTCAGCACCGCATCGGCATCGGAGTACACCAGCATCACGCGCAGGGCTGGCGCATTCGCCGGGACCTCAATGGAATGGGCATTCGCGGCGTCGGCGGTGACCTGACCGGCGACGTAGGTCTTATTGTCCAGCGTCTTCAGGGCCGCCACGGCGTCCGCCAGACCGTAGCCATAGATGTAGTCCGGGCCGATGTTGCCCAGGTCCTTGGCCGTGTTCAGCAGCGCGGCCTTCACCAGCGCCGCGCTCGGTTGCGCGCCTTCATTTTGTGCCCTGAAGCGCTCAATCAGCAGCGCCGCCGCGCCACTGATGGCCGGCGACGCCATCGACGTCCCGCTCAACGGCTGCGACCGGTTGGTCTGAAACGTCGACACGACACTTACGCCCATCGCCGCGATGTCCGGCTTAATCCGTTGGTCACGCATCGGACCGGCGCTCGAAAAGTCCGCCGCGGCCATCGATGCGTCCACGGCCGCCACCGTGATGATGTTCTTCGCCGTCGACGGGCGGCCGATGGTGTAGTAGCCGCCGCGCGGCAGAATCGTGCAGTCCGGGAAGTCACGGTCGTTTCCTCCTGCGAACACGATACTCAGATTCTTTTCGCGCACCAGCTTGTCCATGTCGCGTTCGCGGGTGCCATAGGTGCCATACAGACGGCAACTATCGGAGGCCGAAGAATAAGCCTCGCCCCAGGAGTTGTTCGACACAGAGATGCGCTGTTCATCCACGCCACGCTCCATCTTCGTCGGCACCGTCCCTTGAAAACTCCAGCTAAAGAGCCTCGCCGCCGGCGCCATGCCTCTCAGCTTTGCGTCGTCACCCGCCGCGATCATCGTCCCGGCCACGTGGGTTGCATGGAAGCTAGCCGTCCCACGGTCGACGTTCGTCAACCGGTCACCGAATTCCGTGTGGGCCGAAACGCTGCCGCCGTCAAAGATGCCGATGTTCACGCCACGGCCGGTGAGTGAGTAGGGATCAGCCTGCGCTTGGTCCACGCCGATCAGCCGGGCCGAAATCGCGTTGTCCTTGGTTTGCGGAGGCGCGGGCGAAGGCTCCAGAAACTGGACCCAGTCCGCCTTGCTCAGTTCCCGCAATTGCATCGGCGTCAGGCGGACTTCGAAGTGCTGAAAATAGGGCGAATCCTCCAGGATCCGGATCCCCATCCGCTGCAATTCCTGACGGGCCAAGTCGACATCGACGTCTGCGTGATACACCACCATCATCTCGGCTTGCGTCGTCTCTCCGCCGCTCTCGTCGGAGGCCCAACGCGGCAGAGTGACCAGGGTCGGGTCCGTGGCCAGCAACGACGCATCCAGCTTGTCCTCGGGCTCAATCGCGATCACCGCCCCCAGGCCTGACATGGCCGCACGTCCGGCCAGCAGTTCGACGCCGGTGGCGGAGGTGAGATCGAGAGCCGCCACGTAGGCGCCGCCACCCAGAGACTCCAGAAGCCGTACGCCCGCCGGCACCTGCCTTCGGTCACTGACTTGCACCACGACATGCGCCCGGTTGCTGAGTACGCGCTTCCCGGCCAGGGACATCCACAAAGGACGCTCCGGCGCGCTCTTCGCCCCCACGGCCCGGGATTTGAATCGCGTGACGCCAGAGACACGCGCCTGAGGCAAATCAGTGAATTCACGAGGAATCTCTATCTGGGCCTGAAGGGCGAAAGGTACTAATATCGCAACAGTTAACAAGTGGAAGTTCAAACGTCAGGTCTCCTCGGCCCAATCTACCCTGAGTATATCGACCGCTAAGCGGTCACGGTTTAGCCAAACCCCAATTTGGCATCTCAGTCGCGGGGGGAGTTGTTAACGTTCTTAGGCGCCTACCGAATCAATGAGTTCGCTTAGAATCCCGAGGGCCGAATGCGAAAGCTTTCGCGCCAACTGCCGCCAGCGGCGACGCTTTGCAACGGAAATTTGCCCTGCTGCGCCAAATTGAACACGTTAGTTACCCCGGTCATCGGCTCGAAACAGATAAAGGACCGTCCAGGAGGAGCATAGACCACCGCCACCGGATACTTGGGTCCGTAAACGACGCTTACCTTCTGTAGCTTGCCTTGCACCCAGAACTCGGTCTGGCCCTGCTGGTCCGGAGTCAGGTCCGTGTAGACATCATCGAGTGCGATTCCACTTAAGCTGACGGCCGCAGGGAACGAAGCCGCTTGCTTCTCCCCCGTTGGGGTCAACGATGGCGAGAGCAAAACCTTGCTCTTTACCGGCAAGTGTACCTGCCACTGGTCACGCGGCGCATCGTTCACCTGAAAATAGGGGTGATAGCCCAGTGACAACGGCATCGGCTGGTTCGATAGATTCTCTACCGTCGTTTGTACTTCCAGTTCCCCGTTCGACAGGCGATAAGTCATCTCGAGATTGTGCGCGAACGGGAACTGCGCCATCCAGGCAGGCTCGCGCCAGAACTCGAGCCGACTCGTTACCCAAGCGCCGTCGTCATTCGCCTCGACGCGGATCACTTTCCACGGAGCGTACATAATCAGCCCGTGGATCGGCTGCTTGAAGCCATCGCTGCGATAATTACCGAGTTCCGGGTTCAGTTGATACTTCTTCCCGTTGGCGAAGTAAGTCTGGCTATCGATCCGGTTCGCCCATGGCGCCAGGAAAGGATTGCCAAGGTTTGCGGGCTTGGCCTTAAACTCACTCAACGTCTTGTAAGGCGACCAGAAGATCTCTTCGCCCTTCACTTTGTAAGAGTGGGAGTTATTCCCGAGGCTCGGCACCATCCGCACCTCGTGTTGGCGTACTTCATCGCGAAGCACCACCTCCTCGATCCCCTCAGTCATCACCCGGACAGCAGAATACTTACTCGCAGCAAACATAGTTAAAGTCGAAAGCAGAAGAATGACGGCGCGCATAGGCCCTGAGGCTATCACAGCCGGTCGACGATGACGAGCGTCAGGTCGTCCGTCGTCTCGCCCGCGCACCACGCCAGCACGCTGGACGAAATCTCATCCATCCCGGACCGGGCCCGCGCCAATCGCGTCAGGCGCTCTTCTCCATACTCATTGTCCAGATCCGTCGGCGGCGCCGCTTCCGTAATGCCGTCACTGAACAGCACCAGCCGGTCGCCCGCGTTCAGTTGCGTCGCCGCACTCGCGTAAACTGCCTGGGGAATGATGCCGAGAATCAGTCCGGTGGCGGCCAGTTCTTCCAGCCCCCCATCGGCGCGCAACAGCAGCGGCGGATTGTGCCCCGCGTTGACATACTCCAGGACGCCGGTGGCCGGATCCAACACGCCGAAAAAAAACGTAATGAAGCGATTGCCAAGGCGCTTGGCGCACAGCAACCGATTGAGGCGCGTCACCATGTCGAGTGGCGTGGGCGAGTCTTCCGCCAGCAAATGCACGGCCGTTTGCAGCGAGGACATTAGCAGCGCCGCCGGCATGCCCTTCCCTGATACATCGCCCACCAGAATCGCGAGCCGCCCGTCCGAATAAGGGACAAAGTCATAGTAATCGCCGCCTACGGTCCGGCAGGGCAAGTTATAGCCCTCGAGTAAGTAGCCGTTCACTTCCGGCGCCGCGCCCGGCAGTAACTTTCTCTGTAACTCGGCCGCCTGCTCCATGTCGCGCAGCAGAGTCGCCTCGGCGATCTCCACCTCAAGCAAACGAGCCTGCTCAATGCGGATCGCCGCAATATTCGCCAGCACCGTGAGTAAGCTCAAATCCTCCGGCGTAAATGGCCGCACGAAGCCAGAACCATCCACATAGAGAAGCCCGATCACGCGGTCAGAAGTCTGCAGCGGCACGGCCAGCAGAGACCGGATCTGCTGCTGCACGATGCTCATCTGTTCGCGTAACGCCGAATCGAGCAGCGTATCCGGCACCAACAAGCTCTTACGCTCGTCCATCACCTTGCTGCGCACGAACGTGGAAATCTCGAAGTTGTCCCCGCGCGCCGCGCTCACCACCAACTGCTGGCCATCCAACGTCATCAGTACGCCGCGCGACGCTTCCACCGCGTCGAGCGCCAGATTCAGAATGAGTCCAAAAAGCTCGCTCAGCGGCCGGTGTCCGGACAGTTCCTGCCCCGCCCGCACCAATGCATCCACCTGCCGGGCCAAGCCCGTGGGCGATGCGGCCGTAGAAAGCGCCCCCGCCAGCGACGTGAAGATAGTTCCCTGAGGAGCCAGCCCGCTCGCCGAAAACACCACCGTCCGGTCGCGCGGCGGCGAAAAGGCGAGGGTCAATTGTCCGCAGCTAATCAAGTCACCCGGCTGCAAAGACGCCGTGCCCTTCAGTA
>JALHNI010000246.1 GCA_022843605.1 Bryobacter sp.
GTACGGTACGAATCCAGAGATGGACCGTGGCCCGGTGAACGCCAGCTCGACGGGCGGCGGCGCTAATGGAATGGCCCGCAACGAGGCCGCGGAGAACTTCCTGCTGGGTATGGCTCAGGTCGTTCAGGCTGGGGGGGGTGGATGGTTCGAACTTATACATAGAAGGGCTCCCGAAGTGAGGATACACGGCGGATGTGCATTCGGCATTTGTAGGAGAGATGTAAGTTGTTGGCAGGGTTGGATTCAGGCAATTTTGGATTGGTTGTGACCGCCCGTAGCGGGCTGTACGGGTTGGCCACAAAGAGGGCAAGAATCTCCATGGGTGGCGAGAAGGCCATGTTAGATTGCCTCTCCACCGAGGGCTTGGCCGAGGCGAGTCGCAGCGTGCTAAACTCGCTCACCAATGCCGCGTCTCACCAAATGGCTGCTCTTCACCGCGCTTACCCTTTCCGCCGCCCCACTGCCGACGCCAGAACAGTTCGCCGGCTTCCGCATGGGCGCGGACAAGAAACTCGTCAACTGGGACAAGATCGTCGAGTACCTGAAACTTGCGGGCGCGGCGTCGCCGCGGATCAAAGTGGAAGAGATCGGGAAGACGTCGATGGGAAATCCGTTCCTTACCGTCACCATCAGCACGCCGGAAACGTTGAAAGATCTGCCTCGGTACAAAGCTAACCAGCGCCGCCTGGCCTACGATCGGGGCTTGAATGAAGCAGATGCCGAAAAGCTGATCGCTTCGAACAAAGCCGTGATGCTGATCACCTGCAACATCCACGGCAGTGAGATTGGCTCAACCCAGATGGTGCTTGAACTGGTCCACCGCCTAGCTACTGAGAACTCGCCGGAGATCCAGCACATCCTCGATAACGTCATCTTCGTGCTGGTGCCTTCCCTCAATCCGGACGGCCAGAAGCTGATCACCGATTGGTACATGAAACACGCCGGTACCCCGTGGGAACACAGCCCGCTGCCCGAGCTCTATCACAAGTACACCGGCCACGATAACAATCGCGACGCCTTCATGAACACGCAGGTCGAGAGCAAGCTCTTCAATCAACTGGCCTTCAAGGAGTGGTTCCCGGTGGTCTATCTGGATGAACACCAGATGGGCAATACGGGGCCGCGCATCTTCGTGCCGCCCTTCATGAACCCGATCAACATGAACGTCGATGCGTCCATCTGGGAATTGAATGGGATGTTCGGCTACGCCATGGGCGCCGCGCTGCATGCTAAAGACTACACCGGCATCATCAAAGACACGCAATACACCAGTTGGTGGCAGGGCGGCTTCATGATGCAGGTGTGGTGGCACAACGCGGTGGGGTTGCTCACGGAAGTCGCCAGCGTCAGCATTGCCTCGCCCGTGGAGCAGGAGAAAACGAAGTACGCCGAAGCCGGGCGCGCGCCGGAGCCTTCCTTGGACGGGCCGCGGCGGGTCGACCCCCGCAAGCCCCTGGCGGCTCCCCGCGATGTCACCCCCCGCAATACCTATCCCCGGCCCTGGCTGGGCGGCCGTTGGACGCTCCGCAACATCGTGGACTATGAACTCACCGCCACCTACGCGCTGCTCAACGCCGTCGCCAACGAGCGTCTGCTGGTGCAGCGCAACTTCTATCGGTTGAACCGCAAGCAGATCGCGCTGGGAAAAACCGAAGTCCCCTTTGCTTATGTGATCCCGGCCAACCAGCACGACCCCGCCGCCGCGGCGCTTCTCGTGCGGCTGCTCGATGAGCAGGGCGGCGAAGTGCAGCGCGCCGGCGACGCCTTCGAAGCCGGCGGCAAGATGTATCCCGCCGGCAGCTACGTGGTGCTGATGTCGCAACCCTTCCGCCCGTTCGTCAAGGATCTGCTCGAGAAGCAAACCTATCCTGTCCAACGCCAATACCCCGGCGGACCCATCCAGCGCCCCTACGATGTCTCCGGCTGGACCTTGCCGCTGATGATGGGCGTGGAAGCCGTGGAGGTCGCCAAGGCCTTTAACGCCAAGCTCGACCCGGTTACCGCTTTCACCACTCCCGCAGGCAAGTTTGACGGGGGCGCGGCGCCCGTGGCGTGGGAGATCTCGCACCACTCGAACAACGCCGCCATCGTCACGAACCGCCTGCTGAAGGCGGGCGCGAACGTCAGTTGGGCGCCGAACGGGGCCATCGTCGCCTATTCGCGCCAGGACCTCGGCCCGCGCCTCAAAGAGATGTCGCAGCAACTGGGCGTGGACGTGAAAGGCCTGGCCACGCTGCCGCCAACCAGGCGCGCCCTGAAGACGCCGCGCCTGGCGCTCTACCAGCCGCCCCAAGGCGTGATGGACGAGGGCTGGACGCGTTGGCTGCTGGAACAGTACGAGTTTCCTTATACGCGCGTCCGCCCGGCGGAGTTGAAGGCGGGCAAACTCCGCGAGCAATTCGACGCGATCGTGCTGGCGAATCAGCCGAAGGCCGGTGTGCTCGACGGCCTGAACGACGAGTGGATCCGACCCGAAGACCGCGGCGGCATCGGCGCTGAGGGCACGGCCGCGCTGAAGCAGTTTGTGCGGGAGGGTGGCACGCTCATCACCCTGGGCAGTTCCGGGCTCGTCCCGGTCGAAGAGTTTCCGCTGCCCCTCAAGAACGCGCTTAAGGGTTTGCGGCCGGAGCAGTTTTCGGTGCCGGGATCGATCCTGAAGGTTCACGTGGATAACCAGATGCCGGTGGGTTATGGCATGAGGGAGACCGCTTCGGCGGTGTTCTACAATAACCTCGCCTTCGATCCGGCACCGGCCGTCGGCGAGTCCGTGGTGAAGGTGATCGCCCGCTATCCGGCAGCGAACCTCCTCGAGAGCGGGTGGATTGGCGGCGAAGAGTACCTGGTCGACAAGATCGCCGCCGCGCAAGTGGACTACGGCAAGGGCCATGTGATCCTGCTGGGGTTTGCGGTGCAGAACCGCGCCCAACCGCATGGCACCTTCAAGCTGCTTTTCAATGCGATTCACTACGCGGGGGCAGCGGATGCTCCATAGCGGATAGGGCCTTTGAAGTAGACCTCATCGTTCGGTAGTCCCCCTCGGAGGCGCAGTGGGCTTGACCCCGATTTGCACCTTAGCTAACCTAAATCTAGCTAAGTTCTGCGCCATGCCGATTTCCACGATTCATGAAGCCAAAACAAATCTATCCCGCCTGATTGAAAGAGCAGAGCGGGGTGAGGAAGTCATCATTGCCCGCGGTAAAAAGCCCGTAGTTCGTCTGACCGCGGTGAAGCCGGCGCCGAAGAAACGATCGCCGGGCCTGTTTCGCGGCGAGTTCGAAGTGACCTCCGCTTTCTTCGAGCCGCTTCCGTCTGAAGAGATGGAAGGCTGGGAGTAGCCGCGATGCGCGTTCTGCTGGACACCCAGGCGCTCCTGTGGTGGGCCCTCGACGATCCTCGTTTGTCCAGGAAGGCGCGCGCTGTTTTAGCCTCGCTCGATACCGACGTGTACGTTAGCGCCGCTTCCGCCTGGGAGGTCGCTACCAAGTTTCGGATCGGCAAACTTCCCGGGGCGGGAAAGATGGCGGAAGACTTTTCCCTCCGCGTCGGGCAACTGGGCTTTCTGGAACTCCCCATCACCGTGGAACACGGCCAGCGAGCGGGCCTCCTTCCCGGCGGGCATCGCGATCCCTTCGACCGGATGTTGATCGCGCAAGCGCAAAGCGGCAATTTCCCGATCGTCAGCAACGAAGAGATCTTCGACGAGTACCATGTCCGTCGCATTTGGTAGCGGAACGCTCCTAGTTCATGGTTCCGTTCGCGACATTCTGGAAACGGAGGGGGGCGCCGCCCTCCACCCGTTTCCAACGGAGTTGGTGATTGCGCCTACTGTGGTTTACCAAGGATAGGGGTAGGAGCGTATGTGACCCCGAATCCCTCGTCTACCAGGCTGGTGAGATTCCCGGCTCCGTCGCCCCCACGCGCGAAGCCGTCACCGTCACCGTCGGCGGCACCACCCTGGCCGCCACTGACGTCCTTTATGCGGGAGTCGTTCCCGGGTCCATCTCAGGGCTCTACCAGATCAACATCCGCATCCCCGCCAGCACCGCCGATGGCGAGATCCCTGTAGTGCTGCGCGTCGGCGGGCAAGCCACCCAATCCAACGCGACGCTCACCGTCAAGCGTCAACTCCGATCCAACCGGCGAAAGGAAGCGCGGCCCCCGGGCGGCGCTTTCCCTTTTGTTGGACGCGTTGCCGTGTATGTCTCGGCAGCGCTTTGACTGGCGCTGGCGTCGCCGAGGTGAAAAGATAGTGAGAGTCATGCGTTCGTGCTTCCTCACCGGCCCCTTCCTTGCGCTGCTGTTCGCATTTGCGGGTCAGTCAGCGCAGCACACGCCCCTGGCGCTCCAGCAGAGTTACAGTTACGATGCGCTGAACCGGCTGACGGAGTTTAGCGAGACGGTGCAGGCGGGCGGGACTGGGACGTGGTCCGAGCTGAATCAATACGACCGGTACGGGAACCGTTGGGCGACGTCGACGATTGCGCAAGCGGCGACGACGCCGGCGCAGCAGGCCTGGATTAGCACGGCGACGAACCGGGTGGTGCAGAGCCTGGCGGGCGGGCTCACTTACGACGCGGCGGGAAACCTGACGGCGCATCCGCAAGTGAGCAACGGCGCGGCAATGACTTACGACGCCGAGAACCGACTAACTGGCTTCGGCGCGGGTGCCACTTACGCTTATGACGGCGAGGGACGGCGCGTGAAGCGTACGGTGAACGGTACGGTGACTTACTATGTGTACGACGGCACGGGAGCGCTGGCGGCGGAGTACGGTGGCGGGTCACCGGCGGTGGGCCGGCGGTATGTGACGGTGGACCACCTGG
>JALHNI010000247.1 GCA_022843605.1 Bryobacter sp.
ACGGTACCGGCGCCGACAGTGCGGCCGCCTTCGCGAATAGCGAAGCGGAGCCCCTTATCCATCGCGACCGGCGTGATCAGTTCGATCTCCATCGTCACGTTATCGCCCGGCATCACCATCTCGGTGCCGGCCGGCAAGTGAGCCACACCCGTCACGTCCGTCGTGCGGAAGTAGAACTGCGGACGATAACCATTAAAGAACGGCGTGTGACGGCCGCCTTCTTCTTTGCTCAACACGTAGACTTCGCCCTTGAACTTCTTGTGCGGCTTGATCGAACCCGGCTTGGCGATCACCTGACCGCGCTCCACGCCTTCTTTGTCGATACCGCGCAGCAAGAGGCCGACGTTGTCGCCCGCGCGACCCTCGTCCAGCAACTTCTTGAACATTTCGACGCCGGTGACCACGGTCTTCTTCGTATCCGCGAAGCCCACGATCTCCATTTCCTCGCCGACCTTGCAGATACCCTGCTCGATGCGGCCGGTGACCACGGTGCCACGACCCTGAATCGAGAAGATGTCTTCGATCGGCATCAGGAACGGCTTATCGATCACGCGCGCCGGCATCGGCACATAGGCATCAACCGCAGCCATCAACTCATCGATCGCCTTTTCCCACTGCGCTTCGCCATTCAAGGCGCCCAACGCGGAAACCTTGCAAACCGGCAGATCGTCGCCGGGGAACTGATAGCTCGAAAGCAGTTCGCGAACTTCGAGCTCAACCAGCTCGAGCAACTCGGCGTCTTCCACCATGTCGACCTTATTGAGCGCGACCACGATGTAAGGCACGCCCACCTGACGGGCCAGCAGGATGTGCTCGCGCGTCTGGGGCATGGGGCCGTCGGTCGCCGCCACCACCAGGATCGCGCCGTCCATCTGCGCCGCACCGGTGATCATGTTCTTGATGTAGTCAGCGTGGCCGGGGCAGTCGACGTGCGCGTAGTGACGATTCTGCGTCTCGTACTCCACGTGCGACGCGGCAATCGTGATACCGCGAGCCTTCTCTTCCGGCGCATTGTCGATCGAATCGAACGAGCGGAACGTGTTCTTGGGATTATGCTTCGACAGAGTCTTTGTGATCGCCGCCGTCAGCGTCGTCTTGCCGTGATCGATATGCCCGATCGTGCCAATGTTCACGTGCGGCTTACTGCGGTCAAATTTTTCTTTCGCCATGGTGTTCTAATCCTTCCCTTATATTTCTTGAAAACTAGTTAGGCTTTGGCGCCCTGAACTTTGGCCACGATCTCTTCGGCCAGGTTGCGCGGCACTTCTTCATAGCGCCCGAAGTGCATCGTGAAGCTAGCGCGACCCTGGGTCTTCGAGCGAAGGTCGGTTGCGTATCCGAACATTTCCGACAGCGGCACCATCGCACGAACAATCTGGGTCGACCCAACCTTGTCAGTACCAACGAGTTGGCCGCGGCGCGAAATGAGGTCGCCATTTACCGGTCCCATGTATTCATCAGGTACGGTCACTTCTACCGACATCACCGGCTCCAGCAGCGCCGGCTTCGCCTTCCGGAAGGCCTCTGTCGCACAGTAACCAGCACAGATCTTGAACGCCATTTCTGAGGAGTCGACGTCGTGATAGCTGCCGTCGAACACTGTGACCTTGATGCCGGAAAGTGGATATCCAGCCATGACGCCACGCTCCAGGGTTTCACGGACGCCCTTTTCGATGGCGGGGATGAATTCTTTCGGGATCGCGCCACCCGAAATGCCATTGACGAACTCGAACTCTTCGCCATCTTCACTATGGAGAGGCTCTACGCGAAGCTTCACCTTGGCGAACTGACCACTGCCACCGGTCTGTTTCCTGTGGGTGTATTCGTTCTCCGCTTTGTTGCGGATTGTCTCGCGGTAGGCCACTTGCGGCTTACCGACGTGTGCTTCGACACCGAACTCACGCTTCATGCGGTCGACAATGATTTCGAGGTGCAACTCACCCATGCCCGCCAGAATCGTCTGGTTGGTTTCGGGGTCGGTTGACACACGAAGAGTCGGATCTTCCTGGACGAGCTTGGCGATCGCCATGCCCATCTTTTCCTGGTCGCTCTTCGTCTTCGGTTCAATCGCCAACTGAATGACGGGAGCCGGGAAGTCGATTGACTCGAGCAGGACCGGTTTGTCCGGATCGCAAATCGTGTCGCCCGTGATCACACTCTTCAGTCCAACGACCGCGCAAATGTCGCCAGCGAGGATCTCCTGGATCTCTTCGCGCTTGTTGGCGTGCATCTTCACGAGGCGACCAATACGCTCATTGCGTCCCTTGGATACGTTCAACACGGTCTGCCCAGCGAGCAACTTACCCGAATAGACACGCATGAAGGCTAGCTGGCCGACAAAGGAGTCGGTCATGATCTTGAAGACCAAACCGGCAAACGGCTCGGAGTCGTCGGCCTTGCGCTCAACCACAATCTCTTTGTTGTCGACGTCATGACCCTGGATCGGGGGCACGTCGAGCGGATGGGGCAGGTAGTCGACGACGGCGTCGAGCATGTTCTGCACGCCCTTGTTCTTGAAGGCCGAACCCAAAATGACCGGGAAGATCTTCTGGTCGATCGTCGCCTTGCGGATGCCGGCCTTGAGTTCTTCCTGAGTGATCTCTTCGCCACCGAGATACTTCTCGGCAAGCTCATCGACAGCTTCAGCAACGGCCTCCACCATCAACTCGCGATAGTGCTTGGCTTCATCGAGCAGGTCCGCCGGAATCTCGACGTCGTCGTACTTGGCGCCTAACTCTTCATTACGCCAAATGCGGGCCTTCATCGTGACGAGGTCAACGATGCCCTTAAACTGATCTTCGCCGCCGACCGGAGTCTGAATGATCACCGGCTTACAGCCAAGGCGATCGATCATGGTCTGAACTGAGCGGAAGAAATCGGCACCCACGCGGTCCATCTTGTTGACGAAGCAAATGCGGGGGACGTGATACTTGTCAGCCTGGCGCCAAACGGTTTCCGTCTGTGGTTGTACACCGGCGACCGCGTCAAAGACAGCAACCGCACCGTCGAGCACACGAAGGCTGCGTTCGACTTCAGCAGTGAAGTCGACGTGTCCCGGCGTGTCGATGATGTTGATCTGGATGTCGTTCCACTCGCAAGTGGTCGCAGCCGACGTGATCGTGATGCCGCGTTCCTGCTCTTGCGCCATCCAGTCCATCGTGGCAGTACCTTCGTGAACTTCACCGATCTTGTAGGTGCGGCCGGTGTAATAGAGGATGCGCTCGGTGGTCGTCGTCTTACCGGCATCAATGTGGGCCATGATGCCGATGTTGCGCATGCGAGTGAGTGGTACGGTGCGGGGCATAAGTGTTGGTGGACGCCTTAGGTCTTTCTAAACGGGCTCACTACCACCTGTAATGGGCGAAAGCCTTGTTGGCTTCAGCCATGCGGTGGACTTCATCCTTCTTCTTGATCGCGCCGCCACGGGAATTGGCAGCGTCATTCAACTCATTGGCCAGCTTCTCGCTCATGCCTTTTTCGGACCGGCCGCGCGAGTAGAGCAACAACCAGCGAATGGCGAGCGAGGTGCGGCGATTGTTCGGCACTTCGATCGGCACCTGGTAGTTGGCTCCGCCGACGCGGCGCGTCTTCACTTCGAGCAACGGCTTGCAGTTTTCCACTGCCTTCTTGAACAACTTGAGGGCTTCATCACCGCCACGCTGCTCCAACATTTGCATGGAGGCGTAGAACAACTTTTGGGCAGTATTCTTCTTGCCATCCCACATCATGCAGTTAACAAACTGCTCCACCAACGTGGAATTGTAGACGGGATCGGGAAGTAATTCGCGGCGTTCCGCTCTGCGACGACGAGACATAGTTTCTCCTGGCTTCCTTTAGCTCTTGGGCCCAGTCTTAGGCCGCTTGGCGCCGTATTTCGAGCGGCTCTGCTTGCGATTGGCCACACCGGCCGTATCGAGCGTTCCGCGGACAATGTGGTAACGCACACCGGGCAAATCCTTGACGCGGCCACCGCGGATCAGCACAATCGAGTGCTCCTGCAGGTTATGGCCGACACCCGGAATATAGCTGGTGACTTCGATGCCATTGGTGAGGCGAACGCGGGCCACCTTACGGAGCGCCGAATTCGGCTTCTTGGGAGTCGTCGTGAAGACTCGAGTACACACCCCACGTCGCTGCGGGCAGGCGGCCAAAGCCGGGCTCGCAGTCTTGTAGTTGGTCACTACCCGACCCTTGCGCACAAGTTGATTAATCGTAGGCACGCTAAGTAATACCTTCTAAGCTAAATGGCGTTGGTGAACCCCTTTAACCTCAAGCGATTTCGTCGAACTCACCGGAATCGATGGGCGCACGAACGCGACAAAAGGCCAAATTGTACCGCCTGCAGTCTTTTCTTTGCGGGAAAAAACCCCAAAAGCGAACTCTGCCGGGTTACCGGTAAACCGGAGGCAGAACGGGGCAAATCTACTTCGGACAAGTCCATTCCATCTGCGTGAAGCGTTGTTCACCGATGTAGCGGGACCGGCCCCCAAGCCGGACTCATCTTCTTTTAACACGTATCGGCACCCAGGTGTTGGCTCTCTGGGTATGGCCTAAACGCAAGACAAGCGGTAGCCGGGAGCAGACAGATTGCTCGCCAAACCTTCTTAATATAGCCTGGCGATGGCGGGCTGTCAAATATTCTGTGGAAAAGAGTGGGGAGGCAGAGACAGGCCCCTCGG
>JALHNI010000248.1 GCA_022843605.1 Bryobacter sp.
TTCTTCGCGTTGCGTCGAATTAAACCACATGCTCCACCGCTTGTGCGGGCCCCCGTCAATTCCTTTGAGTTTCAGCCTTGCGACCGTACTCCCCAGGCGGCATACTTAACGCGTTAGCTCCGGCACGAACCAAGTGAATGGCTCACACCAAGTATGCATCGTTTAGGGCGTGGACTACCAGGGTATCTAATCCTGTTTGCTACCCACGCTTTCGTGTCTCAGCGTCAGGAATTGTCCAGAAAGCCGTCTACACCACAGGTGTTCCTCCTGATATCTACGCATTTCACCGCTACACCAGAAATTCCACTTTCCTCTCCAATCCTCAAGCATCGCAGTCTTCGGCGCACCCTCCCAGTTAAGCCGGGAGATTTCACGCCAAACTTACGACACCGCCTACACACTCTTTACGCCCAGTAATTCCGAACAACGCTTGCTGCCTACGTATTACCGCGGCTGCTGGCACGTAGTTAGCCGCAGCTTCTTCTCCTGGTACCGTCATTATCTTCCCAGTCGAAAGAGCTTTACGATCCGAAGACCTTCATCACTCACGAGGCGTCGCTGCATCAGACTTTCGTCCATTGTGCAAGATTCCCCACTGCTGCCTCCCGTAGGAGTCTGGCCCGTGTTTCAGTGCCAGTGTGGCCGTGTGCCCTCTCAGGCCGGCTACCGATCGAAGCCTTGGTGAGCCATTACCTCACCAACTAGCTAATCGGCCGCGGGCTGTTCCTTCGGCGCCTTGCGGCTTTTCCCTCTCGGGATTATGCGGTATTAGCATCGGTTTCCCAATGTTATTCCCCACCAAAGGGTACATGACCCACGTGTTACTCACCCGTACGCCGCTTTACTCAGGTATTGCTACCCTTTCTCGCTCGACTTGCATGTGTTAAGCGCGCCTCCAGCGTTGATTCTGAGCCGGGATCAAACTCTCGTTTGAACCGTTAGTTAACAAACTCAACACCTCTTGCACCATTTAACCAGTGCGCAAGATGCTAAGCTTTTGTCGCCTCAGATGTTACTCAAATATTACTGACGAGTTCGAACTTCGCATCCAATCAGGTTGTCAAACAACTGACTAATCAAAACACGATCAAAAGAAGGTGCCTCAACTAGCGGCCTCGAAAGGCGTATCCAAGGTACTCCTCATACAGAGTTTTCCAAGGAAAAATCAAATTCTCAAACTTTTGCCAGAGTGCAGCGACAGCTGCTCGGGTGGGTTACATCTTTGAGGTTCGGCATGCTCTGCCCGGCAACCTCAGACTCGCGACTCACTCTCGTTCAGCGATTTCATTCTCGCCGGGGAGCCGCCCTACCGTCCATCTCGTTTAACCGTTTACTAGCTTAACTCAACTTTTCTTTTCTGTCTACTGCTTTTTCTTTTTTCTTTTCTCGCTCTCTTTCAGGCACAAGCTATTTACATTAGCTTTTTCTGAGAGATCTCAAGGGGAAGATCGAAGCGGGCGGGGTTACTCGCACCAGCAGTTCGGATCCGCGTCGCCGCGCATCCACGAGATTTAGATTAGCAAAGCAACCGGGGCTTGGCAAGCGCATTGAGAAGAAAGTTTCTTTTGTGTGAGTTTTTTGTTCTTGGCCTCGGGCTGATGGACACCGTGCAGGCGGGCAGGTGGCTAGATTGTGTTTAGAATCAATCGATTCCGGCTATCGTTGCGGTGTTCGGATGGCGAGCGAGTTGGGGTGTTTTCTGTTCCGGGGAGGAAATGGAACCGCCGGCGACAGGCCTCGATCGGGCATCGGGCTAATTATCGCGATGATTCTGCTCAGGAATCCGCACCGGCTACGCCTTGTTCCCCGACAGTTCGATACCCCGTTATCGTGACCTAGACGCGGAAATGGCGGCGCACGGCCCGATCAGCCGCCCGCCGCCAAGTCAAAACAGGCTACGTGCCCCTACCAGTACAGCTTCAGTCCTCCCTGCATTTGCCGTGGAGTGTTGGCACTGGTGACCTGGCCAAAGGCGCCGGCGTTTAGGTTGCCATTCCCGGTGCCAAAGATGACCCGATTCAACAGGTTAAACGCCTCGGCGCGGAAATCCAGGCGGATACTCTCCGTGATCTGGAAGGTCTTGGCGAGGCTGATGTTTTCGTTCTGTCCCCAAAAGCCTCTCAGTTTGGGATTGAAGCGGGTGACGTTGCCGAAATTGTTCGGCTGGACCGGAAATGCCGAGGCGGGCTTGAAAAAGCGGTCGACGGCCGGGTCAAACTGATCACCCGAGACCGCTCCACGCCAGTTGTCGTAGCTATCCACGAAGGGCCGGGTGGTCTCGTTAAAGATGGGCAGAGGGTTATTGCGGCTCAGCGCCACCGGGGATCCGCTGTTGTAGGTCTGAATCGCCGCGATCCGCCATCCGCCAAGGACGTGATTGAGCGGTCCGGAGGTGAGCCACTTCTGGCCTTTGCCGAAGGGCAGGTCATAGAGTGTGGAGAATTTAAACGCATGCGTCTGATCAAAAGCGCCAATCGACTTCTCCAGTCGGCGATTGTAGTGGTCCATCGCACCGGTGGCATTGGCGAAATACGTGTCGGAGTCGGTCAGCAGCTTCGAGAATACGTAGTTCCAGTTCAGGGTGAGTCCGCGTGAGAAGCGGCGATCCATCTTGATCACCATCGCGTGGTAGCTGGAGTGTCCGCTCTTGTCGCCATTCTGCACGTCGGTGACGATCGCCTGATACTGCGGGAACGGGCGCAACGCCTGATTCACCGTTCGCAGGCTCTGCCGCAAGAAGCTGGGATAGGGGACTTGAATCCCGGCCGCAACAGCAGCGGGCGCGAGAATGTCACCCCGCAGCACAGACTGAGCCTGGGCGACGCCAAGGCGGGCCGTCAGCGCCTCGTACGTGGCCGTGGGGAGTTGGTTGAAATTCAGCAAGCCGGTTTGCAGATGAGTGCCAACGCTGGCGTTGTAGCCGATCTCCACCACCATGTTGGAGGCCAACTGGCGCTGGATGTTGAATGTCCAGAAGAGATTCTCCGGCGCGCGCGTCGCCTCTTGCCCCTGCCAGTAGTCGACGGTATTACCGTTTGAGAAGGCGGGGTCGATGGAGGGTGGCAAGACGTACGCGGGCAAGCCTTGATCGAGCCGGAACGTCGGCGTCACGCCTTGGGAGGTGTTGTTGAATACGTACTGTCCGATGAAGCCCGCGAAGTGCCCGCTGCCCTGGACCGCCGTTACGCGCGAAAACGAACGGCCAAAAGCCGCGCGGAAAGTCGTCTTCTGATCGGGCGTGTAGGCAAGGCCTATGCGCGGCCCCCAACCGGCATACCAACCGGGGACAAGGCTTCGCCGATTCTCGCGTCCCTCGCCGAATCCAGCGAACCAAAGCGCACCGGGCCGACCATCGGCGCCCGGGTTCGGCCGCGTTGGATTGAAGTCGGAGTATTCGTCGTTCAGGTTGGTTGGCGGCAAGGTCACGTCATATCGCAGACCGATATTCACCGTCAGTTTACGATTCACGCGCCAGTCGTCCTGGGCGTAGAAGCCAAAGTAAGGAAACTTCTGGGTTACATTGCGGATCGTCTCAGTCCGGCCCAGAAACGCATCGCCGACCAGGAAAGACGCAAACGAACTACCGCTGGTAAATGACGTGGCGCCCGGGACACTCGTACTCAAATAACTAAAGTCAGCACGCCCGGCAATATCTTGCTGGCCAAACCCGTCGGCATTTTGGTTCTGATGCTGAAAACCGAACTTGAAGGTGTGGGAACCGCGAATATAACTCAAATCGTCTTTTATTCCCCATCCGGGCTGATTGGTCCCGTTGTAAGAAGCGCTCCCCCACCCGGTGTACTCCGTGAAGTTGATCGTGGGAAAGTTCTGATTGCAATCAACGGCATTTTTGATACAAACCTTGTCTTTCCAATTTTGATCTACATTCGGAGAGTAAGAGTTTTTGATGAAGGTATTCTTTGTGTACGAGAGGTGGTTGACCATGTTGGAGGAAATCGTCCAGTCATGAACCGCTCGAATGGCGTTCGTGCTCCAATCCTGGATCTGCCCGTTGTAAACGGTGCCAGGCAGTCCTGGCGCGCCAGCCGGACCGGGCTGATTGAAGAATGTTGTTTGATTCCAGAGGAAACTCACACGATGATTGTTTCCGATCACCTGATCGCCCTTGACGCTCCACTTGTCCGTCGGCGTCACGTTGGTGCCGCCAGTAACCTGATAGTTATTGCGAACATAGGCAGATGTACCCGCCACACCGCCCCGATTTGGAGCAATTCCCTTCGCGTAGGAGGCAATCGCGTTCGCTGTTGAGGAGAATCGGCTCACCGGAATCTGGTTATTCGGAAATTGATCGCGAATTGACCCCGCGCCGTTCGGGTTCGGGCGCGTCGTCGTTGGGTCATAGATGGGCAGAAAGCGATTGTTGCCATCCACCCAGTTACGGAAATCGCCGTTGTACATCTCCGGCGTGGGAACACTCAAAATCTGATCATTCGCGCCCACGCGGTTGCGGAATCCCTCGTAAGAAACGAACCAGAAACTCTTGTTGCGTCCATCGTACACCTTGGGAATTACGACCGGACCAGAAGCCGCGAAGCCGAAGTCATTCTGG
>JALHNI010000249.1 GCA_022843605.1 Bryobacter sp.
TGCGGAGCGAACAAGCGGGTATGTTCGTTGGACCCCCTGCCCCCGGACCCCCGGACCCCCGGACCCCCGGACCCCCGGACCCCCGGACCCCCCCGGACCCCCCCGGACCCCCCGAGTCATCCGGGTGTTCTCTCTAGTGTCTTCCTCTGAGGAGGAGACACTAGAGTACTCCTCTCTTGCTCTCTCTTTATTAATTAACAAAATAACTGGACTGGCGTAGCCCTGACTTTTTAGGCCGGGTGCACGGCAGCACCCCTGCGCCGTACATACCATGGATGTTCCGGTAAAAATTTACTGGATCACTAAAATCCCAGGCGGTTAACCACAAGCAGTGCGACTCTCTTTTGCTGCACGAACGCGGGCCCGTGCTCCAGACGCGATGGGGCATGCGAGTCTTCTTTCTTGTCCGGAACCACGTCGTGAGCAATCTGCTGATCTTTGGATCCGATGGGACGGCCGTCACGCTGGCGTTCTGAGTGCCTTACAGACGGCTGAGGCGGTTTTCTGTGCACAGGCAAGGTGCACCTGGACACCGCGCACGGTGGGCTTAATGCTTCCCGCCGCAACTGCGTTGCGAGCCGAGGCGACGAGTGCCGGGAAAGACGGGGCAGTCCTCATAGGGCCGCTTACGCCCTTAGCCGATTGCCCCTCGCCGGACACCAACGTCATCGACGGCACGGGAGGAGCAGCTACACCGTGCGTCTCGGGCATGACGGTCGTGACCACCGGCGCTGCGCAGCTGGGGGTGACCGTGGTCACGGTGACTGCCCCCGAGGAGCGGGGTGGGTCACGCCCTTGAATAGCGAGTAGCCAACAGAGACTTGCCAAGCCGTCCAGAATCACGGCGAACATGACTGCAGGTGCCAGCGCGACGAGCTTCTTGTCGGCACCCAGTAACGTGACCAGCGCCAACGTGACTGGGTCTGCGCGCCGCTCTTCGCGTGCCCGAGCAGTCAGGTTACGAACAGCTTGCGCGTCCCGCGCTTCCTCTGCTTCAGATTGCAGTGCTCTAATTTTTGTTTCGATCACGGTCACGCGAGTGCGAACCCAAATGCATTCTTGGCAATTCGACGCGGCGAGCTTGGTCAACTCGCTGCGCGCCTTGGCTTCTTCCTGGAGGATGGTGGATTCCGCCCGCCTCGGCGATGTGTTCTCCTCGGGCGCGATGATTTGCTCGGCACGCCGGTCCCCAGCTTCCCGCTGCGCGGACATGAAATAGCCTGTGTGACTTATGGCGACGTACGCCATGCTGCTCGCCCAGATGATCCACGCCATCGCGCGGAGTCGCGGGGGCGCGCCTCGGCTTGCAGCGGGAAGCAAGTGCGCGCCGAGGACGGCGATGATTCCGACTGCCGCCCAGAGTGCCTTTTCGGGGCCCGTGCCACCGATATCCGCTGCCGCCAATGCCGCCATCGCAATCGAGATTGCGGTGGCTCCGGCTGCGAGCGAGACGCAGCAGATCGCGACGGACGACACGGGCCGGCTGGGCCCGTCTGTCGCTGTTGTGTTCGTTTCCATGTTGATGTCTTGTGTTGGGTCGGTAACCCTCGCCTTGCGAGGTACCCTCGAATCGAGGCGGTAGTTGCTGACAAAGCGGACCGGAAGTGCCGAAAGTGAGGGGCGCTTCCGGCGTTTCCGCCCAGTGATAGGGTGCTTACGGCCCTTTGTTCAGCTGAGGGCAGGGTCGCCCCCGCATCTCCCCATCACCCCAACCCGCGCGGCCAGTGCCACGGGAGCTGCCCGGGCAGAGCCCAGAGCGACCGGTTGGCGCGCTGACCCTGCTCCACGTGCTTGAACTCGCGCGCCACCGTCAATGCATCGCGCATCGTGGAGGGAGCAATCCTCTTCGTGCTCGCAAAGCCCAGCGACTTAAGGGTGGCCATATCGGTCGGGCCGCGCATGCGAAGCACCTCGAGTGCGAAGTTGACTGCATCCTGCTGCGAGCGCGTGAACTCGGCCAACTCCGCGGCGCGGAACACTTCGCGAGGGTCGTCGTACGAGATGGTCTGCCAGAACATTTCGCTGGCCTCAACGGCATCCTCCGCTGTTGCCAGCGAAAACTCCACGTTGAGCGTATGGCTTGCCGAGTCCGCTAGCCGCACCAGCAGGAAGCGTGGCAGAGGAGTCGGCGGCGGTGTGAACACACGGGCTCGCAGGGGGCACACGAGGAGAGTCCCGCGCATCGAACGGAGGCTCTTGGGGACTCTTTCGAACGGGTCCGGGTTTTGGCTCGTCGACTCGACGACGATGAGAATCAAGCAGTCGGCAGCCATGGCCACCTCTTCGAGCTTCGCACGCGCTGCGTCCACCGTTGATTCACGGATGCCGGGGGGCATAGGCCCGGCGTCGATGACGAGGCCTGCAACTGCCTGATCCTTCAGTTGGTTGACCGCGGTTTCGCTATTCAGCGGGGATGCCCAGTTGAAGCGGCGACTGGCGTGTCGGGTGTGCACTCGCCGGCCGGCCCTCGTATAGCGATTGAGGAAAACCCGCAGCGACCGATCGAACAACGCAGAAGGGCTACTGACCAGCACGCGGCCCGGATACCGCGCCATTCCGAAGGGAGTGGTGGCGGCGCCGAGCAGGTAGGCCACCAGATATGCGCTGAACGCGAACCGACATGCGCCGGGGGGCGTGATCACCAGGATCGCTCCGCTTTTCGGCAGGAATCTCGGAGATTGCCAGGCAAGCGGTTCCATCGGAGAGTTGGCAAGCGGGCGAAAGCCCTTGAACATTTCCCGTGGTGCGCGCGCCGCTGCCGGGGCCCTCTTCTTGCGCACTTCGACTTGGATCGACCGTTGGTTCGGCACTCCTTGCTTCTTGGGCTGAGCCGGCGGGCCGGAAAAGTTCTGTGTGTTGTTTGTCATGTTGATGCTCGCTTACCTCGGAAGTCCGTGGGGACTGCGTGACTCCAGTCACAGATCTCCTTTGAGAGGCACTTCGTCCGGCCACAGGAGCCGCCCGTTCGCCTGTTGGACAGGGGTCACGCCGTAGAAGGAGCCGAACTTGGAGCGGCGCTTGATCACCGTCTCGGGTTCGACGTTGTTGCGCGTCGCGAAAACAGCCGTCGAAAGCGTGTACTTGCTGACGGGGGTGGGTTGGATATTGCTCACAGTCATTCCTTTCCCGCGATCCACATTCTTGAGGATGCAAGAACGTTCGCGGTAGGAAGACTTTAGAAATCCGCGAGGAAAGATGCGAGGTAATCTTGGGGCATCACACTACTCTGCCCTTCATGACCAGACCCCAACGCCAAGACGTTCTCCATTCGTTCCTGCAGCGCAGAGTTCGCAACTCTCTAGACCTTCAGTACGCGATTCGCGCGTCCGAAGCGATGAGCGCCGGCGAGATGAACTCGCTGAGGCAGCTTGCCATCGACGTCCGTCACTTCTGGGGTGACCTCGGCGCGTCGGATGATGAGATTGACCACGAAGGCTTGATCGACTTTGCGTTCGACACGCTACAGGTCGGATTCCCGCTCACGCGACGCCATGGGAGGCTTTTTCATCGGGAAATGGGCGCAATCATCATCAAGGGGTTGTCGGCTGTCCGCGCAGAATTCGCGACTGCGCTAAGCCTTTTCGAGATTCCCGCGGCACGGTTTTATCGAGTCTGCGACCTGACTTCCGGGGACGACATCTTGAAGGTCATCGACCAAGTGATGACGGGCCTCCGGGATTCCAAAAACTACGGGCGCCGCGACGATGTGCCCGCGGAGCACTTTACGGTTCACCTTCACGAGCCCATTCATTTGCATCCGGGGTTCAGGTACGGGACCCGGAGCGACGGCGACAAGACCGTCTTTGGATTTGAGATCGACCTTGCGGCTGACATCGATCTACTCGACTGGAAGCGGCAGATCGACGAACTTCAGTATCAATACGCTTTGTATCGCGCACCACTGAGCGGGGAAGATCCGATCGCGGGTGAACTAATTCAAGACTTCCTGGAGCGTGAGCAAGAGGGCGAACACAGTGAATTCGACGTGCCTAGGCTTGACAGCTTCTTGGGCGTCTTGACGGGGTTGCACTGCTGGGACCTCTACAAGAGGGGTGGCGTAAAGCGGGAGGCGGCGATTGTCGACGTGGCAAAACGCGTTGGCAAAGGAGAGGACAACGTGAAGAAGAACTACGACGACGCGAGCAAACGAATCAACTCCATGATTGCCAAGTTCGCTAAAACTCCCGCTGATTTGAGTGCGGTAGCTGCAAACGCATGAGGGCGTAGCTGGCGGAGGTCTCCGCCGGTCCATCCGTCCGGATGGATTTGCACTCACATCCACCGCTCATGCGAATCGGCTTACATGAACGCTTACATGGCGTTGAGTGAAACAGCAGAAAATCGAAATGCGAAGGCGAATTTCATTGGCGCGGCTGGCGGGGATCGAACCCACGACCCTTGGCTTCGGAGGCCAATACTCTATCCACTGAGCTACAGCCGCATTTGATGCGA
>JALHNI010000250.1 GCA_022843605.1 Bryobacter sp.
TGGGCGGTGCCACGAGTTCGGTGCCAGTGTTGGGGGTGCCGAATCTGGAGGCCCTCAATATCGACCCGGAGGCGTCGGCGAAGGCCTACCGCGACCGCATTGTCGGCCCGTACCGGGGCATTCTGCCTGAGGCGGCACTCGCGAGCATGGAAGAGCAACTGTCCGGCGCTTGCACGGTTGAGATTGCGGCATTCGACGAGTTCACCAAGCTGCTGGCGGATCCGCAGGCTTCGGCGCGTTTCGATCATGTGATCTTCGATACGGCGCCGACGGGCCATACGCTGCGGCTGCTCAAGCTGCCCGCGGCGTGGACCGGTTTCATTGCGGCGAACTCCACCGGCACATCGTGTCTGGGTCCGCTGGCCGGGTTGCAGGCACAACAGGCGCTCTACGCGGCCAGTGTCGACAGCCTGCTGAATGCCTCGCTGACCACGGTGGTGCTGGTGAGCCGTCCGGAGCGGGCGGCGCTGGCCGAGGCGGAGCGCACCCGGGGAGAGTTGCATGAGGCCGGACTGCGCAACATGGTGCTGGCGCTGAACGCGGTGTTCCACGCGACGTCGCCGGACGATGAGATCGCGCAGGCGCTGGAGGCGCGTTCGATGCGGGCCTTGGACGAGATGCCGGCGGGGTTGCGCCTGCTGGAACGCTCAGAGGTACAGACGCTGCCCTTCGCCCCAATTGGCGCCGCGAACCTGCGCCGGGTGAACCGGCCAGCTGCCTTTGCCGCCGAGGGCGCCGGCCCGGAACTGAACGATTGTGCCTTTGGCGGGCTGGCCGGACTGATCGACGAACTGGAGAAGGCCGGACACGGCGTGATCCTCACCATGGGCAAGGGCGGCGTCGGGAAGACGACGATTGCCGCGGCGGTGGCGGTGGCCCTGGCTCACCGAGGCCATCAGGTGCACCTCAGCACAACGGACCCCGCGGCGCACATAGCGGCCGCGGTGCGGGATCAGGTGCCGGGGCTGACGTTGAGCCGGATTGACCCGGCGGCGGAGATTCGCAAGTACACCAGCGAGATGGTGGCGAAGTCCGCAAGTACGCTGGATGCCCACGGGCTGGCGTTGCTGGAGGAGGATCTCCGGTCGCCTTGCACCGAAGAGATTGCCGTGTTCCGGGCCTTTGCCGACGAGGTGGCGGCGGGGCAAAATCAGTTCGTGATTCTGGACACCGCACCCACGGGCCACACGCTGTTGCTGCTGGATGCGGCGGAATCCTATCATCGTGAGGTTTCGCGGAGCACGGGAGAGATCCCCGAGGCGGTGCGCCAATTGCTGCCGCGGCTGCGGGATGGGGAGTTCACCAGGATTCTGTTGGTGGCGCTGCCCGAAGCGACACCGGTGCATGAGGCGGCCCGGCTGCAGGAGGATCTGCGGCGGGCGGGCATTGAGCCGTTTGCCTGGGTCGTGAACCAGAGCTTTCTGCTTTCCGGCTCGACGGACCCGGTCCTGCGGGCCCGCGCCGGGCGGGAGAAGACCTACCTGCGCGAGGTGAGCGAGCGGCACGCGCGGCGGGTGGCGGTGGTGCCCTGGACGCCGCAAGAAGTGGTGGGGCCTGAGGCGTTGCTACGGCTGGCCGAAGGCCAGGGGATTCTGGCGAAGGGGTGAGCGATTGAACATATTCGAGCGTTACCTGACCGTGTGGGTGGCCCTGTGCATGGCGGTGGGCATCCTACTGGGCAAGACCCTGCCTGGCGTGATGAATACCCTGCGGGCGATGGAATTCGGCGAAGGCAGCCAGATCAACGTGCCCATTGCGGTGCTGATTTGGCTGATGATCATCCCGATGATGATGAAGGTGGATTTTGGTTCCATTCGCCGGGTTGGCCAGCGTCCGCGCGGCTTACTGATTACAATTTTCGTCAACTGGATCGTCAAGCCCTTCTCCATGGCCTTGCTGGCCTGGATCTTCTTTCGCCACGTATTCTCCTCCTTTCTCACCGCTGACGAAGCGTCGCAGTACATTGCCGGCTGCATCATTCTGGCCGCCGCTCCCTGTACGGCGATGGTTTTCGTGTGGAGCTATCTGACGAAGGGCGATCCGGCTTACACGTTGGTGCAGGTGTCAGTGAATGACCTGATTATGCTGGTGCTGTTTGCGCCCATCGTGCGGTATCTCGTCAGTGGCGCGTCTTCTCTCGAAGTGCCTTTTCACGTGCTGCTCTATTCGGTAGCGATCTTTATCGTGGTCCCGTTAGTGGCGGGTGTCGCTTTGCGGAGTTGGTTGGTGGCGCGCCGGGGAGCCGGGTGGTTCGAGAATGAGTTTCTGCCGCGGCTTGGGCCAGTGAGCATGTTAGCCCTACTGGTGACGCTGGTGATGATTTTCGGCTTTCAAGCCGACAACATCACCAGCAAAGTTTCGCATGTGCTCCTGATCGCCGTGCCGATCACGATTCAGGTCTACTTTAACTCTTCGCTGACCTACGGCCTGATGCGGTTCTTTCGGGTGGAACACGCCATTGCCGCGCCGGGGGCTTTAATTGGCGCGAGCAACTTCTTTGAGCTTGCGGTGGCTACGGCGATTGCGCTGTTTGGCCCGGAATCCGGGGCCGCACTGGCGACGGTGGTCGGTGTACTGATTGAGGTGCCCGTCATGCTGTCCGTTTGTTCCTTCTGTAACCGGACCCGCCATTGGTTCACCCCACACTCACTCTCTTCTCAGTGAAGACGACCGCCGCTCCCCGGGTTGAGTGCGATTGCCTGGGTGGGTGTCCCCTCTTTGGGGGGCGCTGCGGCGTCCGGTTTTTGGTCTTGAGTAGGTGAGTAATGCGCCGGAAGTGATTGCGGCCGTGGGAGTTGGGACTGTTCACACAATCCGTGAATCGGGTTTTGCGATGGCCTGCTCTCAGCCTCGCTGACGATTGATTTAACAAATCGCAGGTGATACAGTCCTTGCAACGGGTTCGCAGCCCTCAACTGCGGTTACGGAGGAATTTTCATGAATCATTTGTTGCGGCGTGTGACCCTTGGGGGTCTACTTGCCGTCGTCGGGGTGTCGTCCCTACTGTTTGCCCAGGCGCCGCCTGACGATACCGCCGATGCCGTGTACGGCCAGGGGAGCTTTACCGGAAGAAGTGCAAACCGTGGCCAGACGAACCCGAGCGCCATCACTCTTTCCAGTCCCGCAGGGATTGCCATCGACCGAAACGGCGGTGTTTACATCGTCGATCAACAAAACCATCGGGTTCTGTTCTATCCCAGCGGTAGCCAGACTCCCACCCTTGTGTACGGGCAGACCGAGAGCTTCGAGACCGGACAGCCCAACAAGAATGGGATGGGCCCAGGCGTCTTGAACAATCCAAACGGCGTAGCCGTGGACGACACAGGCCTCTATGTCGCGGACTTCGACAACCACCGGGTGCTGCATTTCCCGCCCGGCAGCACCACGGCCGATCGGGTCTACGGTCAAAATAGCGACTTCACGACCAGAAACGCCAATCTTGGATCGGCGACCCCGTCGCGGACCAGCCTCAATAATCCTTCGAGTGTTGCCGTGGACGCCGACGGCGGGTTGTATGTTGCGGACTTTCGCAACAACCGGGTCCTGCACTACCCGAGCGGTAGCACCATTCCGGATCGAGTCTATGGTCAGGGTGGCTCGTTTACGACCGCCACGGCGAACGCTGGTGGTCTGTCGGCGGCATCTCTGCGTTTGCCGATGAGCGTGACTGTTGAGCCCGGCGGTCTCTACGTCGCGGATCGCGACAATATTCGGGTTTTGCACTATACCGGCGAAAGTGTGATTGCCGACCGGGTTTACGGTCAGGGGAATAGTTTCACCAGCGCCGCTTCCAATCTGGGCGGCGTCAGCCGGGAGAGCCTGCTACTGCCGATCGCCACGGCGATTGATGGCGCGGGAGGTCTTTACGTTAGCGATACGGCGAATCATCGCGTGCTGCACTACCCAGCGGGCAGTACCGTCGCCGACCGGGTTTACGGGCAGGGAAATGCTTTCAATACGGGTACGCCCAACAAAGGCGGCTCTCCGGCGAATGCCAGCGGCTTTCAGAACCCGTTTGGTCTGGCCGTCGACGGCACGGGCGCCCTCTACGCCGCAGACACCAACAACCACCGGGCCCTGAGGTTCGACGCACCCCCGGCTCCGGCACCGACGGTTTCTTCGTTCACCACCAACCCGAACCCGCCCGTAGCCGGCCAAGCCTTTACTTTCGCGATCAACGGCGCCAACTTCAACCCCGCCACCGTGACGGCGGAGTTCACCGGCCCGGGTTGCAACCCCTGCCTCGTCAGCAATGCGCAGCTTTCCACCAAAACTACCAGCACCGTCGGCGGAAGTCTGACGGTCGCCACGGCGGGAACCTTCTCGGCCATGGTCCGTAACGGCGGCACGCCCTCCCAGGCCCTGTCCTTCGCGGTCACCGCCGGCGGCGGCGGTGGCGGCACTGGCGGCGGCGGTGGCGGCACTGGCGGCGGCGGTG
>JALHNI010000251.1 GCA_022843605.1 Bryobacter sp.
GCCACGGTCTGCATGCGGAAGGCAAGCTCAAAGCTTTGGATGCGGGCTTCGAGTTCGGGATCGCTTTGGTGGCGCGCGGCACTGGCGCGATTCATCTTCTGGATCATGTCCAGTTCGTAGCGCTGCTGCTCCGGTGTCAGTCCCTGATTGTGTAAGTGTTCGATCGGTTCCGCGATCTTCTCGAGCGGCACGCCGCCCAGGCCCACTGCGGTTCCCTGGTAGGCGGCAGGCAGAAAACCACTGCTCCACTTTTTTGCGCCGCCGTGCGACAGGCCCGGCTTCAAGGTGAGGTAGGCCGGAAGGTTTTGATTCTCGGTACCAAGACCGTAGACCACCCAGGAGCCCATGCTGGGGCGCGTGAAGGTATTTGAGCCGGTGTGTAACTGCAGGGTGGCGCCGCCGTGGGCCACACTATCGCCCACCATTGAGCGCAAGATGCATAACTCGTCGGCGTGACGCGCGACATGAGGAAAGAGCTCGCTAATCGGAATGCCGCTTTGGCCATGCTGCTTGAACTGCCAAGGCGACTTGAGCAGGTTGCCAGTGCTGCCTTCGGCAAAGGTGAGCGGCCGTTTGAAGGGCAAGGGTTTGCCGTGATCCTGAATCAGGCGGGGCTTGGGATCGAAGGTGTCGAGGTGTGACGGACCGCCGTGCATGAACAGAAAGATGACGCGCTTCGCCTTGGCCGGAAAGTGCGAGGCTTTGGGCGCAAGAGGATTCGCCGCGTCGCTTGCCGCAAGGAGGCCAGCGAGGCCCATCAAGCCAAAGCCACAGGCGGAGCGGCGAAGTAAATGACGGCGAGTCATAGGAAAACCTCAGTAGACATAGATAAAGTCATTGGACGCTACCAGAGACCGGCAGTAGCTCGCCCAGGCGGCGTTCGAGTTTGACTGGCCAGGGAAACCGGCAATAAATTGAAGGCCGTCGGCGATCTCAGCCGCAGAGGGCTCACGGCCCAGGACGCGCAGCCAAGCCGTCCTGATGCGCTGCCCGGCGGAGTTCTCCTGCCGCACTAACTGCCGTGCGAGCCCTGCCGTCCGCTCCGCGACGAACTTACTGTTCATCATGTAGAGCGCTTGCGGTGCGACGTTGGTTTGCGAGCGAATCTCGGTGCTGGTGGTGCCATCGCCAAAGTCGTAGAGGGTGAAAAGGCTGGAGAGATTCGAACGGCGAATCGGCAGATAGACCGTGCGCCGCTGGGTGGAATCGGGATGGATACTCTTGCGGCCATCGCTGAATTCGTTGTCTGTACCTTCGCCGGATTGGAGGCTGCCGCCGACGGTCAGGTCAAGTGTTCCGTCCAGTAAGAGCAAGGAGTCTCGAATTTCCTCGACGGTTTTGCGGCGAATCGGGAAACGCGAGAGTAAACGGTTCTCGGCATCTTTCAAGAGTTGGGCCGGCGTCGACGCGGTCGACATGCGGTAAGTGCTGGAGAGCACGATGAGCCGGTGCATCTGTTTGATCGACCAGCCTTGGCGAATGAATTCACTGGCGAGCCAATCGAGCAGGGCGGGATGAGAAGGCCGCTCGCCAGAGAGACCGAAGTTATTCGGGGTTCGGACGAGGCCCTGACCGAAGTGACCCTGCCAGATGCGGTTCACCATCACTCGGGCCGGGAGGGGATTGGCCGGATCCGCGAGCCAGTTCGCCAGTTCCAGACGTCCACTGCCGGACCGGATCGGGGTCTGCTGCTCGCCCGCCAGGACGGTGGGAAAACGCTTCGTGACTAAGTCGCCTTTGGCCTCCGGATTGCCACGCAGGAAAACTCGCTGTTCAACGGGTTGATCTTCGCCAACGGCACAGGCAAATGGAAGTTCAGCGGGGGCGGCAGCTTTGATGGAGGCCAACTCGGCCTTGAGCGCGGTCAGCTTCTGCCGCGATTCCTCGCTGTAGAAGGGATCATCGGCCGGCAAGACGAGCGGCCCTTTGCCGGCCGCGACATCCGAATAGAAGCGATTATCGCCGGCCAGGAACTTGGGCGGTGCGGGAGGCTTTTCGCCGCGGGCCCGAGCCGATTCAGATTGGCGGCCGTGTTCGGCCAGAGCGTCGCGTCGGCGGGCAATCTCGGCAAGAAACTCGCGTTGATACTGCTGGGCGGTGGCCGCCAGTTCCGACACAGGAGCCTGGTACCAGCGCTCCAGGTGCGGACGCCGTTCTTTGTTGGGCTTCACATAGTCGACCCATCGCTTGAGGAGCGCCTGATTGAGATTCGCGGCGAACGGGGCGCCATCGACATAGACTGGCCGCGCGGCCAGCAGATACTCGGCAAGCTGAGGCGCAAAAGTCTCGCGGAAGCGCGCGCCTTCGGCACCATTGACGGCATCGATCTCCTTTTGCTTGGCGGCGACACGCTGCTGATAGGCCTCATACTGTGCGGCAACATCTTTCGGGACAAGCGGCGCGTAATAGAGCTTGGAAACGGTTCCCTCGATCTGTGAGAGTTGTTTCGTGCTGGCGAAAATGGACGCCAGCGAGTAGTAGTCCTTCGTTGAGATCGGATCGAACTTATGGTCGTGGCAGCGAGCGCAAGCAATGGTGAGGCCAAGGATGGCTTTCCCCGCTACGTCGATCTGTTCGTCAACAATGTCGTAGAACATTTTGACTTTGTCCTGTTCGGCGACGAGCTTAGGCCCCAAAGCCAGAAAGCCGGTGGCCACGATGCCGTTCGTATTTACGCTTTGGCCAGCCGGGGGCGGGAGTAAGTCACCGGCGACCTGCTCCCGGATGAACTGGTTATAAGGAAGGTCGCGATTGAAGGCGTCGATGACGTAATCCCGATAGCGCCAGGCGTGGGGATAACGATAGTCTTCGTCGGCGCCGGTGGAATCAGCATAGCGTGCGACATCGAGCCAATGGCGGCCCCACTTCTCGCCGTAGCGCGGAGAGGCGAGAAGGCGGTCGACTAAGCGGGCGTTGGCCTCGGCGGATTGGTCATCGAGAAAGGCTCGAACTTCAGGCTCAGTGGGCGGAAGGCCGGTGAGATCGAGGGTAACTCGCTGGAGCCAGGTTAGGCGATCCGCCGCGGGCGACGGACTCAGTTGACTCGACTCGAGGGCGGCTAACACGAAATGGTCAATGGGTGACTGTACCCAGGCCTGATTCGCCACCTTCGGCAAGGCCGGCGACGGCAAGGGACGGAAGGACCAGAATTCACGCTGAGCGCGCGTGTAGCTTTTGGTCCTGGTTTCAGAGATCACCGGCGCCGACGTGGATGGCCAAGGCGCGCCCAACTTCACCCACTCCCGCAGGACGGCAAATTCAGCATCGCCGATGCGTCCCGTAGGAGGCATTTTGAGGCGCTCCTGGTAGCCGGTTACCTGCAGCAAACGGCTCTTGGCCTCGTCGCCCGCAATGACCACGGGGCCGGTGTCAGCACCCTTCCGCAGGCCCGCGGCGCTTGAGAGATCGAGACCGGCTTTCGGGGATTTGCCGCTGTGGCAGCTCTGACAGCGCGACGCCAGTATCGGGCGGACACGTTTCTCAAAGAAAGCGTCCTGCCCGCTGGCAGCGGCGCAGAAGAAGAAAAAAAGAGGAATTCGGTTCATCGCAGCACCACGTCCCAGACCTTGGTGCGGCGAGCCTTGCCACGGGGACCTTCGACGTGCAAAGTCACCACGTACTCGCCGGCCTTCTGGTAACGATGCACCGGATGCTGTTCGCTCGAAGTCTCGCCGTCGCCGAACTCCCACTTCCAGGCATTCGCGCCGAAAGATTCGTCGTGGAAGGAGACCTCGCGCCGGTCAAGGTCCAGCACCTGAAATGACCAATCCGCTTCCACCGGTTGGCGCAAGGCGGGCTCCAACGGCATCAGCCGAAAAGCAACCAGATCAGAGGCATTGGCATACATGGTGGTTTTGTGGGAGAGGTTCCAAAAACCACGGTAAGTCTTCGCCTGATCGTCATCGTAGTCCAGGATGGACCAGGAAAGGCCGATCTTCTTGTTCTCCACGAGCTTCGATTCCACTGAACGCTCGGGGCCATCATAAGCAGCGTAGTCAAAAGGCGTGATGTAGAACTCCAGCGTGAGCTTGCCGCTTTCGCCGTGCTTGAAGCGGTAGTCATAGGCCGCGTTTGCGTAGGGCAGGCGTTTA
Organism: Bryobacter sp.; assembly: GCA_022843605.1. Taxonomy (GTDB): domain Bacteria; phylum Acidobacteriota; class Terriglobia; order Bryobacterales; family Bryobacteraceae; genus JALHNI01. The sequence continues at coordinate 4,092 of JALHNI010000251.1, forward strand.
ATCCAAGGCTGGCAACCCCACACCATGGCCCAGTCCTTGCCGTCGGCCGGAGTGAAGATGTGATAGTTCTGCGCGTGCACCCCATGGAAGGTGAAGTGCGCTTCCTCCGGGCGATAGCCCTTA
>JALHNI010000252.1 GCA_022843605.1 Bryobacter sp.
GACGGCCCAGCTATCGCGGCGATGCCCGGGGCCTTCGCCGATCTTCACTTCGGCCGCGCCCAATTTACGAAACAGCTCGACGGCCGCGGCGACGAAGCGCGGATCCGTATTGATCGGCGTTTGAGGATCGTACTCCACCAGATTTGGCTTCAGCAGCACGCGCTTGCCCCTGACATTCAGGCCGCAGGTCATCACGCCGCGATAAAGGATGTCCAATAAGTCGGCCGAGTAGTCCTTGGCCCCCATCACCGAGACCGGAGACAGGATCGTGGGAATCGGGTCGGGCTTCATGTTGTAGCCCACCACGCCAGACATCACCCCGAGACCGACCAACGGAATCGCCGAACGCCGATCGAGAATCATGAGTGTAGTCTCCCCACTTGAAATACGTTGGCGACTGCCGGGTCGTAGGCGAGCAGTTCGAGGGCGGTAACCGCGAGGTCGCCGCCGGGTGCCAGGGCGGTCGGCAAGTTGCCTTCCACCGGGACCGAATGTGTCCGCAGGGCGATCGTCAACCAGGCGCGTGCCAGTCCGCTCTTCGTCGTTTGGGCATGGCTCAGCGCCCGCTCAATGGACGGCTTCAGTTCCTTGGCCCCGCGCCCCTGCAGGCCCAGCAGGGCCAATCCCGTCGTCTCCGGGAACGAAGTCATGTCGGTGTAGTAAACCCGCTTGTTCCCGTAGTTCCAGCCGCCGTCCGGGCAACGCCGGTTGAACAGGTACCCCTCACCTTCGGCGATGCGATCAGCGAGTTCACCGGCCCGCGGACTCTGCTTCAGCGCCACCAGCGCATGCGCCGTTGGTTCTACCCAGGAAGAATTTCCCGGCCGCCACGGCCAGCCGTGGATGGTCTCGTCCTGGTCCACAATGCGCGCCTGAAAGCGCTGGACGATCCGGACCGGCAAGCTGCCTTCGGCCCCGGTCGTCTTGGCCAGCCACTCCAAAGCTCGCGCATAGCTCGCGTCACGTCGTCCGGTTGCCCGATAGAGGGTCAGCATCAGCGCCGTACCCCAGTAGGGATTCTTTACCCTGGCGTTCGCGTGCCAGGCGCCATCGGGCAGTTGCCACCGGGCGAGCAGCTCGAGCGCGCGTTTCGACTCGGGTTGTCCCTGCAGCGCTAAAGCGCCATAGGCGGTCGGCTCCAGCCAGCTTTCCTTGCCGGGAAAGTATCCCCAGCCGCCATCGGCGTTCTGAAACCGGGCCAGATGCTTCCTACGGGCATCGAGATCGATCTGGGGAGAGTCGGTAGCCATACGCCGTTGAAAGTTCCATCGGCGCAATCTTACGGATTCTATAGATGATTAACTGCAATTCACCTTAGCTGGACAGTCGCCGCAGGCGAATGTCCTTGTATTCAATCCACTTCCCGGTCTGGTGCGCCTGAATGGCGATGGGGCCAGCCGACAAATTCTTCAGGCCCCGGTAATCCACCACGGTCTCGCCATCCACGCGAACCACGCAATGGTCGCCCTGTACGTGTAACTGGAGCAGGAACCAACTTTCCGGTTCCTGGGGCCAGTAACGAGCCCGCTTGAGGCCGTAAAGCGAGCCCGTTGGATACACGGCGCCCTCAACGTCATGCACCTGGATCTCGTAGTGATCGCTCTTCACTCCGTTCGGGCAGCGGAAGTAGATGCCGCCGTTCGAATGACGGCTCGGCCGGACGTACATCTCGAGGTCATAGTCGCGGAAGTGCTCTTTGGTTGCGAGATAACCCAAGCCTTCACCGCGCAGGGTACTGCCTAGCGTCTCCCACTTCGATTTCTCGAGCCACTCGGGTTCGTCCGTGCGCCACTGCTTCAGGTCCTCGGGCGCAGCATAGAGCGCCATCTGGGTATCGGTGGAGGGCAGAGTTTTCACGGCGAGTCCCCGAAAGCGAACCGGATAGCTCAAGCTCTCGATGCCCAGGTAGCCCCGGCGCAGACGGTGACGCAGTTCCGGATGCGCATCGAGTTTCAAGTCCTGCACGAGTTCGCCATTCATCCACAATTTGAATTCGGGCCAATTGACACGCACCCGAAATTGGTTCCACTCGCCCTTGTTGCGAACATTGACTTTAGTAGGCGCGACCACCGGAAAGATCGCCCCCATGCTCTCAGCTAACGGTACGGCGTCGGTTTTCTGGAAGACGTTGATCTTCATGCCGCAACCGGTGGGACGTCCATGCTTGGGCGCGTGCAGAAAGATTCCTGAGTTGGCCCAGCCCTGAATGAATACCTCGCCCTGGAACTCGAAGTTCTCGTACTCGCGATCCGAGCGCAGCCAGGTAGGGAAGTTTGAGCCCGGATGTACCACGATGGCCCCATCCTGGACGTGGAAGGCGCTTTCCGGCCCGTTTTCGATGTGCCAGCCCTGTAAGTCCTTCCCATTGAAGAGCGGCTCAAAGCCGTCGGTGGCGGCGAAGGCGGCAAGGGGGAGTAGCAGAGCTTGGCGGCGATCTAACATGTTGGCATTATAGCGAGGCCGCTATAATCAAACGTCAGCCTTGTCGTCGTGCCCGTCCATGGAACCCAACGTCTCTCATCTGCACACCTTCTTCCTGTTCCCGTTCTCCATTGATCGGGACGCGGTGTTGCAGCGCCATGGCGACCTTTGGAACGGCCGCCGCTGGATCGATGGCCTGGACGGCTGGATCCGCGCTCACGATTCTTCCGCGGTCGGGGGGATCGGCCGTTGGCAGCGATCCGCCTACACCAGTTTCACCCTCGACTCGCAAGCCTATCAGGACATGGTTTTTTTCCATCCCTTCATCCGCCGCGTTTACTTTGATGCGCTGGGGATGCAGGCCGGCGAGTGGCAGGGCGAAGAGATGGGCGGCGAAGGCGAAAGCCAGCTCCGCTTCTACCGGATTCCGATTGAACCGCGCCATCGGGTGCGGCTCTACGCTCGCGATGAACGCGGCCGGAGCGAAGAAGTCGCCGTCACCGAACTCCGTTTGATCCTCTTCGCCAATGGCATCGGCATCCTTTCGCTGGGCCTGCAGGCATTCGATATTTCCGCCTCGCGCGCTCTTTGGATCAATGAGATGATGCGTAAGCTCTATCCGTCGAGTGGCCGGCAGCGGCGTGAGGGCCGTACCCCCAACCTGGTTCGCCTGCTGGTGGGCGATGAGACCGTCATCGAAGAGGACTTCAACTCCGGTGGCATCCGCAACTATCTTCCGCCGCTCTCCCGCCTGCTCACGCGATTGCTTTACTTCTGCGACTACGAGAATCAGGAGTACGAAGCCGTCCTTGATGAGCGCATGATCGTGTATACCTACGTCGCACTCAGCCCGGTCGGTCTGCCGGCCGGTTACGCCCAAAGCGAGGACTACCGCATCTTTATTTCGCGGGTGCTCTACGTCGACCACTACGCGCCGCGTTACCGCTACGATCCGGCCTTCATCCAGGAGCAGATGAACCAGCAACTGTATACGCGCTGGGCCCACCAGGGCACCTACTACGGCTTTACCAGTTACTCAAGCGTCACGGTCTGCTTTGGCGAACGCGACTGCGACGATCACCTCCTCCAGGAAGGCTTCCTGATTCACCGCATGTTCATCTCGCGCTATCACCTGATGGCGCTGATCGCCCTGTTCTACCGGGTGACACTGCTGGACTTTGCTGAACGCACGGCCCTGGTCTCCCGGCGTCTTGACCAGGACTTTGGCGACGGCAAGCTGTCGCCCGACAACATCGACCTCATGGATGGACTGCGCAGCGAATTCGTCATCTTCTCGAATTACTGGCACTTCGACGAGCTTGCCAACAAGGACGAAGAAGCCGAGCACTTCGCCCTCTTCAACCGCGTCTTCCGCGTGGATTCGATGAAGAGTGAGATCGGCCAGGAGGTCGAACGGCTGAACAGCGTCCTCGACGAGTATTATCAGCGCCGCAACACCATGGCCGTCAACCGCCTGGCGATGCTGAGCATGATCCTGGGCGGGGGAGCCGTGCTCACCGGCTTCTTCGGCATGAACTTTGGCCAGGATTTCGCCAGACTCTTCTTCGAACCCGCGCCCCACCAGGCCGAGGCGCACTGGGTGGCGATGGCCGTGGTCACCGTGGTCACCTTCG
>JALHNI010000253.1 GCA_022843605.1 Bryobacter sp.
GCTCTTCCGATCTACTACGCGCACTATCAGGGCCAGGGTCCATTCAACGATGGCGACTTTTGGAGCCACACCATCGAAGGCTCGGAACTGCTTCTGGAGTACTGGCCAGCAGCCAACGAGACGGCGAGCGAGCCCCGTTTCAGTGTGAGCGAAGTTTCGCACCGCTTCGCGGAGGCCGGCACGAAGATTGGCTACGGCTTTGGCGACCCCGGCAAATGCCATCTCGACATCAACTGCCACGGAGAGTGGCTCGAAACGGGCCGCTCGGTGGCGATGATCTATTTCGAAACTGAGACCGGCCAGGCGTCCTGCACTGGCGCTCTGGTCCGCACCAAATCCGGAAGCGGTATCCCCTATTTCCTCACGGCGGACCATTGCCTAAACAACGACCAGACGGCACGCACGGTGGAGGCGGTCTGGAATTTTCAAACGCCCAGTTGCAACGCCAAGGAAGCGGATGCCTCGCGCATTGAACGCTCCTCGCCCACGGGCGCTCGATACGTGGTGAGCAAGAACACGCTCGGAGGCGACTACTCGATGGTGATCCTGAACAGCATTCCCGCCGGCGCGCGCTTCGCCAACTACGACCCGACTGACCCTGCCTTGGGTAGCCCGTTGGTTGGCATCCACCATCCGCTTGCCACGCACAAGCGTATCTCTTTCGGTTCGATGTTCTCCGAATACTGGACGTTTGGAGACACCTCCATATTCCCCGCCGCGCTCTATCATCAGGTCCGCTGGACGGGCGGCGCCACGCACCATGGTTCTTCAGGCTCCCCGCTTTTCTCGCGGACCAACACGATCACCGGGATGCTGAGCTACGGCCCGGAGTTCTCCCAGGTCTCGATCTGCGAGCAGGAGCCGCGCGTCGACGGCTACGCGAAGCTCTCCGAAGCATGGCCCTCGTTCTCACCGTACCTGGAGGATCCGGCGCCGAACCAACTGACGGTGACTCCGGCGAGTTCGGCGTATACTCTCGTCAACCCGAATGTCGCCGTCGCAGCGGAGAGCCGCACGTTGGTGGTGAACTCGACGCTGAACGACAGCATAATTGTTTCGGTGGTGCCGAGCGATCCTTGGATCACTGTATCCCGCACGCAAGGTACGGCCCGCAGCGGCTCACCGCTGGCTGTGCAGTTCTCGATTCAACCGCGGCTGATCAACCGGACCGGCAAATACGTCGGCTCAATCACCGTCACCTCCGGCAAGACGGTGCAGACCATACCCGTCACAGCCGACGTGCGGATTATCCCTTCGGAGGTAGCCCTTCAGTCCACGCCGAATCCAGTGGCGCCGGGCTCGCCAGACTCCGAAGGCTGCCGCTACTTCTTCAATCTTTCGGCTCAGGAAACAGCCGGAATCGACACGAAGCTCACGGCTTTGAAGGTCAACGGTGAGGACTTTACCGCGCAGATTGCCTCATGGTTTGGCGCCAACAGCTTGTCGGGTCACGGTCAACTCGAAGCCCGGGTGCGGCTATGCGCCCCGGGCGCGCCGCCTACGCACACCTTCACCCTGGCCGGTACCGATACGCTCACCGGCCGGACCTGGACCCAGTCGACAACTGTGGAGTTTCTGCCCTAAACCAGCCGTTTTAGCTTTTGGACCCAGGCTGCTTCCGCCACTTTATCCGCCACCAGCGGCCGGCCGGCCGTGATGTGCGGGGACTGGGAATGCTTCTCGAGCGCGGCCATGCTCGTCCACTCCTCGACGAAGGTGAACTTGGTGGGATCGCTCACATCGACGAAAAGGTCATAGCGCAGGCAGCCTTCCTCAAGACGTGTCGGCGCTACGTAACTTTCAAGGACCGCGCGAACCGCATCCTCCTGGCCGGGCTTGGCGTGGATGTGGGCAATGACGTCAACTTGTTCACTCATAGGGGTTAGTGTATCTGAGAAAAGAAAAGCGCCGCGTCGGGAGACGCGGCGCTTTTTCTAAACCGGAGAACAGATTACAGGGTCTTCAGATAAGCCATCAGATTGCCAAGCTCGTCCTTGGAGAGCATGTCCTCGTAAGCAGGCATGCCGCCGCCGCCCTGGGTGATGATCCCTTTGACGCTTTCGTCCGTGGGTTTCTTGCCGTTCTTCATCTTGGCCTTGGCGTAAAGGCCCTTCAAACCAGGGCCCATCTTCTTTTCGTCGCTATCAGCGTTGTGGCAGCCGGAGCATTGTTCGAACACTTCTTTGCCGGCTGTAACGGGATCGGCAGTCTTATTTTCCTGCGCGGTCATGAGGCCGGCAGCCAGCAGAGTGCCCAATGAAAGGCTGGTGAGGGTGCTCTTGAGCATCGAGTCGATGTTCTCCTTAAATCAAATCTCGCCCTTCATTCGATGAGCGGAATACTCTATCAGTCTACAATCTTCAGGGGCACCCGAAGATGCGTTTCCTGAGTGTCCAGACGGCTGAGGGAGCGAGCGCGTTACACGAAGGTTTTGGCCGATTCATCCGCGAGAGCGCAAATGCAAACCGGGAGCACGAAACGAACCGAAGAGTGATTGATTCAATTGGGCTTAGGTGCTTCCCGTTCACTATGTGGCCTGGCGGGCGAAGGCTCCGGAAACCGGACTGAAAATTCATCAACGTTTAGCGGGCGGAGCGCATCTGAATCCGCATGGCTCTCAAAGAAGGCGCAAAGGCACCGAAGATCGAACTCCAGACAGACAAGGGCGAGACTCTGTCGCTCGCCAGCCTGACCAAGGCGGGAAAGAACGTAGTGGTCTACTTCTACCCGAAAAGCGACACGCCGGGTTGCACGACGGAGGCTTGCGAGTTTCGCGACCAGCACGCCCAGTTTGCCCGTACAGACACCGTGGTGTTGGGAATCTCGCCGGATCCGGTGAAGGCGCAGGCCAAGTTTCAGGCTAAGTTCGACTTGCCCTTCACGCTGTTGGCCGATCCGGAACACGCCGCAGCCGAGGCCTACGGGGTCTGGATCGAGAAAAGCATGTACGGCAAGAAATACATGGGCGTCGAGCGTACGACATTTCTGGTGGGGACGGACGGCAAGATTAAGAAAATCTGGCAGAAAGTGAAACCGGCGGGACACGCCACGGAAGTTCTGGCGGCGCTTCAGGCTTAGTTTCAGGTGTGCTAATCTGTTAGTTCCGCCTGAAGTACTTCGCTCGAAAATCGCAGGCCGTATAACCCCCATGGACAAGACCCTTCGGAAAGAACTCAAAACTGACGAGTTTGCTGTCGTAACAGAGCACGCTCTCGGTTACGCTACCAGCCATCGCCAGCAGGTAATTCGCTACGCCGGCATCGCTTTAGCGGTGGTGCTGGTGGCGGTGGGCGCCTACTGGTTTATTGAAAGCCGCTCGGAAGAGCGCCGCCAAGCCCTGCGCGAGGTCTTTGTTGCGCGCGAGGCAACAGTGGGCGCGGAGCCGCAGAATGGTGCGCTGAAGGCCTTCTCCAGCCAGCAGCTGAAAGATGAAGCGGTGACCAAAGCGATCGACGCCGTGATCGCCAAGTACCCAGGCACCGATGAAGCGTCGATTGCGATGTTTCAAAAGGCAACGATCCTGGCTGATAAGGGCAATCTGGCCGAATCCCGCAAGGTATTTGAGCAACTCGCCACCGTCGGTGGCGACTATGGATCCCTCGCCCGGTTCTCCGTCGCGCAGGCGATGGTGACAGACGGCAAGGTCGCGGAGGCCGAAAAGGTCTTTCGCGAGAGATCGGAAGAGC
>JALHNI010000254.1 GCA_022843605.1 Bryobacter sp.
CGAGCAACACTTTTTGCCGCAGCTCCTCACCCTGGCGGATGTAGCTCTGCAGCAATTGAATCTTGTTCAGAATTTGTGTCCATTCCCGCGTGTAGTCGCCCACGGTCGCATCGGCGCGGGACGGAAACAGCAGCGCCGCGGCACCCCCGCTAGCCGCTGTCACAAGCGCCCTCATACAGTGCCGTCGATTTATAGTCTTCATGACGCTATCCTTCCGAAGGCCACCCGCTGACCTTCCTCGTAAAAATCACCCCAATCCTTGAGTCCGCGTGATCGTAACCACGCCGCGACCCATTCCTCTCCGAACTCATCCATCAGGTTGAAAACCGCTTGCCGTTGCTCCTTCCCACTCACTCCGACAAACGACAACGCCACTCCGCCGAGGCCAAGCGCAATCTTTCTACGCCCGATCGGCGACACAACGTAGTACTCCCGCTTCGGTAGCGCCCTCTGCACGATTTCGACTTCGCGGTCATTCAGGCCGCTATCGAGATAGAACTGCCGCGACGAAGTATTGCCAGCTTCCGCGTTCGGCAGGAAGATCTTTGTTGGGCACGACTCCAAAACGACATCCCTGATTGGGCTGTTGAAGATGTCCGAGAGATTTTGCGTCGCCAGCAATACCGTTCCGTTCAACTTGCGCAGCGTCTTCAACCACTCCCGAACCCGCTCTCGAAACAACGGATTCCTGAGAAACACCCAGGCCTCATCCAGAGGCACGAGCGTAGGCGCTCCGGTTAGCCGTTTTTCGATCTGCCGGAACAAATACAGCAGCACCGGCACGACAGCCTTTTCCGAGAGAGGGAACAAGTTCTCGGTTTCAAACGTGAGGAAGTGTCCGGAGCCCAGACAATCGGTTTCCGAATCCAACAGGAAGCCAATCGGCCCGCCCAGACAGTAGTGATTGAGGAGATCTCGCAACTCCTCGTCCTGAACATTCGAGCGCAGCGCCGTCAGCGACCGCTTGTCAGGGCGTTCCTTGCTCAACGCCATGACCGCTTGGGCGAGTGCGGTGCGCTCATGGGGAGATAACCGCTTCTCCAGCAAATTGCACAGGGCCTCCAGCCAATCGACCGCCCAAGCAATATCCGCTGGTGTCTCCAATTCCCGCAGCGGGCAAAAGGACAACTTGCTTCCTTCGCCGATGTCGTAGAACTCGCCACCAACAGCCGCCGTCAACGTTTGCAACGAGTAGCCTTTGTCAAAAGCAAATACCTGAGCGCCTGGATACCGAAGCCACTGAGCGGCCGCGAAGCCCAAGAAGGTACTCTTCCCTGCCCCAGGCGGGCCGATCATCAGTGAATGCCCGAGGTCGCCGACATGCAGGTTGAAGCGGAAAGGCGTTGCTCCCCCCGTAGCCGCATAGAAGAGCGGCGGCGAATTCACCGGCATCAGTGGCGACGGATTTGTCCGAAGTCCCGCCCAAACCGCCGTCGTCGGTAGCATGTCAGCGAGATTCAAAGTATGCAAAACAACTCGGCGTACGTTGCTGTAGCCATCACCCGGCAGCGATCCGCGCCAGGCCTCTACCGCATTCACCGTTTCGATCCGGCAGCCGAACCCGAGGTTATGCAAGGTTTTCATGGCGAGGCCCGCGTTGTCCTCCGCAGCCACCGCGGTCGAACCGGTAATCACCATCACGCTCGTATAAATGCAAAAGTGAACATCGCCGGCCGCTGCTGCGCTCATCGCATCTTGAGCGTCAGCCGCCATCTCACTTGCATGGAGATTGACCGGTCCAGACTCCGTTTTTAGAATCTGATCTTTGAAGCCCCTCTCCTTGCTCTTCCACTTTTTCCGGTGCTTGTCGAGGAGCCCGCTCGCCTCCTGGGGATCGAGCATAATCGCCCGCGTACTCCAGCGATACTCCATCGGAAGAGCGTCCAGAGCGCGTAGAATCCCCGGATGCGATGCTCGCGGGAATCCGTCAATAGCTACGACCCGAATATGCTTCTTTCCGATACGCGGCTCAGCGCCCCCAACAAAGTCCTGTGTCGCCACGACATCCGCTAAGCACGTTGGAATTTCAGGCAATTCGAGAGGATGATCCAGCGCCGTGATACACCGATGCACGTAGCCCAGGAGTTGATCCTGCACGCTCCAAAACCCGGCCGCATCTTTCACGCGCTCGGCGTTCAGCCGGTCAACATGTACCAGCGAGGCCAACACATCCTCAAACGAAGCAACCCTTTGCCTGAAATGTTCGAGCGCCTTGCCCCCGGCTCCTACTACCCCGTCCCGCTCGTCAAACACAAAGCCCTTCACCTTTTCCTCGCGCAGGCGTGGCGGTTGATAGGTGAGCGTTAGGAAGTACTCCGTTTCAAAGTGACTCCCTTCTGAGGAAAATTGCTGCAGCCGTTCCACGTCCATCAGAGCGGACACCGGATCGGGAAAGTGATTCTGTCTCGGATACTCTGGCGACCCGGAGCGAATTGCATCCGCTTGGATCATCCACCCTGATCCGAGTTTCATAATCGAATTGAGCCTGGCGCTCAATGCGGCCATCTCCGCATGGGTTGCGCAATCCAAGTCAGGACCACGGAACATCCATCCGCTCATCAGGCTCCCGTCGCTGAGAAGCATCACGCCGTCCTCAACGATGGCGTCGTAGAGCAACAGATCCGCCAGCCCCCTTGCCGTGGTTCGATGTTCAGCAAATCGTTGCATCCTTACTTCCACCCCTTCCCCACTTGCATCGCTTGTGCACGCAGTCCACTCTTAGCCGGGTAGAAGCTCCCATACTTCACGTGCCGGAGATACACTTGGCGCAATAGCGGATCCACTTTCGCCATCCGGGACAACAACGCAACGCCTGCCACCCAAGCACAGACGCCGACCACAACGCCCCAAAGCGTGGCAACCGAAAAGATCAGAGCGGCGCATAGAAGCACCACCATCAACACCAGTTCCCGGTCGCATCCCATGAGGAGGTTGGGCCGATTCGCCGATTGGTAAATAGTTACTTCACGAGGTGTTTCCATCGCGTCTCCTTTTTGCCTTCCTTTGCTTTCAACGTGTGGCCGAAGCAGTGCCGCAACAGTCCCGAAACGGTGCCGAATGTGTGCCGAAGCAGTGCCGAAAGCGCTGTCAGTGCTTCCGGACAACAGGGCGCCCGTTTTGGGTGCGGGTGTTTTCTGCAATGCGGGCCAGAGCGCTGTCGAGCTTCGCTTTGCTAGCTGCTTTAATCGTCGCGGCCGTTGGTTGTGATTGCCCTTGCCGAACTACACGCGCCGCGGAAAACTGCTGCGCTTGCGCCCCCCAGCTCTGGGTCGTTAACTGCGTCGTCGCTTGCCAGGACGTTCCTGACGAACTCATTGTCGTCGAGCCCGCCCGCCCTACCGTAGCCGCCGGACAACCCGGTCCTTCAAGCATGTAGGCCGGGAACTCATCGCCAGGCTGCGCTTGAGGGCAGCCATTCCGGCTGACACCGATTGGCACCATTCCGACGCCACCCGGATTGACATAGTGTTCCCCCGTAACGTTGAGCCCAACCACCGAGTAGAAGTCGAATCCCGGATCAACAATGTACTGAGGACTCGCCGGGTCGGCTGGATCGTACCTTGGATTCGGCACGAACTCACCCGAATCGAAGATGTGGAACATCAATTCCGTGCTGCAGAAATATGGATAGGTGCTGGCACC
>JALHNI010000255.1 GCA_022843605.1 Bryobacter sp.
CAGCAGCAGACCGAAGCTGCAAAGTTGGACGTAGTCGTCGTTGTCAACCTGCTTGTCCGCCGAAGCGGTAGCGAAGGTGGGAAGGGATTGGGGTATGGCGGGTAAGCGGCCGCGCGGAGCAACCATCGTCCGTTCCGGCTTTGCAGCCCTGGTTACCGAGATCAAAGGCCGCATCCAGGCAGCTCAGACCCGCGCGATGCTTGCGGTCAACGCTGAGCTCGTCCGTCTCTACTGGGACATCGGGTGCATCATCGACGAACGCCAGAAGCGCGAAGGCTGGGGTGCCGCCGTGATTCCGCGTTTGGCTATTTCTCTGCATAATGAGTTGCCCGATGTGAAAGGTTTTTCTGAGCGAAATGTCAAGCGAATGCTGGCCTTCTATCGGGAATACCGTGGGCTGGTTGCGAGTTCACCGGAGGCCGCGACACAAATCCCCCCAGCCTCAAAAGTGACACAGCCTGTGGCACAAATTCACATCGAGTCAAAAGTGCCACCACCGGTGGCACTTTTGCAGGGAAGCTTGTTCTGGACGGTCCCTTGGGCGCACCACGTTATCCTGATAGAAAAGATCAAAGATATTTCCACGCGTCGCTGGTACATGGAGCAGACACTCGCCAACGGCTGGAGCCGCAATATCCTCGCTCTGCAAATCGACGCGCAGGCCCACGCTCGCTACGGCAAGGCTGTTTCCAACTTCGCCGCGATGCTTCCTGCGCCGCAGTCCGACCTCGTCCAGCAGACGCTTAAAGACCCCTACATATTCGACTTTCTCACCCTCGCTGAGCCGTTCCATGAACGCGAACTCGAAACCGCACTCGTCCGCCACCTGGAGAAATTCCTGCTCGAACTCGGCCAGGGCTTTGCTTTCGTCGGCAGGCAATATCGGCTTGACGTGGGCGACGAAGACTTCTATATCGACCTGCTCTTCTACCACCTGCGCCTGCGCGCCTTCATCGTCATCGACTTAAAGAAGGGCAAGTTCAAGCCCGAGTACGCCGGCAAGCTCAACTTCTATTGCAATGTCGTCAACGACCGGCTCAAACACGCGACCGACGCCCCGACCATCGGTCTGATTCTGTGTCAGACAAAGGATCATTTGCTCGCCGAATACAGTTTTGCAGGCATCGACAAACCGATCGGCATCTCGACGTATGAACTGACACGGGCGCTGCCGACGGAGCTGCGCTCGGCACTGCCGACGGTGGAGGAGATCGAGGCGGAGTTGGCACCGAGGCGGGGGAAGAGATGAGCGCGAGGATTCGCGGCGTAAAACCAGATGTCGCCACTTGCTTGCGCAAAAACTTTCCCGGCATGACGAGCTGCTCGCTGCACAACCTCAAGTGCATGCGCACCCTCGCTTTCCTGCGCGCGAAAGACGCGCAGAAGTTTATCGGGGGAATCACAGTTTGAAGGCCAAGATCATTAAGCCGAGGAGGAGGCGGGCGGAACGTTCCGTCCTTGCCATGTCTGCAAAGGCGGCTCGAGCGTTTTTCCTCAAGCCAGAAAGCTATTGTCGCCTCGACCTTCCGCCGTATTTCGACTTTCGTCCGATCTTGCAGAGGGTGGGAAAGTTTCTCGCTACGAAGCCGCTGGCCAGTCTGAAGCTGAAGCCGCGAAAATGTGAAGGCGTTAACTACACAATCTACTCAAACAAGGATGGTCGTTATGCGTGGCGACCCTTTCAACTCATCCACCCGGTTATCTACGTTGACCTAGTGAATCTGCTGACCGAGTACAAGGCGTGGGTTGAGATCCAGGCCAGATTCGGCGAGTTCTCCAAAGATCCCAAGATCAGGTGTCTGAGCATTCCGCAAGAGTCCCTGACCAAGCGGAAGGATCAGGGCGCCCAGATTCTCCACTGGTGGCAAGGGATTGAGCAGGCATCTATTGAGTTGGCGCTGGACTTCAACCATGTACTACATGCTGACATCGCAGATTGCTATGCCTCCGTTTACACGCACGCAATTGCATGGGCCATACACGGCAAGCCAAAGGCGAAGATGAATAGGCACGATCAGACACTCACTGGCAACGCGATTGATGGTCGTATTCAAGACATGCAGAACGGACAAACCAATGGCATTTCTCAGGGATCTGTACTGCTGGATCTGATTGCTGAGTTAGTCCTCGGTTATGCTGACTTGGAGTTAAGCCAGCGGTTAGCCAATGATATGATCTCGGACTTCCAGATTCTCCGGTACAGAGATGATTACCGCATCTTCGTGAACGATTCTCAAGTCGGGGAAAGAATCTTGAAGGCATTGACCGAGATTCTGATTGATCTCGGGCTCAAGTTAAATGTGTCCAAGACGACAGGTGCGCAAGCTGTTATTGGGAGTTCTCTCAAGATCGATAAACGCGAGTGGATGCGATGCAGACAGGGCGATCGGAATCTACAGAAGCATCTGTTATTGATCCATTGCCATGGAATCGCTTTCCCCAATGCGGGGAGCTTAATAGCTGCCCTAGATGAGTTCTACAGGCGGCTCATTCCGCGGAAATCGCTACAAAACCCGATGCAGTTAATCAGCATTGCAATCGATATCGGCTACAACAGTCCGCGTTGTTTTCCCGCCTGTGCTGCAATTGTCAGTAGGTTGCTGAGCATGTTGCCAACCAAAAACGCCAAGGTCGTCGCCGTCGGTCGGATTAGAAAAAGGCTTGCACAACTTCCCAACAACGGACATCTGGAAGTATGGCTTCAACGGATCAGCTATTCTTTTGATCCAAAGCTGGCGTACGAAGAGAAACTTTGTGGTCTTGTAGAAGGTAAGAAGTTGGATCTATGGAACAGCTCTTGGATTACCGATGCGGCACTTAGTACTGGGGTTGACCCAAGCAGAATCGTAAATAAAAAGCAGTTGAGGCATCTTCGACCAATCGTCCCGCGTCGTGAATTCGAGCCGTTCATCGAGTATTGAGTTGCGCATGCCAACATTCACCGAATCCATCGTCGAAGACGCCGTTGCCTACGTTTATCTCTTCCTGGTGAAGGGCGCATGATGGATTGTGGGGATCGCCTGCATGTTCTTCGTTCATAGCATCCTGCTAGAATGCCCGACGTCTGAATTATGACTGCGCCAACTCTCATCCTTCCGGAACGATCTCACGCTATCGCGACAGACCTCAGGGCTCGACTTGGCCCGGCGAAAGTCAAAGATGATGGTCCTACCCTCACGGCCTATGCCGTCGATGCGAGTATCTATCGCATGATGCCCAAGGCGGTCGTACTGGTCGAGTCCGAAGAGGATATCGCGCGCACGATTGACTACGCAGTGGCGCGGGGTATTCCTCTCACACCGAGGGCCGCCGGCACGAATCTGACAGGCTCTGCCATTGGGTCGGGGATCATCCTGGAGGTTTCGCGACTCAATAGGATTCTTG
>JALHNI010000256.1 GCA_022843605.1 Bryobacter sp.
GCTCTTCCGATCTTTTGGATGATGGCCAACAAGTCATTGGGCACCTGGGTGCCGTGTTTGGCGTTGATCTCGGTCACCGGGGCGACGCCCTGATCGGTCAAAACGCCAGCGTGAATCTCACTTCCCAAACGAAAACGCAACAGCTTCAATTGGAAGCCTCCTCAGGCCATGACGATAACACTACTTTCGCCCTTCAGGCTTGCCAGTGGCGGGCGAGGCGAAGAGTGCTGAGGATGAGGTCAAGGGCGGCGCAGACCACGATGGCCACGACGAACACCACAGCGGCATCGATGAAACAGCTGCCGGGGAAGTCTGGGTACGCGAGTCCGTCCGAAAAGGTCCAGTGGCTCGAGGCCAGCTGGGACTGTTGAATGGTCTTCTTGCGGCCCATGCCCAGCGGTACGCAAGGTACGCCGGATTAGTTCGCGGCGTCGCGATAACTGGGTTTGTGGCGCAGCTTGGTGGTGACATCGGTGGCACGCAATTCCAGCGTATGGATGTTGCCATCGGCCGAATCGCGGCCCGGAGAGAACGAAAGCGTGTACTGCGTCCGCAGTTCCTCTTCCATGCGCCGGAACTGCGAATCAAGGGACTCGTCTTCGAAGACGCGGCCTCCTGTCTCCAGTGCGACCTTGCGCAACTTGCGGGCCATCCGCCCGGTCTCAATACGGTCGAAGATGATGCCGCCGATGCCGCGTCCACGGCCCTGGCCCAACGTATTCTCGGTTTTCAGCCAATAAACCATCGTGTCGGCTGTCTGCAGGCGTTCAGTGATGGTCGAAGCATCGGCGCGGCTATTGGTGTCTTCGCCATCTGAGATGACGAGCAGAGCCTTGCGGCCATCGCGGGCAGTCAGCTTCCGTTTCAAGACTTGGTCGAGTGTGTCGTAGATCGGGGAGCCGGGGCGCGAACTCCAAACCTCGCCTTCTACCTGATCTTCCCAGCCGCCGACGGAGGCTTCAATATCGCTGAGCGAACTGGTTTCGTCCTGCACCAAGCGGACGCCGTTGCCGAACGTGACGATAAACACCCGATCCTGCGGCTTCAGTACCTGGCGCAAAAACGCGAGCGCCTCCCGGCGGTTCTTGCGGAACAGCCCGCGCTGACTGCCGCTGAGGTCGACGATGATGCCCAGAGTGAGCGGCAGATCGCGATCGCGAGAGAAATGCGTGATCGTGCGGCGGGTGCCGTCTTCATAAACTTCGACGTCGTTCTGGGTCAGGTTGGCGAGGGCGTTGCCGCTGCGTCCGGTGGCGGAGAAAGTGACGTTCACCTCGCGGGTTTCGGTGCGGAAGATGACGGAGTCGCCGATGGTTTCGGGTGGCGCTCCCGCGGTCTCGGGCGGTTTGACGGCCGGATCCAGCGGGGTGCGAGTGCCTCGGGCAGGCTCGCCGACGCGACGCCAACCGCCTGTGGTCGCCCCTTCGGAGGTCTTGGTGCTGGCTTCGGTTTCTGGGAGTGTGGCGCTGGATGCCGCTGCTGGAGCCGTCGTTCTAGCCGTCGTTTGAGCCGCAGGCTTGGCTGCCGTTGCCGGTGGGGCGGTCTTGGCCGGTTCGCCCACCTTGCGCCACTGCGCCCAAAGGCCGGAACTGCCTAAGGTGCTCAGTGCCACCAACGCCAAAAATCCGGAACGCCTTTGCATGGCTAACCCTCCGCTTGCTGATGACGTAACAATTGGGTGCATCGTTCCCGAAAACGCCAACCGTCACATTTCTTAACTGTTTAACCCGGCCGCTAGCCTTGAGTTGCGGAGTGGGGCGTCGCCTGGTCGGCAGGGTAGGCGTCCACCGCCGGAGCGGGCCGCCAGCGCCGCAGCCGTTGGGCGCACCAGCGAGCGAAGTGCCGGGGCAAATGGCCGACGCCGGGCAGTTGGAGAACGTCGACCAGGTAGTTCGGGAAGCCAGCCAACTGCCGCGGCAGGGACAAGTCGCGGACCCCACGTCGATAGGTCCGGTAGGTGGCCACTAGCGTTACCAGTGGGCTGTGCTGACGATCAGGCTGCAGGTGCCGGTAATACTCCATGCGTGCGAAGGGGCTAGCCGGCTCTTTCTCCAGCCGCCAAGTGACGGATCGCGGGATCGGGGCCTGGAACGTATCCTGCAGGTAGCGCGTGGCATCGCGCAGCGGCAGAGTCACCTCGTGCTCGTGAGCCAACGCCACGAATTGCTCCCAGTCAATCTTGCTGGCGCGTATGGTGACCATGGCGTCGCAAACCCAACTTACGGGCATCGGGCTCTTGCCTTGAATTCCTTCGGCGCAGGAATGGACCAGTTGCATGGTCGGCGGAAGGGTGAGGGAACGGTCCTCATCCAGATAGACCGGCCACGCTTGCTTCCAGAATTCGGCGTCGGCGTTCGCCGAGCGGGACTGTTGCAGCACATGCCAGTGCAGGTGGAACTTCTTCCCCTTCGGACTGATCAGTTCAATGGCATGCCGGTACCGCTCCTGGCTAGGTGTCACCCGCATGGCGAAGCCCAGGGCGGAGCGCCAGCCCTGCTGGGCAAACAGCTCCAGAGCGTTGTCCGCTTCGTTAGCCGGCACCAGGACCTCGAAATCGCGCGTCGGCCGGGCGCCGCGATCTTTATACACCGCCAGTGAGAGCGCTACGCCCTTCAGAAGCATCGTCGGAATACCCGCCATATGAAGGGACCGCACCATCGGCGCCATGTCCT